>NZ_JBHFJG010000013.1:112734-131475 GCF_057559155.1 Rhizobium moroccans | reverse complement strand
AGCCGGCGGCAGGCAATTTCAGCGGTTATGGGGCTCAGCCGAAGACGCGCTTGAAGATCGTATCGACATGCTTGGTATGGTAGCCGAGGTCGAACTTCTCGCGGATTTCCTCTTCGGAAAGCGCCGCACGCACTTCGGCATCGGCGAGCAGCTCCTCGAGGAAGTCCTTGCCCTGTTCCCAGACCTTCATGGCATTGCGCTGGACGAGGCGATAGGCGTCCTCGCGCGAAACGCCCGCCTGGGTAAGGGCGAGAAGTACACGTTGTGAATGAACAAGCCCGCGGAACTTGTTCATATTGTTCATCATATTCTCCGGATAGACCAGCAGTTTGTCGATCACGCTGGTCAGGCGCGCAAGCGCGAAGTCCAGCGTCACCGTGGCGTCCGGGCCGATCATGCGCTCGACGGAGGAGTGGGAGATGTCCCGCTCGTGCCAGAGCGCCACGTTCTCCATCGCCGGCATGGCATAGGAACGCACCATGCGGGCGAGCCCGGTGAGGTTTTCGGTGAGAACCGGGTTGCGCTTGTGCGGCATGGCCGACGAGCCCTTCTGGCCCGGCGAGAAATATTCCTCGGCCTCCAACACCTCGGTGCGCTGCAGATGGCGGATTTCAGTCGCCAGCCGCTCTATCGAAGACGCGATGACGCCGAGGGTCGCGAAATACATGGCATGGCGATCGCGCGGGATGACCTGCGTCGAGACGGGCTCTGACTTCAGCCCCATCGCAGCCGCGACGTGCTCCTCGACGCGGGGATCGATATTGGCGAAGGTGCCGACCGCACCGGAAATCGCGCAGGTTGCGATTTCTTCGCGGGCCGCCAGAAGCCGGGTCTTGTTGCGGTCGAACTCCGCATAGGCCTGAGCGAGCTTGACGCCGAACGTCGTCGGCTCGGCGTGGATGCCGTGGCTGCGGCCGATGGTGACGGTGTCCTTGTGCTCGATGGCGCGGCGCTTCAAAGCCTCCAGCAACTTGTCCATGTCGGCCAGCAGAAGGTCCGTGGCGCGCACGAGCTGCACGTTGAAACCGGTGTCCAGCACGTCGGAAGAGGTCATGCCCTGATGCACGAAACGGCTATCGGGGCCGACGAACTCGGCGAGATGGGTGAGGAAAGCGATGACATCGTGCTTGGTGACCGCTTCGATCTCGTCGATGCGGGCGACGTCGAATTCGGCCTTGCCGCCCTTTTCCCAGATGGTCTCGGCAGCCGATTTCGGGATCACGCCGATCGCTGCCAGGGCATCGCAGGCATGAGCCTCGATTTCGAACCAGATACGGAACTTTGTTTCGGGGGACCAGATAGCGACCATCTCGGGCCGCGAATAACGGGGGATCATGGGCTTTGTCTTCCTACGCTTCGTCGGGGCCGCTGTAGCAAGAAACCGGTCAAAGCTCAATGTTCAGCACGGCGGATATGGCGGAAACTATGGCGCGGCCTTGATCGGGACGGCGATCCAGCGGCCGTCGGAGCCTTCAAAACCGAGGCTGAGAACCATGACGAGCGCGACTTTGAAGGGCGAACGGTCCATCGCCGTGCCGCCCATGACGCCAGCCAGGCGATAACCCGTCGCACAGCCGCGGGAGGCCGGAACCCTCTGGTCCTCGTGGATCAACTGGTCGGCGGGCTTGCCGTCTTCCTCGGTGATCCGCAACCGGAAGGCCGCCATTTTCTCGACCATGCCGGAGCAGCGATCGTCCGGTTCTTGCGGAATTTCCTCAAGGGTCAGCGTATTCGGCTCGCCGACGGGCGGAACGACGGCATAGTCGCGGTAACGAAGCCGGTGGGGATCGGCGTCGACCTCTGTAACTGGATTGGAGGCGAGGATTTCGCCGGGATTATCGGCCAACTCGTGGCTGGCGATGAGCCCCTCTGCCTTATCGCGGGCCTGGCGGCGCGCTTCGGCGAGGGTGGCCTTCTCGTCGTCGAGGCGAACCCGGTAGGGCGTGCCCTGCAGATAGCCGTCCTTTTCCAGATCCAGAACGTAGATGTTCGAATAGGGAAAGCCCGATCCATCCTGGATGCCGAACTCTTCGAAGGCGAAGACGCGCCCATCCGGAGAAAAGCCGATAGGGCGGAAGCTGGCGATATCTGCAGCCGTTGCGGAGCCGGCAAGGAATGCCGCCGCAATGGCCAGAACCGATAATCGCAATGCTGCTCTCATTTGCGCCCTTGCTCCGCTGCACCCTTCAGGCCGGCGATATTGGCCCTATAAGATTCGATGCCGTCGCCCTTGTAGACGGCCGAGCCGGCGACGAAGACATTGGCACCGGCAGCGGTCGCGGCGCCAATCGTCTCGGCGGTGATGCCGCCATCGACTTCCAGCTCGATCGGGCGGGCACCGATGAGAGCCTTGGCGGCGCGGATCTTCTCCACCATAGCCGGGATGAATTTCTGGCCGCCGAAACCCGGATTGACGCTCATGATGAGGATGAGGTCCACGTCATCCAGCACGTTTTCCAGCACGGAAAGCGGTGTGGCGGGGTTGAGCGTCACGCCGACCTTCTTTCCGAGCGTGCGGATGGTCTGCAGCGAGCGATGCAGGTGCGGGCCGGCTTCCGCATGCACGGTTATGCCGTCGCAGCCCGCCTTCGCGAAGGCCTCGAGATAGGGATCTGCCGGAGAGATCATCAGGTGGCAGTCGAAAAAGGCTTTCGTGTAGGGCCGCAGCGACTTGATGACATCCGGACCGAAGGAGATGTTGGGCACGAAATGCCCGTCCATGACGTCGAGGTGAACCCAATCGGCGCCCGCTTCCACGACATCGCGCACTTCCTGGCCGAGCCTGGAAAAATCGGCGGCGAGAATTGAAGGGGCAATGCGGATGGGAAGCGTCATTGGCAGGTCTCCGGCTGTCTCGCGCTTGCTCTATCACCGCTTCGGCGGAGGAACAATCGTCGGATACGTCACTCGGTCGCGGGACGGGCAGGCACAAATGCGGTCCCCCGCCATTCCTGAAGCTGAAGCGGGTTGGCGGCGAGCTCGTGCCCGTCATCGAAGTCGATCGCGCCGATCACGGTCGGGAAAGTCGCATCGGCGAGGATTTCCGTCAGCGGATTGTTCTCCTCGGCGGCGCGGGCAAGCGCCTGGCGGGCGAGTTCCACCGCGGCATAGGAAGGCAGCATATAGCCCTCGGGAGTTATGTTCCGGGCCGCAAGGGCTGCAACCGCCTGTGCCGCTTCGGGCATGGCGGCGTAATCGGGAAGCGCGGCCGCGAGGACGCCTTCACGCAGCGGAACGGGACGATCGGCCGCCCTCAGCGTATCGCCGCCGAGGATGGTCAGCGGGATATTCTCCGCCGCCGCGTCGCGCGCGATGATCGCTATGTCGTTTCGATCGCCGCCGATCATGACATGCGTCGCGCCCGCCCTTGCAAGCCGGCGCACCAGGGCGATCTGCTGTTCCTGGCCCGGGCGAAACGTATCGGTAAAGACCGGGGCGATCCCACCGGCTTCCAGCTTTTGACGTACGGCGCTCGCGAGCTCCCGGCCGTAGATCGTGCCGTCCTCGATCACGGCGACCGGGTGGGCTTTCCAATCCGAAAGGATGATTTCGGAAAGCTTTTCCGCCTCGTCGCCTTCGACCGGCGCCATGCGGAAGAAAGGCCAGCCGCCACGCATCGCGTCTTCCATCAGGATTTTCGAGCGAACGGAGATGCTGACGGCGGGAATGCCCGCGTTCTTCAGCACCGGCAGCGCCTCGGTCAGCGTCTCGACGCAGAGGAAGCCGATGGCAATTTCGACCTTGGCGGCCATCAGTTGATCGGCGAGCGCGCCGCCCGTTCCCGCCTCGCAGGTTTCGTCGATCTCGACGAGCCGGTCGCCGCCGGTCGCCGCTGCCGCACGCGCGCCTTCCAGGACCTGAGTGCCGAGAAGGGCGTAAGGCCCGCTTTTCGGCGCCACCACGCCGATGACAGCAGCGGATGCCGCATTGTGGGCAAATGCCGATGCCAGGACGAGGGCGGTGGCGATGCGTCTCAACGTCATGATTTCCTAAGCCCTTGCTTAACCGCGTTTTAGCGTGCTGATCGCCTGCGTCAAAGAGAATCGGCTATAGGGAGTAGCGCCGGAAATCAAAAGCATGGATGCCGCCGTGGAAATGGTCTATCGGCGTCATGATATCCGGCGTAACATTGAGGGACTTCCCGGTCCCACGGAGAATTTTTTGACGGACCAGCAGCTCCTCACGCCCGCTCTTTATCGCAATGCCATGGCGCGATATGCCGGCCATGTGCAGGTGGTGGCCACGGAACATGAAGGCGTCAGGCGCGGCGTTACCGTGACCGCAGCCTGCTCGGTTTCCGACAACCCGCCGACAGTGCTCGTGTGCCTCAACGGCAGCAACGAGAACAATGCGATTTTCGAGAAGAGCGGCGTCTTCGCCCTGAATTCCTTGGCGGCCCATCATCAGGCGTTGGCGACCGCCTTCGCGGGCCTGAGCGGGGTGGCCGTGGATGAGCGATTCGCGATGGGCGAATGGCGAAAGCTCGTAACCGGCGCGCCGGTTCTTTCCGATGCGGTCGTCTCCTTCGATTGCCGGCTTATCGACATCAAGCCGGTCTCGACCCATTTCGTCATGTTCGGAGAAGTGGTCGGGCTGCATTTCGGTCCGCACAGCCCGTCGCTCATCTATCTGGACCGGGATTTCCGCACTCTGTAGACTTGCTCCCAAAAGGGGAGAACACATGCCGCAGCTACCCGCCTCGATCGAGGAAACCGTCGCGCTCCTAAGCCGCGAGGACTATCTTGCAGGCAGGGCGCTCGCGACGGTGGTTTTTCTCGCGCTCAGGATGAAGCGGCCGCTTTTCCTCGAAGGCGAGGCGGGGGTTGGCAAGACGGAGATCGCAAAGACGTTGGCAAAGGCATTGCAGCGGCCGCTGATCCGCCTGCAGTGCTACGAGGGGCTGGATATTTCCTCGGCCGTCTATGAGTGGAACTACCCGGCGCAGATGCTGGATATCCGCCTTTCCGAAGCCGTCGGCATCAAGGACCGCAAGAAGCTCGAGACCGACCTCTTTTCCGAGCGCCATCTCATCCGCCGGCCGGTGCTGCAAGCACTCGGGCAAGCCGGCGAGCCGGCTCCGGTCTTCCTGATCGACGAGCTCGACCGCACCGACGAGGCCTTCGAAGCCTTTCTGCTGGAAGTGCTTTCCGATTTTCAGGTGACGATCCCCGAATTCGGGACGATCAAGGCTTCCGAACCGCCGATCGTCGTCATCACCACCAACCGGACGCGCGAAATACATGACGCGCTGAAACGGCGCTGCCTCTATCATTGGGTGGATTATCCGGATGCGGAGCAGGAGCTTGAGATCGTCCGGCGCAAGGCGCCGCAATGCGGCGAGATCCTGTCGCGGCAGATCGTTGCCTATGTGCAGAAGCTGAGAACGCTCGACCTCTTCAAGAATCCGGGCGTTGCCGAGACGATAGACTGGGCGACGGCGCTCACCGAGCTCGACCGCATCGCGCTCGATCCGGAAACCATCGCGGATACGCTGGGCACCCTCCTGAAATATCAGGACGATATTGCGCGCATCCAGGGCGGCGAGGGCGCTCGCGTGCTTTCCGAGGTGAAGGCCGATCTTTCAGCAGCAGGTTGAGCCATGGGCGAAAACGGGTCCGAAGACGGAATCATCATTCCGCCAGTCCCTGCCGGTGAGGGACGGCTCTCGGACAATCTCGTCTATTTTTCTCGCGTGTTGCGCCGGGCTGGGCTTAAGACGGGTCCCGCAGCCGCCGCCGACGCGATCGAGGCGGTCGATGCGATCGGCATCGGTTCCCGCGAGGAGTTTCACGCCGCTCTTTCTGCCGTTTTCGTGAAGCGGCACGAGGATCAGGCGGTCTTCGACGAAGCCTTCCGGCTCTTCTGGCGTTCGCGCGACCTCGTCGGCAAGATGATCGCCATGATGTCTCCGAAAGCGACCGGCAGCGAGCAGGAGAAGCAGCGCGCCGGCAGCGCCCGCGTCGCCAATGCGCTGGTGGCGGAGCGGCCCGAGACGACAGACCGCAAGATGCCGCCCGAAATCGAGGTCGACGCACGCTTCACGACATCCGGTTCGGAAGTGCTGAAACAGCGGGATTTCGCTCAGATGACGGCTGACGAACTTGCCTCCGCGCGCCGGGAGCTTGCGCGGCTTGCGCTGCCGCTCGATGAGGTCGCGACCCGCCGCTTCCGGTCATCGACGCGTTCGCGAAAGATCGATGCGCGAGCTACCATGCGACAGGCGATGCGAAGCGGCGGAGACCTCATCCTTCCGCGTTTCCGGGAGCGGAAGCCGGCGCCGCCGCCGCTGGTGGTACTGGCCGATATTTCCGGCTCCATGAGCCAGTACACCCGCATCTTCCTGCATTTCCTGCATGCCGTGACCGAGAAACGCGCCCGCGTGCACACCTTCCTGTTCGGCACGCGGCTGACCAATGTCACCCGCCAGATGCGCCGGCGTGATCCTGACGAGGCGCTGGCAGCCTGCGCGGCGGCGGTGCGTGATTGGTCCGGCGGAACGCGGATTGGGGCGACGCTGGCTGAATTCAATCGCCTTTGGTCGCGCCGGGTGTTGGGGCAGGGCGCGGTCGTGCTGCTCATCACGGACGGGCTGGAGCGCGAAGGCGTGGAGCAGTTGGAAGCCGAGATCGACCGGCTGCACCGCTCGTGCCGTCGTCTGATCTGGCTCAACCCGCTGCTGCGTTTCGACGGTTTTGAGGCGCGAGCCCGCGGCGTGCGGGCCATACTGCCGCATGTGGACGAGTTTCGCGCCGTCCACAATCTTCAATCGCTGGCGGACCTTGCGGCGGCGCTTTCGGATCAACATGTAAAGGCTGCCGATCCAAGGCGTTTTCTCGACAAGGCAAGGAGGACCGCATGACCGACCTCGATACGCTTGATCCTCTGGTCACCGCCGAAACCTGGAAGAATGCCGGACGCGACGTTGCCGTTGCCACCGTCATCGAAACCTGGGGTTCCGCCCCCAGGCAGGCCGGCAGCCACCTTGTCATCGATGGCGAGGGCAATTTCGAGGGCTCCGTCTCCGGTGGCTGTGTCGAAGGCGCCGTGATTGCCGAGGCGCTTGATGTCATCGCATCCGGAACGCCGAAAATGCTGGAGTTCGGCGTGGCCGACGAGACCGCCTGGCGCGTCGGCCTCTCCTGCGGCGGCAGGATCAAGGTCTATCTCGAAAGGCTCGGCTGATGGATGTGCAGGCGTTGAAGGCGCTGAACGCCGCTCGGCAGGCGCGCCGAGCGGCTATTCTTGCGACCGATCTGGAGGATGGCGGCGGACGCGTGATCCTGGAGGGAGACAGGGTCGATGGGCTGCTGGGCGAGGCTGTCGCAGCGGCCCTTCGAACGGGCAAATCCTCGACCGTGGAGGCCGACGGCCGGCCCTATTTTCTGAACGTGCATCTGCCGCCGCCCCGCATCGTGGTAATCGGCGCCGTGCATATCAGCCAGGCTCTGGCGCGCATGGCTCCGGTTGCCGGCTATGATCTGACCATTATCGATCCGCGCACGGCCTTCGCCACGGAAGAGCGCTTCGAAGGGGTCGACCTCATCGCCGATTGGCCAGAGGACGTGCTGAGGCAGCGGCCACTCGACGCCTATACCGCGCTCGCCGCCGTTACCCATGACCCGAAGATCGACGATTTCGCGATCTCCGAGGCGCTTAGGGTCGGCTGCTTTTACGTCGGCGCGCTCGGCAGCCGCAAGACCCATGCAAAGCGGGTCGAGCGGCTGAGGGAGATGGGCCGCTCGGATGAGGAGATTGGCCGGATCGCCGCGCCAATCGGCCTCGACATCGGCGCGTCCAGCCCGGCTGAAATCGCACTCGCCACGCTTGCGCAGATCGTCCAGGCCTTCCGCCGCCGCGATCTCGTCAGCGGCCTCGTCACCGGGGAGTGACCGGAATGCCGTTCGGAACCTTCGAGCTTCGAAATGCGGAAGGGGCTGTGCTGGCTCACAGCATCCGCTTGCCGAGCGGGCGGCTCTCCAAGGGGCATGTGCTGACGGCGGGCGACATAGAGACATTGGCCGGGGAGGGCATCACCAGCGTTGTCGCGCTGAGGATAGGGCCGGATGATCTGCTGGAAGACGAAGCTGCCCGGACGATCATGGAAGCGATCGCTCCCGACAACCTGAGCTTCTCCGAAGCCTCGATGGGCCGGGTGAATGTCTATGCAAGGATCGACGGCATCTTCGTGGCGGACAAGGCTGTCGTGGACGAGTTGAACCGGATCGATCCGGCGATCACGCTGGCTTGCCTTGCCGATCACGTGCCGGTGCGAACCGGCGATATGGTCGCGACCGTGAAGATCATTCCCCTGGCCGCGCCGCGGGAGAAGGTGCGAGCCGTTGCCGATCTCCTGTCGAGGTCGACAGCCTTCGAGGTGAAGCCCTATCGTCCCCGTACGGTGACATTGGTGGCGACGGAACTGCCTTCGCTGAAGGCGTCCGTGATGGATCGCACCGCGCGGCTGCTGGAGCAACGGCTTTCGATTTCTGGTAGCCGGCTCATCAATGAGAGAAGGGTGCCGCATGCAACGGAACCGCTTGCCGAAACGCTTCGGCAGGTCGTCCGCGATCGGAATGACGAGCAGGCGATGATCATCGTCTTCGGAGCCTCGGCCGTGGCCGATTTCGACGATGTCATTCCCGCCGCGGTCAGAGGCGCGGGCGGCGTGGTCGAACATGTCGGAATGCCTGTCGATCCCGGCAACCTGCTGGTGCTCGGCCGGATAGGCGAAATACCGGTGGTCGGCGCGCCGGGCTGCGCACGCTCGCCGAAGGAGAACGGCTTCGATTGGGTGCTGAACCGGCTGCTGGTCGGCGAGGAACCCACTGCATTCGATATTCAGGGCATGGGGGTCGGAGGGCTGCTGATGGAAATCCCTTCAAGACCGCAGCCGCGCGATGCGAAGGCGCGCAAGCCGCACGACCTTTCCGTCGGCGGGCTTCTGCTGGCCGCCGGCCAGGCCCGGCGGATGGGCAAGGAGGGACCGCACAAGCTGCTTGCCGAGTTCGAGGGCGTACCGCTCGTGCGCCGCACGGCCGCCATGCTGGCCGAAAGCCAGCTTGATCCGGTCGTGGCCGTTATCGGCCATCGCCGCGAGGAAATCGAGGAAAGCCTTGCGGGCCTTGATCTGGCCGTGGTCTTCAACCCGGACTATGCCTCCGGCATGGCAAGTTCTCTGAGTGCCGGTTTCTCCGCCCAGGCCCTGAAGCCCTGCGACGGCGTGCTGGTCATGCTGGCGGATATGCCGGGTATTACGGCTGGCCATGTGGACATGCTTGTTTCGGCCTTCAAGGAAGCCGGCGGCGGCGTGATCGTGCGCTCCGTATCGGACGGCAAGCGCGGCAACCCGATCATCCTGCCGCGCGAGACCTATGATGCCGTGATGAAGCTTCAGGGCGATGTCGGCGCGCGGGCACTGATCGAAAGCTCTGGATTGCCGATCCTTGATGTTGACATAGGGCCGGCGGCGCATCTCGATGTGGATACGCCGGAAGCCGTGACCGCCGCCGGCGGTGTTCTCAAGGGATAAGCGCGTGGACAATGCTACGATTGAGGAGATGTTCGAAGGGCTGGGCCCGGTTTCGATCCGCCGAATGTTCGGCGGCAAGGGCATCTATCACCAGGGTCTGATCGTCGGGATCGAATTGCGGGATGAAATGCTGCTCAAGGCGGACGAGGTGAGCGCCCCGGAATTCGAAGAGGCCGGTGCCCGCCAATGGGTCTACGAGAACAAGAAGAAGACGCCGGTGGCGATGCCCTACTGGTCGATACCGGAGGATGCGTTCGACGATCCGGACATCATGGCGAAATGGGTGCGACTGGCCTACGAGGCCGCTATGCGAGCGCAACCGAAGAGTTAGAGTATCTTCAGGCCATTTGGCTCTGAAGATGCTCGAAAGCTTTGGAGGAGAAGACCGAGAGCGGTTGCGGCGGGTTTCTCGGATCGAACCAGCCCATTTCGGAAAGCTTGTCGGGTTCCGTGAGGCTGGGTTCCCCCCGAAAATCGCGGGTCACGTAGATCATCGAAATCCAGTGCTGGCGATCTGGGCCGATGATCTCCTCGGTAGCGCAAAGAAAATCCAGCTTGCCGATTGCAAGGCCGGTTTCTTCCTCGGCTTCCCGACGGGCGGCCTCGGCCGAAGGCTCCATGTGATCCACCTTGCCGCCGACGATATTCCAGTGGCCGGCCTCGGGTGCCTTCACCCGGCGATAGAGCAGTACCTTGCCGTCATCACGCAGAATGACGAGCCCGGCGCCGACTCCTGGGAAATCGATACCCGGCCTGATCGTCATGGCAGGGTTACGCCTTGGCGTTGGCGGCAATCAGCATGAAGGCGGGGATGTCGTCGCCGAAGCCGACCGGAGTCGGGCCATCGTCGTGATCGCGATGATGGCGGGAGCGACGCTCGCGATGATCGTCGTTGGCCGGGTTCTGCCGCGTGTTGCGGTTACCGGTCTGCGGCCTCCTGTTGTCGGCCTTGCGCTCCGGTTTCACGTTTTCCACTCTCGCTTCCACCAATACCTCTTCGGCGTCAATCTGGTTATCCTGGCTCTTCACGTCAGCCTTCTGACCCGAATCACCCCGCTTGCCGCGGCCGCGTTCCTTATCACGGTCGCGGCCCTTGCGGCCACGACCCTCGTCGCGGCTCTCCACAGCCGGCGGCAATGCCGAAAGGTCGCCGTTCAGCCACTCGATCTCTTCGCCAATCAGCTTTCGGATCGCATCGACATACTTGGAATCGGTACGGGTAACGATCGTGAAGGAGCGGCCCGAGCGGCCCGCGCGGCCGGTACGGCCGATACGGTGGACGTAATCTTCCGCATGGATCGGAACATCGAAGTTGAAGACGTGGCTGACGTCGGGAATGTCGAGGCCGCGCGCGGCGACGTCGGAGGCGACGAGCAGCTGGATATTGCCGTCCTTGAAGTTGGCCAGCATGGTCGTGCGCGAGCGCTGGTCCATGTCCCCATGCAGCGCGCCGACTGAGAAGCCATGCCGCTCGAGCGAGCGGAAGAGGTCTGCGACGTCCTTCTTGCGATTGCAGAAGATGATCGCGTTCTTGAGGTCGTCCTGCGCGCGGATGAGATCGCGCAGCACGGCGCGCTTCTCGTAATCCTTGGTATGCGAGGCGACAAGCCGCTGCGTAACCGTCTTGGCGGTCGAAGAGGGTTTCGCCACTTCGATCCGTTCCGGATTCTGCAGAAAACGGTCGGCCAGCTTCTGGATTTCCGGCGGCATGGTGGCCGAGAAGAACAGCGTCTGCCGGGTGAAGGGGATCATCTTGGCGATCCGCTCGATGTCCGGGATGAAGCCCATGTCGAGCATACGGTCGGCTTCGTCGATGACGAGGATTTCGACGCCGGTCATCAGGAGCTTGCCGCGCTCGCAATGGTCGAGGAGGCGGCCGGGCGTGCAGATCAGGACGTCGGCGCCCCGTTCCAGCTTGCGGTCCTGTTCGTCGAAGGATACGCCGCCGATCAGGAGAGCGACGTTTAGCTTGTGGTTCCTGCCGTACTTTTCGAAGTTCTCCGCCACCTGGGCGGCGAGTTCACGCGTCGGCTCGAGGATCAGCGTGCGCGGCATGCGCGCCCTGGCGCGGCCCTTTTCGAGCAGCGTCAACATGGGCAGCACGAAGGAGGCTGTCTTGCCCGTGCCGGTCTGTGCGATGCCGCAGATATCGCGGCGCTGCAGGGCATGAGGAATCGCGCCGGCCTGGATCGGTGTTGGCACCGTGTAGCCCGCGTCGGTGACAGCAGATAGGACTTTCTGGCTCAGGCCAAGATCAGCAAATGTGGTCAAAGGGAATTCTGTTTCCGTTTCGGTTCGTGAAGAACACTTATGGTCGATGCACGGGGCGTGCGCGACAACTGGCGGCGACATAGGCCCAAAATGCCTGAAAGTCAAGGAAACTCGGCGGATCGGCAGCTATATTGGTGAACGCAATGATGATGGAGGCGAGCCGGCTATATTTCCGGCCCTCACAGTAATGCTTTTGGTCAATTCAGGTAACTAATGAGTTTCATGCCGGCATTGAGAAAACGGGCTGGATCGACGGCATTGCCGTCGCGCCTCACCTCGTAATGCACGTGCGGTCCGGTCGAGCGCCCGGTCGAGCCGGCAAGGCCGACCACATCGCCTGCGGCGACCCTGTCGCCGGTCTTCACGAGAACTCGGGACATATGGCCATAACGGGTCGTGATGCCCTGGCCATGGTCGATCTCGACCATGTTTCCGTAACCGCCGGAGGTGCCAGCCGCGATGACTTCGCCGGCACCGGTGCTCAGCACTCTGGCGCCGGTCTCGGCTTGAAAATCGATACCGGCATGAAGGGCAAGCCGCCCGAGAAAGGGGTCGATGCGATTGCCGAAACGGCTGGTTACGCTGCGACCCGGAGCGGGATTGCCGAAGGGCAGCGCGCGCGCCGTCTCGCGCACGTTTTCCAGCCTGCTGAGCGCGGTATCCAGTTCGTTGAGCGAGGCGTCGAAGGCGCCGGCGCTCGTCACCGGCTCGACGAACGGGCCGCCGAGACCTTTTTCCGGCGATCGGGGCGAGGTTTCGACTTCGACGCCCGTGCGGCGCATGATGGCGGCCATGGCGGCGGCCGTTTCGGAAGCATCCGTCGTGAGATTGGCGATCTTGGCGAATTGTTCCTTTTCGACTGCCTTCAGCGAAAGCGTGACCTGGGAAAAGACCCGGTCGGCGCGATCGGCCATGTTTTCCCTGAGCGGCGCATAGGCAAGCGCATTGCCGATCGGAGCGGCGCTCGATGGCTCCTTGCCGCGCAGAAGGCTCTCGATCGCCTGGATTCCGCCGCTGAGCGCGGCTTGCCGGGGTTTGCCGGCCGGCTCCTCCCCATTGGTCTCTTCGGTAGCCGGCTGCTCCATCTCGGGCATCTGCAGGCCCTGTTCCTCCGCACGTTCGAGGAGCGAGCCGAGCTTGCCGTGACGGGAGAAAAGCGCATTCTGCTGCTCGAGGAGCTTCTCAACCTTACGCTCCACCACCTGCTGATCGAGAAGCTGGCGGGAGGTGAGGCGGTCGAGCTGGGCGCGCAAGGCTGCGATGCGATCCTCGTAATCGTACTGCATGCGCGCCTGGCGGGCCATCGTGGCGCCGATCAGGTCGTCGCGAACGACGAGATAGGTAGTGGCGGCAAGGTAGCCGATCGACATCGTACCGAGAAAGCAGAAGGTCAGCGCCGCCATCCACGGCCGAACCGTCATGTGCCGGATCTTCTCGCCGCTGGCGAGTATGAGGACGTGCTGATGCTTCCGCTTCCCAAAAACACGGTTTTCGGTTCGGTTTGCCACCTGCTTCTCCCGGAAAATCGACTCGTGAGTGACCGTTTGTCGGTTCCGGAATTACACAATTTTAAGGTTAACAAAGCCTTAGCTGCGCGCGGCGAGCATCAGCCGGGCTTCAGGCGTTGCTGGTGGAGGTGAGCGATCGATAGAAGGAGGGCGTGAGACCGGCCTCGGCGCGGGCGAGATCGTTGAAGGGAGGCTTCAGCGAACCTCGGAAATTGGACCTCACGAGCTCCTTGAACGTCGCCGCCGGGTCCTTGCGCTCGCGGGCGCAGAGAAACCGGAACCACTTCGCGCCGATCGCCACATGGCCCTTTTCGTCGTTGTAAATGACGTCGAGCACCGCGGCACTTTCGAGATCGCCGGTCTCGCGCATCTTCGCCTGGAGCGATGGCGTGACGTCGAGGCCGCGCGCCTCCAGGATGAGCGGCACCACGGCAAGCCTTGCCGTGAGATCGTTGCGGGTGGAATGCGCCGCCTGCCAGAGCCCGTCATGGGCGGGCATGTCCCCATAGTCGGCGCCCATGTCGTTAAGCCGCGCGCGAACCATGCGGAAATGTTTTGCCTCCTCGAAAGCGACCTGCATCCAGCCGTCGAAGAAGGAGTTTGGCACCGGTTCGGTCGCAAACCGCGCGACGATGTCGAGCGCCAGATCGACCGCATTGAGTTCGATATGGGCGATCGCGTGCAGGAGCGCGATGCGGCCGTTCGTGGTGTGAAGCGAGCGCTTCTCCACGGCCTTGGGAGGAACGAGTTCGGGCTTTTCTGGCCGGCCGGGACGATCGGGCAGCGGCGGATCGAGTGGCGATCGCAACGAAAGCCTGCGCTCGAACCAGCGCGTTGCAGTCTCCTGGGCAAGCCGCGTCTTGATATCGAGATCCGGCGAGGCGATTGCGGCGGTCGCGCCGCCGCGCAGCGAGGTGATCGAGAATTCCCCCGGCATATGAAACTCCGCTTCAAAGTGCCTTTGCGGCAGCCAGAACCTCTTCGGCGTGGCCGGCGACCTTGACCTTCGGCCAGATTTTGGCGATCCGCCCGTCGGCACCGATCAGGAAGGTGGTGCGCACGATGCCCATGAAGGTGCGCCCATACATGCTTTTCTCCTTCCAGACGCCGTAGAGATTGGCGACCGCCGTCTCTTCGTCCGAACCGAGGACGACGGAAAGACCATGTTTTTTCGCGAATTTGTCGTGCCTGGCGACGGAATCCGGGGAGATGCCGATCACGGCCGCGCCTGCTGCCTCGAATTCCGGGAGGAGAGTTGTGAAGGCGATCGATTCGGCCGTGCAGGCGGTCGTGTCGTCCTTCGGATAGAAGTAGAGTACGACCGGACGGCCGCGAAAATCGCTTAAGGAAACGGTGCCGCCTCCGTCGCGGGGCAGGGAGAAGTCCGGGGCCACATCGCCGATCGCCAAATCCGACATCAAATTCCTTTCTTTCGCCAGTATATTGAGTGATTGTCGCCGCAATCGATATATAGTGGCCGCGCGAACGTCCAGATCAGTCGGATTCTGGGCGCGATTGGGTATACCGGATTCTCAGGAACATATGGCGGAAATTCGCGGAGAAAGGGTCAGCTTCAGCCGGGATGAAATCGTTCCGCTGCATGAACTTCCCTCTGCGCAGACCGAGGATCCCATCATCGTCCATTGCCCGGCGCCGCGCTCCCGCGTGAAGCGCACCTGCAAGATAGTGGCACTTTTCCTGCTGCTGGTGCTGCTTGCCTGCGGCAGCGCAATCTTCGCCATCGAAGGTGGGGCGGTGGACAGTACCCTTTCTGCTCGCGCGCAAGCTGCCCTCAACGATGCGATCGGCCCGCGCTACGCGGCGACCGTCGGCTCGACAGTGCTCCGTTTCGATTCGAGCCTGCGTCTGGCGCTGGAGGCGCGAGACGTGGATATCGTCGAGAAGGCGAGCGGCGAACATTTCAGCCGCGCAGGCGCCATGCGTATCGCGATCGATCCGCTCGCGCTGATCGCTGGGCGCGTTTCCATCAAGCATATCGAGGCAGATGCCATCAGCATCGACATGGCGCATCTGCCTTCCGGCGATCCGGTCCCCTTGTCGCAAGTGCGGGTCGATGCCATGCCCGCCATTCTCGAACAGGCTTTCCAGCGCCTCGACGAGGCGAACGGCCTCATCGAACGGACCGGTACGGATTCGATGACCATTTCGGGCATCGATCTGGTCTTCCCCGCTGCGCCCGGCGAGAAGCCGCTCACCCTGGTCGTCGATGGCCTGGTGGTGACGCGCAGCGAGCAGAGCGTGATCGAGGTCAAAGGGGAGGTGAGCCTGGACGGCCGGCCGGCACAGCTCACCGCTACGGCAAATGCCGTCAACGGCGTGGCAAGCTCGCTTTCGGCAAAGCTGACGGGCCTCGATGCGACGCCCTTCCTGCTGCAGCGGATGGAGAACGGAGCGCCACGCGAGGGGCTGACCGGCTCTCTGGATCTCGATCTCTCCGCCGTCCGCGCCAGGGAAAATTCCGAGCCGCGCATCTCCGCGGTATTGCGCCAGTCGCCGGGCGAATTCTATTTCGACGGTGTGGCGCAGGAATTCTCCGGCGCGGAGATTAATGTCGCCTACGACTTCGCAAAGAATTCCATCGAGATATTGAAGTCGCAGGCGCGTTTCGGCCCGACCAGCCTGCCGATCACTGGAGCCGTCGTCGACCTCAACAGGCTCGATCCGAATGAGACGCGGCCGGGATACGGCCTCGATCTGCTCGTCAGCGGCGGCGTGGCGGCGGCCGAGAATTCCACCGAGGAGCCGACGCGGTTCGACCTGAAGGCCGGCGGGCGGTATCTGTCGGCGGCGCGCGAACTGCAGGTGGACGACATGCTGGTTTCCAGCCCGCGCGGCACCATGGCCGGCTCGCTGATGATCCGCTTCGGCGAACAATCACCTGAGATCAGCTTCGGCGCCCGTCTCCCGAGCATGGAGGTCACGGGGGTCAAGCAGCTATGGCCGTTCTGGATGGCCAGGAACCCGCGTACCTGGGTCGCCGAAAACATGTTCGGCGGCACCGTCACCAACGGCTCGATCGCCGTCTTCATTCCGGCCGGCCGGATGCATGGACCGGGCATTCCGCTGGAGCTCGATGAGGACGAGCTTCGGATCAGCTTCGATATTGCCGACGCGCGATTGGACCTGCCGGGCCACATTCCCCCGCTGCGCGACATAACCGGGCATTTCGATCTGAAGGGCGAGGCATTGAACGTCTCCGTCGCAAACGCCAGGTCCTATTTCCCTTCCGGACGCGGGGTGACCGTGGATGGCGGAACCTTCGCCATTGCCTCGACCTACACCAAGCCGCTGATGGCCGATCTCGCTGTCAAGGTATCGGGCTCGGCTGACGCCCTGACGGAACTTGCAAATTTCCAGCCGATCAACGCGCTGAAAGGGACCGGGTTCAAGCCGGAGGATTTCGCCGGGGGCGCCAAGGCGGATATCAAGGCGCGTTTCGGTCTGATTTCCAATCAGAACCCGCCGAAGCCGACCTGGAATGCCCATCTCAATCTTGACGACGTCGACCTTCTGCCGGAGCTTTCCGGTCGACGGTTCGGCGGGCTCACCGGTACATTCGATGTCGATACCGAGGCGGCGCGGCTTACGGTCAAGGGCACGGTCGACGATGTTCCGGCCGATATCAAGCTCGTGGAGCCGGTGGGGACGGCATCCAAGGTCCAACGCGAGCGGGTCATCAAGGCCACGCTCAATGACGAGCAACGCGAGCGCTTGGCGCCTGGGCTTTCCGATATCGTGGAGGGCACGATCGCGGCCGAGCTGACATGGCTCGACGAGCACAGGCAGGCGGTGGCGCTCGATCTGACGCGCGCGACGCTTTCGGTGCCGTGGCTTGGCTGGACAAAGGGCAGCGGCATCGGCGCCACGGCGAAGTTCGAGCTCTCGAGCGAGGGTAGCCGCGCGGATGTCCGCAATTTCGACCTGAAGGGGGACGGCTTCGGCGCTCGCGGAAATCTGACGCTCGTCGACGACGGACTGACGGCCGCGGAATTCTCTCGGGTGCGGCTCTCGCCCGCCGATGATTACAGCGTTGCGGTCAAGCGGGCAAAAGGGGCCTATGACATCTCGATCTCGGGAGCGGTGGCGGACATCAGGCCTGTCATCACACGGCTGAAGGCCGACAACGGAGGAAACAAGGACGACGCCGGCAGGGCAACCATTCGCGCCAAGCTCGACCGGATGATCGGTTTCGGCGACGAAAGCCTTTCCAACGTCTCGCTTCTGTTTTCCGTTCGCGACGGTGAGGTCTCCTCGGCCGATTTTTCCGGTGTGACGGGCAGCGGCCAGGCAGTCGTGAGCGAGATGAGCCGCGGCAACACGATCTCGATCACCAGCGGAGACGCGGGCGCGGTCGCCCGCTTCATGGACCTTTACAACAACATGCGTGGCGGTCTTCTGAACCTGCGGCTGAGGGCGCAGCAGGGCGGCGCCTGGGGCGGCTCGATCGATGTCCGCAGCTTCTCCCTGGTCAATGAATCCCGGCTTCAATCCATGGTGTCCACGCCGGTGGGCAAGGATGGCCGCAGCCTCAACTCGGCGGTCAAGCGGGATATCGACGTCAGCTCCGCCAAGTTCCAGCGCGGCTTCGCCCGGCTCGTCTACCGCAACGGATCGCTCGCGGTCGACAACGGCGTCGTGCGCGGCGAGCAGATCGGCGCGACCTTCCAGGGCGTGTTGCGCGATGCCGGGGGCAATATGGGTATGACCGGTACCTTCATGCCGGCCTACGGGCTGAACCGGCTGTTTGCCGAACTGCCGCTGATCGGCATCTTTCTCGGCAACGGCACCGATCGCGGTTTGCTCGGCATCACCTTCAAGCTGGAAGGTCCCTTCGACACGCCGAAGCTGACAGTCAATCCGCTTTCGCTGATCGCGCCGGGCGTCTTCCGGCAGATCTTCGAGTTCCAGTAAAGAAAAAGGCCGCAACAGCGGCCTTTTTCAATGAGATTCACGATCCGCTCAGACGGGGCGGATCAGGAAGTGCTTCTTCTTGCCGAGCGAAAGCTTAATGACTGTATCGGCGGTCAGCTCTCCCGAACCGACGACCCTCCGCTCGTCCGTGACGGCTTCATCGTTGATGCGCACCGCGCCGCCCTGGACATGCCGGCGCGCTTCCCCGTTCGAGGCAGCAAGCCCTGCCTTGACCATGAGGGAGAGCAGACCGATGCCGGCGTCGAGTTCCGCGCCCGGAATTTCGACCGAAGGCAGGTTTTCGGATAGCGCCCCTTCCTCGAAGGTCTTTCGAGCCGTCTCCGCTGCTTCCTCGGCCGCGGTCCGGCCGTGGAGCATGGCGGTAACCTCGGTGGCAAGGATCTTCTTTACCTCGTTGATTTCCGAGCCGGCGAGAGCCGAGAGGCGGGCGATCTCGTCCATCGGCAGCGTCGTGTAGAGCTTCAGGAAGCGGGAAACGTC
>NZ_JBHFJG010000013.1:107271-112705 GCF_057559155.1 Rhizobium moroccans | reverse complement strand
AAACGTCCGCATCCTCGGTGTTGCGCCAATATTGCCAGAAGTCATAGGCCGACAGCATGTCCGGGTTCAGCCAAACCGCGCCGGAAAGTGATTTGCCCATCTTGGCGCCCGAAGCGGTGGTCAGCAGCGGCGAGGTCAGCGCGTAAAGCTGCGGCGTGCCCATGCGGTGGCCGAGATCGATGCCGTTGACGATATTGCCCCACTGGTCCGAGCCGCCCATCTGCAGGCGCGTGTCATAGCGCTTGTTCAGCTCGACGAAATCGTAGGCCTGGAGGATCATGTAGTTGAATTCCAGGAAGGAAAGCGATTGCTCGCGGTCAAGCCGGGTCTTCACGCTGTCGAAGGACAGCATGCGGTTGACCGAGAAATGGCGGCCGACATCGCGCAGGAATTCGAGATAGTTGATGTCGCGCAGCCAGTCGCCGTTGTTGATCATCAGCGCATCCTTCGGACCTTCACCATAGGTGAGGTAATTGGAGAACACGCGCTTGATGGAGGCGATGTTGCTTTCGATCGTATCGATCGTCATCAGCTGGCGGGCATCGTCCTTGAAGGAGGGATCGCCGACCATGCCGGTGCCGCCGCCCATCAGCGAGATGGCGCGATGGCCGGTCTGCTGCAGCCAATGGAGCATCATGATCTGAATCAGGCCGCCGGCATGCAGGCTCGGCGCGGTCGGATCGAAGCCGATATAGGCCGTCACGGTTTCCTTCGAGAACAGTTCGTCGAGACCAGTCTCGTCGGAGATCTGGTGGATGAAGCCGCGTTCGTCGAGCGTGCGGAGAAAATCGGATTTGAACCTGGACATGATCGATCCTTGGGAGGACTTGTTTTTGATTTTGCGAGGCGGCGTCTAGCATTGTTTTCTCGCATAATCACTTCAAAAGTGATTCTGGGTGAGATCAATGAATGGAATGAAAACAGCAATCGGCCTGATGAGCGGCACCTCGATGGATGGCATCGACGTGGCGCTGCTTGCGACCGACGGCGAGGCCATGGTGGAGCGCGGCGCTTTCCTCGGCGTTCCCTATGATCCCTCATTCCGCGATCGTTTGAAGCTCGCGCTCGAGCAGGCCAAGGAAATCCGGGTGAGGACGGAGCGTCCGGGCGATCTTGCTGCGACCGAGAGGGAGCTGACGTTGCGTCATGCGGAGGCGGTGCGGCTGTTTCTCGAAAGGAATGGCCTGAAGGCGGCCGACATCGACGTGATCGGCTTTCACGGCCAGACGGTTCTGCATCGGCCGGACGAGGCGCTGACCGTCCAGATCGGCGATGGAAACCTGCTGGCCAACGAGATCGGCATACCCGTCGTCTATGACATGCGAGCCAAGGACATGGAGCATGGAGGGCAGGGGGCGCCGCTGGTGCCGGCCTATCACGCGGCCCTGGCGCAAGGGCTCGCCACCGAGGACGCGCCGGTCTGCTTCGTCAATATCGGCGGCATTTCCAACCTTACCTTCATCGGCCGCGACGGCACGATCCTCGCCTATGACAGCGGCCCCGGCAACACGCTGATCGATCAATGGGTGGAGGCGCATGCCGGCATACCGTATGATCAGGGCGGCATGATCGCTTCCGAGGGCGGCATCGTTGCCGCGCTTGCGGAACACTATCTTTCGAACCCCTTCTTTTCCGCCGAAACAAGGCGCTCCCTCGATCGCAACGATTTCCTGCCGCCGAAGGGCAGCGAAGCGGAACTCGCCGACGGCGCGCGCACGCTTGCCTATGTCGCGGCGGCCGCGATCCTCAAATCCGCCTCTCATTTGCCCGAACGGCCGGCGCTTTACATCATATGCGGAGGCGGAAGGCTGAACCGGGTGCTGATGGGAGATCTCGCGGCGCTTGCCGGGAAGCAGAATGCACGGGTGATTGCCGCGGAAGAGGCGGGGCTTGATGGCGATGCCATGGAGGCGGAGGCCTGGGCCTATCTTGCCGTGCGGTCGCTCAAGAACCTGCCACTGACCTTTCCGGGAACGACCGGTGTTGCTGCGCCGGTAACAGGCGGCGTGCTTGCTAGGCCCTAAGCTGCCGGCGCAGTTGGATCGAATTTTAACATTTTCTTCTTGTCGGCGTTCTATTGTTGCATGGACGGCACGGGGGCCATGCAGAATTCCTGCATCTGAAGAACAATGAACGGCGCAGCTTTCTTCCTGGTGGTTAATCTCTTTATCGCCATCTGTTTCGCGATGGCGTTCGCCGTGGTCTCGACGCGAACGCGCTACCGCATTGCCGCGCTTTGGATCGCCGCCGCGTTTGCGATCGCATCCCTCTCGGCCCTGTGTGAGCTACTGGTGGCCTATGGCGATGCGACGAAGGTCTGGGCCATAGGTGCCTTCGCGACCCTGCTGGGCGGGATGATCCTGCTGCGCATCGGCATCGGGGAACTTTACGGCTCGCGCATCAATTTCGCGTTTGCGGGAGCGTTTTTTGCGGCCGGGATAGTTGTCGATCTTCTTATCTACGACCTTCCCCGTGGGACGCCGCTGCAGGCTTTTCTTTATCAGGCACCGTTCGCACTGGTCATTCTGTCCAGCGCTGTCGCCGTTCTCACTTCAACACATCGTCTCCCGATTGACCGGGCCCTGGGCGGGCTCCTTTTACTGACCGGCCTGCATTTCTTTGCCAAGGCGGGCCTTGCGGTCGTGGTCGGCGCGGGGCAAACGGCGAAGGATTACATCGGCACCAACTACGCGCTGGTCTCCCAGAGTTCGACGGCGATCCTGATCGTTGCCGTGGGATTGATGCTGCTTTCGGTCTTCGTGCTGGGTATCATGGCCGACGAGCGCAGCATTTCGGAGCAAGACCCGCTTTCCGGCCTTGCCAACCGGCGAGGCTTCGACAACGGCGTTTCGGCGACCATTGCTCGCTCGCCGGATGGCAGCCATGCCTTCATCTTCTGCGATCTCGATCACTTCAAGAGCATCAACGATGCCCATGGCCATGAGGCTGGCGACCAGGTCATCCGCGCCTTCGGCGATCTCTTGCGCTTGAGTGCGCCGGTCAAATCCGTGGTGGGGCGTATAGGGGGCGAGGAATTCGCCATATTCCTTCCGGGGACGAGCATGGAGGTGGCGGCCATGTTCGCACACGCGCTGCGGAGCGGGACGGAGGAGATGAAGATCGCCGGCCTGCCGAATTCTCTATCGGTGACGGCAAGCTTCGGCGTGGCCGAACTCGTTCCGGGCGCAAGGACGGCAGATGCGATGCGGGACGCCGATGTGGCGCTCTACGAAGCAAAACGGGCAGGGCGCAACTGCGTGCGGGAGGCGGCGCGCGAGGTTTCGTCGCTGGCGGCCGCCAAACCGCATATCACCAGAGTGAAATAGGAAGCGGTCGCCGCATTGCTGCGGCGTCGCAGTTCAGCGAATGCGCTTGGCCGCAGGCTCCGGCACCAGCTCGCCATTCAGGCGGCGGTCGAGATAATCCTCGCACTCGCCCATCAGTGTTTCCACCTGGCCATTGAAGAAGTGGTTGGCGCCCGGCACCATGCGGTGCGTGATCAGGATGCCCTTTTGCGTCTTCAGCTTTTCCACCAGCACGTTGACGTCCTTCTCCGGCGCGACCTTGTCGGAATCACCATTGATGATGAGACCGGACGAAGGGCAGGGTGCCAGGAAAGAGAAATCGTAGATGTTCGGCTGCGGCGCGACCGAGATGAAACCCTCGATCTCCGGACGACGCATGAGAAGCTGCATGCCGATCCAGGCGCCGAAGGAATAGCCCGCCACCCAGCAGCTCTTCGAATCCGGATGCAGGCTCTGCACCCAGTCGAGCGCGGAAGCGGCATCGGAAAGCTCGCCGGCGCCGTGATCGAACTCGCCCTGGCTCCGCCCGATGCTCCGGAAATTGAACCGAAGCGTCGTGAAGCCGCGTTTCTGGAACATGTAGAAAAGCTGATAGACGATCTGGTTGTTCATCGTCCCGCCGAACTGCGGATGCGGGTGCAGGATGATCGCGATCGGCGCGCTTTTTTCCTTGGAGGGCTGATAACGGCCTTCCAGGCGGCCCGCGGGGCCGTTGAAAATCACTTCGGGCATCGGTACTCCGGTCAGCGTGGTGGTTCGGAACTGATCATCACATCGAGTTTGACTTGACGAAGCCAGTCAGCTTTTCTAAAACAGTTTAGAACCATTCGAAACTGGCGCCGAGTAGCGCCGTTCGGACGTCTCATAAGCTAAGCCTGACGGAAATTTCAAGGAAAATGCGGTCCGATGGGCTGCTTCTGTGAAATTCGATGGCTATTTAGATACGGAACCGGATCAGGCAATGGCACAGCCACGCATATATCTGGACTGGAATGCGACGGCTCCCCTCGGGGAAGCCGCGCGCGCCGCCATGATCGATGCGCTGAAGCTGCCGGGAAATGCTTCTTCGGTGCATGGCGAGGGGCGCGCGGCGCGCGCTGCCATTGACAAGGCGCGGCGACAGGTGGCCGCACTTGCCGGCGCGGAACCCGCGCACGTGATCTTCACCAGCGGCGCGACCGAAGCGGCAAACCATGCCCTCGTTCCGGATTATCGCATGGGGCGCTCCCCGCTCGTCTTCAGCCGGCTTTACGTTTCGGCGATCGAGCATCCGGCGATTCGCGAGGGCGGCCGCTTCGCATCCGTTCAGGTGACCGAGGTGCCGGTGACGCCGGCAGGTATCGTGGATATTGCCGCGCTCGAACGGCTGCTTGCCGCACATGATCGATCCGAAGGCCTGCCCATGGTGGCCGTCATGCTCGTCAATAACGAGACCGGCATCATCCAGCCCGTGGCGGAAGCTGCGCGGCTGGCGCATGCCCATGGCGGGCTGATGGTCGTGGATGCCGTCCAGGCTGCCGGACGCATTCCTCTCGACATTGTGGCATTGGACGCGGATTTCCTGATCCTATCGTCGCACAAGATCGGCGGCCCTAAGGGCGTCGGTGCGCTCGTTTCCCGCGGTGAAGTGCTGATGCCGGCGCCTTTGATCCGTGGCGGCGGGCAGGAAAAGGGCCATCGTTCCGGAACCGAGAATTTCCATGCCATCGTCGGCTTCGGTGCGGCGGCGGAAACCGCTTTCGATGGGCTTGTCGAACGGAATGCCGAGATCGCCGCCTTGCGCGACCGGTTGGAAGCGGGCATGCGGGAGGCCGCCGGCGATGTGCTGATCCATGGTTCGGATGTGGCGCGAGTGGCCAATACGGTCTTCTTCACTCTGCCGGGTCTCAAGTCGGAAACCGGTCAGATAGCCTTCGATCTGGAAGGAATTGCCTTGTCGGCGGGCTCCGCCTGCTCTTCCGGAAAGGTCGGGGAAAGCCATGTGCTCACGGCCATGGGACATGATCCGAAGCTCGGCGCCCTGAGAATGTCTCTCGGTTCCGCGACGACTGAAGAGGACATCGCGTGGGCGCTGGCAGCGTTCGCCAAGATAGCAGGTCGGCGCAAGCCGGCCGGCGAGGGGGGGGGGG
>NZ_JBHFJG010000013.1:100607-107251 GCF_057559155.1 Rhizobium moroccans | reverse complement strand
AAGCCGGCCGGCGAGGCGGCGTGACCGCCGCCAAATTCGCGGAAGCACAAATTTCCGCTTGCCAAAAGGTGTGAAAACCGCCTTCTGGCCCCTACATAGGGGTGGAACTTTTACCTCCCCGAGACAACGACCGATTTGCCGGAATTTGAGCCGGCAAGATTTTGGAGATTGAGTATGCCTGCTGTCCAGGAAACGATCGATCAGGTTCGAGGGATCGATATCGATCAGTACAAATACGGCTTCGAAACCGTCATCGAGGTGGACAAGGCGCCGAAGGGTCTTTCGGAAGAGATCATCCGTTTCATTTCCGCCAAGAAGCAGGAACCGGAATGGATGCTGGAATGGCGCCTCGAAGCCTATCGCCGCTGGTTGACCTTGGAAGAGCCGACCTGGGCGCGCGTCGAATATCCGAAGATCGATTTCAACGATCTCTACTACTATGCCGCGCCCAAGAACGTGACCGGCCCGGTCTCGCTCGACGAGGTCGATCCGGAGCTTCTCAAGACCTACGAGAAGCTCGGGATTCCGCTGCGCGAGCAGGAAATTCTGGCCGGCGTGCAGAAGTCGAAGGTGGCCGTCGATGCGGTCTTCGATTCCGTTTCTGTCGTCACCACCTTCAAGGAAGAGCTGAAGAAGGCCGGCGTGATCTTCATGTCGATCTCGGAGGCGATCCGCGAGCATCCGGAACTCGTGAAGAAGTATCTCGGCTCGGTCGTTCCGACCTCCGACAACTTCTATGCGACGCTGAACTCGGCGGTCTTCACCGACGGTTCCTTCGTCTTCGTGCCGAAGGGCGTACGTTGCCCGATGGAGCTTTCCACGTACTTCCGCATCAACGAGAAGAACACCGGCCAGTTCGAGCGCACGCTGATCATCGCCGAAGAGGGCGCCTACGTCTCCTATCTGGAAGGCTGCACCGCGCCACAGCGCGACGAAAACCAGCTTCATGCGGCCGTGGTTGAGCTCGTCGCTCTCGATGATGCCGAGATCAAGTATTCGACCGTGCAGAACTGGTTCCCGGGCGATGCCCAGGGCAAGGGCGGCATCTACAACTTCGTCACCAAGCGTGGCGATTGCCGCGGCAAGAACTCCAAGATCTCCTGGACGCAGGTGGAGACCGGTTCGGCGATCACCTGGAAATATCCGAGCTGCATCCTGCGTGGCGACAATTCGCGCGGCGAGTTCTATTCGATCGCCGTTTCGAACGGCCATCAGCAGATCGACTCGGGAACGAAGATGATCCATCTCGGCAAGAACACGTCGAGCCGCATCATTTCCAAGGGCATTTCCGCCGGCAAGTCGCAGAATACCTATCGCGGCCAGGTCTCGATCCACCGCAAGGCCGAGAATGCCCGCAACTTCACCAACTGCGACTCGCTGCTGATCGGCGACAAGTGCGGCGCCCATACCGTGCCGTATATCGACGTGAAGAATGCATCCGGCCAGGTGGAGCACGAGGCGACGACCTCGAAGATTTCCGAGGACCAGAAGTTCTACGTCATGCAGCGCGGCATTCCGGAAGAGGAAGCCATCGCGCTCATCGTCAACGGCTTCGTCAAGGAAGTCATCCAGGAACTGCCGATGGAATTCGCGGTCGAAGCCCAGAAGCTGATCGGGATTTCACTTGAAGGTTCGGTTGGTTAACCGGCTGAGGAATCCGTCATCCTCGGGCTTGTCCCGAGGATCTACATTCGCGGGATAGGGGATGAGTGGCTTCGTCTACATTATGTCCGACAAACCGCGAGGAGTGATCTACACCGGCGTCACGAGTGATTTGCGGGACCGCGTATCGGATCACCGCAACGCAGTTCAGGAAGGGTTTACGCAGAGATACAAGGCGAAAAATCTGGTCTGGTTTGAACGCCATCCAAATATCGTCTTGGCAATACAGCGAGAGAAGTCGTTGAAGCGTTATCTGCGTGAATGGAAGATCAAGCTCATAGAAGGTTTGAATCCCACATGGGACGATCTCTACGAGCGGATCGACGAGATTGAAAATGCCTACCGCCCCCATCCGAATACGGAACAGTGGAGCAACTACAGCTGACGGCTTAGATCCTCGGGACAAGCCCGAGGATGACGGAAATCGAACGGACCACGTTGTCCTAAGGTCTATCGGGCGGCCCTTGAACCGCTCTATGAATAGGAAGATAAAATGCTTGAGATCAAGAACCTGCACGCCCGCATCGCCGAAGACGGCACCGAGATCATCCGCGGCCTGAACCTGACCGTGAAGGCCGGCGAGATCGCCGCCATCATGGGTCCGAACGGCTCCGGCAAATCGACGCTGTCCTACATTCTCTCCGGCCGCGAGGATTATGAAGTCACCGAGGGTGACATCCTCTATAACGGCGAAAGCATCCTGGATCTCGACCCGGCCGAACGCGCCTCTAAGGGCATCTTCCTGGCCTTCCAGTATCCGGTCGAAATTCCCGGCGTGGCGACCATGCAGTTCCTCAAGGTCGCGATGAACGAGCAGCGCAAGGCGCGCGGCGAGCCGGAACTGACGACCCCTGACTTCATCCGCCGCGTCAAGGAAGCTGCCGGCGAACTGAAGATCGACATGGACATGCTGAAGCGCCCTCTGAACGTCGGTTTCTCCGGCGGTGAAAAGAAGCGCGCCGAAATACTGCAGATGGCTCTGCTCGAGCCGCAGCTCTGCATCCTGGATGAGACCGATTCCGGCCTCGACATCGACGCACTCAAGGTCGTCGCCGACGGTGTGAACGCGCTGAAATCGCCGGATCGCGCCGTCATCGTCATCACCCATTACCAGCGCCTGCTCGACTACATCGTGCCGGATACCGTCCACGTGCTCTACAAGGGCCAGGTGATCCGTTCGGGCGACAAGGAACTCGCGCTCGAACTCGAAGCCAAGGGTTACTCCGATATCATCGGGGAAGCCGCCTGATCGCGGAAGGGAGCCGTCCATGAACATTCAGACGACAAACCGGCTGACGGCCGCCGAAACGGCGCTCGTGGAAGCCTATACCGCACAGGTCGGCGAATTGCCCGGCAATGGCGCCGTGATCGGCGCGCGCGACCGGCTGCTGGACGATTTGAGAAAGGCCGGTCTGCCGACCCGCCGTATCGAATCCTGGCACTACACGGATCTGAAGACGCTGTTGCGGGCAATCCCGGCAGGCGAGCAGGCGCCGGTAATCGAAAAGATTGCCGCCCTCGTGGAGGGATCGAAGGTGCTTTCCGTGCGCCAGGGCGACGCGGACGCCAAGGCCGCCGTCGATGGCATCGAAGTCACGACCTTCAAGGATGCGCTCGCCGAAGGCACCGCTGCTGCCGGACTGACGGCGCTCGACAAGGACGACGCGATCGGCCGGATCAATGGCAGCTTCGTGCGCGACGGTTTCGCCATTGCTATCCCGGCCGGAACGGAACTTGAAGAGCCGTTGGAACTGCAGGTGCTGCATGGCGCGGGCCAGATCCACACCCGCTTTCCCGCAATTTTCGGCGCCGGCTCGAAGGCGACCGTGATCGAGCGGCACCGCTCGGTGGAGGAAGAGGGTGCATTCGTCTCTTCCGTGAGCGAACTTACGCTTGAAGACGGTGCCGAGATCACCTGGATTATCCTGCAGGAGCAGGGTGCTTCCGATACTCATCTCGGCCAGGTGCGCGTCAAGCTCGGCTCTGAGGCCAAGCTGCGGCTCTTCGTCGTCAATGTCGGCGGCAAGCTGGTGCGGCAGGAACTGCGCATCGATGTCGAAGGCGAGGGTGCCGACCTGACGCTGCGCGGCGTCAACCTGCTGGGCGCTGAAACCCATACGGACGTGACGCTGGTTCTCGGCCACAACGTGCCGCACACGACGTCGACGGAAACCTTCCGCAACGTCGTCTTCGATCGCGCCCGTGGGGCGTTCCAGGGCATGATCCGGGTCGCTCCCGATGCCCAGAAGACCGACGCCAAGATGGCTTGCAACACGTTGCTGTTGTCCGACGAAGGCGAGTTTTCCGCCAAACCGGAACTCGAGATCTTCGCCGACGATGTGATCTGCGGCCATGGCGCGACCGTCACCGACATCGACCGCAACCATCTCTACTACATGATGGCGCGCGGGGTTCCGGAAGCGAAGGCGCGCGCCATGCTCGTCAACGCTTTCGTTGCCGAAATCATCGAGGAACTCGAGGAAGAAAAGCTGGTCGAGGCGCTCGAAGGCGTCATCTCGCATTGGCTTGAAAGGCATGTCTGAGGCGGCTGACGGAGGGGACAACATCTCCTCCGCAATGCTCGTCCTCGGGTTTAACCCGAGGATGTCCCGAGCATCTACTGCCGTCGATCAGGTGGCAACCTGAGTAGATCCTCGGCACAAGGCCGAGGATGACGGAAAGCGGTGGAGCGGCACCTCTGTCAAACCACTGTTCGAGAGCGACAACCGAAAGGGTCTGCAATGGACCAGATTACGCCGGCCACCTATGACGTCGAAGCGATCCGGCGGGATTTTCCGATCCTGTCGCGCGAGGTTTATGGCAAGCCGCTGGTCTACCTTGATAACGGTGCCTCGGCCCAAAAGCCGCAGGTCGTCATCGACGCGATCGCCAACGCCTATTCGAATGAATATGCCAACGTGCATCGTGGCCTGCATTTCCTTTCGAATGCCGCGACCGAGGCCTATGAAGGCGCGCGCGAGAAGGTGCGCCGCTTCCTGAACGCGAGCTCCGTGGACGAAATCGTCTTCACGAAATCCTCCACCGAGGCGATCAACACGGTCGCCCATGGCTGGGGAATGCCGAATATCGGCGAGGGCGACGAAATCGTCGTGACGATCATGGAACATCACTCCAATATCGTGCCCTGGCATTTCATCCGCGAGCGGCAAGGCGCCAAACTCGTTTGGGTACCGGTCGACGAGGACGGTGCGTTCCACATCGAGGATTTCGAAAAGAGCCTCACGGAAAAGACCAAGCTCGTCGCCATCACCCACATGTCCAACGCGCTCGGCACGATCGTGCCGGTCAAGGAAGTCTGCCGCATCGCTCATGAGCGCGGCATCCCGGTATTGGTCGATGGCAGCCAGGGCGCGGTCCACATGCCGGTCGATGTCCGTGATATCGACTGCGACTGGTACGTGATGACCGGCCACAAGCTCTACGGGCCGTCCGGCATCGGCGTGCTCTACGGCAAGATGGACCGGTTGAAGGAGATGCGGCCGTTCCAGGGCGGCGGCGAGATGATCATCGAGGTGAGCGAGGACAACGTCACCTACAACGATCCGCCGCATCGTTTCGAGGCCGGCACGCCGCCGATCGTGCAGGCGATCGGGCTCGGCTATGCGCTGGATTATATGGAGAAAGTCGGACGGGCTGCGATCGCCCGTCACGAGGCCGATCTGACCGCCTATGCGACCGAGCGGCTGCGGGCCATCAACTCGGTGCGGATATTCGGAAACGCGCCGGACAAGGGCGGCATCTTCGCCTTCGAACTCGCCGGCATCCATGCGCATGACGTCTCGATGGTGATCGATCGCAAGGGTATCGCGGTCCGCGCCGGAACCCATTGTGCCCAGCCGCTCTTGAAACGCTTCGGCGTCACCTCCACATGCCGGGCATCCTTCGGCATGTACAATACCCGCGCCGAAGTGGATGCGCTGGCCGACGCGCTCGACTATGCGCGAAACTTCTTTGCCTGAGGAATTTTGCCATGGCAGTCGATGACACCGAACTGAAGTGGGATGCCCGCGAGGGAATTATCCAATCCGCCATTCCTGCCGATGAAGTGGCGCGTCTCAGCGACGACATCATCGCGGCGCTGAAGACCGTCTACGACCCGGAAATTCCGGCGGACATCTTCGAACTCGGCCTCATCTACAAGATCGATATCGAAGACGACCGCATGGTCAAGATCGTCATGACGCTGACGGCTCCCGGCTGCCCGGTCGCCGGCGAGATGCCGGGTTGGGTCGAGAATGCGGTGGGCGCCGTCGAAGGCGTGTCCGGCGTCGAGGTGGAAATGACCTTCGATCCGCCGTGGACGCCCGAGCGCATGTCGGAAGAAGCCCAGGTCGCCCTCGGTTGGTACTAGCATGATCCCGAAAAGTTGCAGACTTTTCGGACAAGATCATGCGGAAGCTGATATTGATCGGTTAAGGCGCCGGCATTAAATTGAATCGGAAACACCGGACCTTGAACCCGGCTGTGGAAGGAGAATGGGCCCATGGGCTTTGCAGTGATGACGATGACCGATACTGCCGCGACGCGCGTCAAGCAGATCGTTCAGAATTCCGGATCGGACGCCAAGGGCATCCGCGTCGGGATCAAGAAGGGCGGCTGCGCCGGCATGGAATATACCATCGACCTCGTCACCGAGCCGAATGCCAAGGACGACCTGATCGAGCGCGACGGCGCGAAGGTCTGGATCGAGCCATCCGCCGTGCTCTACCTTCTCGGCACGCAAATGGATTTCGAAGTCACCAAGATGCGGTCGGGCTTCACCTTTACCAATCCGAATCAGACCTCGGCATGCGGCTGCGGCGAGTCCGTCGAACTCAAGCCGGCCGATCTTGCCGCGCTTGCAAAGCAGCGCGAAGCGGAAGCACGCGTTTAACCGCCGGTACTTCCGTCGTCCTCGGCCTTGTGCCGAGGATCTAAGCCATCTCAACAAAAGCAACGTGGACGGATGCTCTGGCGTCCTC
>NZ_JBHFJG010000013.1:54970-100587 GCF_057559155.1 Rhizobium moroccans | reverse complement strand
CTCGTCCTCGGGTTTAAACCCGAGGACGAGCATGACGGACAGCTGCCGTCTTTTGATTCAATCACTCGTGACGCAACGCCTCGATCGGGTTGAGCTGCGCCGCCCGGCGTGCCGGGAAATAGCCGAAGATCATGCCGATCGCCGCGGAAAAGGCGAAGGCGAGCAGGATGATCGTGGGGCTCGCCACGAAAGGCACGCCGAGGAAGCTGACGACGCCGTAGGCGAGCGCCAGCCCGGCAATGATTCCGGTCACGCCGCCGAAGATCGACAGCATGACCGCCTCCACGAGGAATTGGGTCAGCACCTGGTTTTCCAGCGCGCCGATCGCCAGTCTTATGCCGATCTCGCGGGTTCGTTCGGTCACCGAAACCAGCATGATGTTCATGATGCCGATGCCGCCGACGAGCAGGCTGACGGCCGCGACAGCGCCGAGAAGACCGGTGAGCAGGACCGTGGTACCCGTCATCGCAGCGGCCATCTGGGTCATGTCGTTGACCGAGAAATCGTCCTCGCGGCCGATGGCGATGCGCCGCCGCTCCCGCAGCAGGCTCTCGACATCCGACTGGACCTTGGCGGTGGAGACGCCGTCCTGCGCGGAGAGGATGATGCTGGAAATCGTCGTCGTGCCACCGATCCGCCGCTGATGCAGCTTGAGCGGCATGATGATCGTGTCGTCCTGGTCGTCGCCCATGCCGGACTGGCCCTTGACGGCGAGCACGCCGATGACCGGGCAGGCGATATTGCTGACGCGGATGTTCTGGCCGACGGGGTTGGCGGTGCCGAAAAGCTCCCGCCGTACGGTTTCGCCTATGACGCAGGCGGCCTGACCGCGCTCCTCTGCGGCGAGGAAATTGCGGCCGAGCCCGATCTCCCAGTCCTGGGCAATCAGATAATCGTTATTGGTGCCGATCACGCTCGTGGAATGATTGCGTCCGCCGGCGATCGCCGTTGCCGTTCCGCGATTGACGGGCGCGACGGCCCGCAATCCGTTCACCTGGTTGCGGATCGCCACTATGTCCTTGTCGGTGAAACGCTTGGCTTCCGTGCTCGCGCGCCCCGGTCCCCATTGGCCGGGACGGACGAAGAGCGTGTTCGTGCCAAGGCGCGAAAGCTCCTGCTGCACCTTGGCCGTCGTGCCGTTGCCGACGGTCACCATGGCAATGACCGCGGCCACGCCGATCACGACGCCGAGCACGGTCAGGAAGGAGCGCAGCATGTTGCGGCTGATCGCACGCCAGGCGAGCTTGGCCGTCTCAAAGAACATGGTCGGCCTCCTTCGCCTGCAACTGGTCGGACGAGAGATGCCCGTCGACGAAGCGCAGCAGCCGCTTGCCATAGGCGGCGATGTCCTCCTCATGGGTGACCATGATGACGGTGATGCCGCGATCGCGGTTGAGGCTGGTGATGAGCTCCATGATCTCGGTGCTGGTTTTGGTATCGAGATTGCCGGTGGGCTCGTCGGCCAGCAGGACTGCCGGATCGGTGACGATGGCGCGGGCGATCGCGACGCGCTGCTGCTGGCCGCCGGAAAGTTCCTGCGTCGTGTGGCCCTCACGGCCTCTTAAGCCCACCTGGGCAAGCGCGACAAGCGCCCGCTCGCGCCGTTCGCGCGCATCCATGCCGCGATAGACGAGCGGCAATTCGACGTTTTCGACGGCCGAGGTGCGCGCGAGCAGGTTGAAGCCCTGGAAGACGAAGCCCAGCATGTGCCGGCGAAGCAGCGTCAGCTGCGACCGGTCGAAACTGGTCGTCGGGATGCCCTGGAAGAGATATTCGCCGGAGGAGGGGATATCGAGCCCGCCGATGATGTTCATCGCCGTCGACTTTCCCGAGCCCGACGGTCCCATGATGGCGACGAACTCCCCGCGGGCGATCGACAGGTCGATCCGGTCGAGCGCGCGGATGGTCGCCTCGCCATGGCCGTAGAATTTCGAGACCTGCCTGAATTCGATGAGGGGAGCTTCGGTCATCGCCTTTCCTTTAGCTCGCGCGGATGGCCGCATCGGTTATCAGGAGATCGCCCTCCTTCAATTCGCCCGAGCGCAAAACCGTGAACTGTCCGTCCGTCGCGCCGGCCTCGACCGCCACGTGCTGCGGCGCGCCGTTGCGCAGCACCCATACGGCGCGGCCGTTGCCCGCTGTTCCCTCCGCACCGGCTCCCCGGCTGCCGCGGCGCGGCGGCGAAAACAGCCGCGTCAGGAAATTGCCGCGACCGCGGGCGTTCGCCGCGGGCGGGGAAAAGCGCAGCGCCGCATTCGGAATGAGCAAGGCGTCCGAAACCTCCTCGACCACGATATCGGCGGTCGCCGTCATTCCAGGTCGCAGCAGGAGATCGGCATTGTCGACGGTGAGTATCCCCTTGTAGGTGACCACGTTGGAAACGGTCTCCGAAGCGAAGCGCACGGCCTCTATGGAGGCGGGGAAACTGCGCTCGGGATAGGCATCGACCGAAAACGTCGCCTTCTGGCCCTCCCGCACCTGGCCGACATCGGCCTCGTCGACCGCCACCTGCAGTTCCATCTGGCGCAGATCGCCCGCGATGGTGAAAAGCACGGGCGCGTTGAGGGAGGAGGCGACCGTCTGGCCGGGTTCGACATCGCGGGTCAACACGATTCCATCAATCGGCGAGATGATCTTGAGCTTGGAGAGGTTCACTTCCGCAAGGCGAAGGTTCGCTTCGGCGGAGAGAACCGACGCCTCGTTGACCGCCTTCGTCGCGAGCGCCGCGTCATGAGCGAAACGCGCGGCATCCAATTCCTGCTGGGTGGAAACCCGGTTGCTGACGAGGCCCGAAAGGCGGTCGAACGTGGTCTTTGCCGATGCGGCCTCGGCTTCGGCCTTCAGCACGTTCGCCTTTGCGGAGGCGAGCTGGGCCCGCGCGCTCTGGACGTCGGCCTCCTGCTTGTTGGTGTCGAGCTCGGCCAGCACGTCGCCAGCCTTTACGTCGCTGTTATAGCTGACGTTGACCTTGCGCACGGTGCCGGAAAGTTCGCTGGAAATATCGATCTGGTCCGTCGGCTGCACCGATCCGGTAGCCGTCACGATGACGGAGAGGTCGCCGCGGTTCACCGGCTGGGTGGTGTAGTCATAGCGCGGCCCGCTGCCGCCGAAGAAGAAATAGGCCGCCGCGCCGCCGCCCGCGACGAGCGCCAGAAGAATGAGCCAGAGACCGAGACGCGAACGCGAGCGGCGATTGCCAGAAGCCGCAAGAACCGCGGCAAGGTCCGCGCTCTTGTCCGCTTTGCCGGCCGCATCGATATTCTTCTGCACGTTCACGTCTATGACCCTCGTTGAGACCCGATCTAAATAAGCGCAGGCGCACCGAAGCCAAGGGAAGGCATAGGATTCGATCTTCTACCGGCGGCTGCATGCGGTTTTCAATGCCATGAGGAACGGCGGGAACCTAGTGAATAATCGGTAATGCGGCGACCCGGTGCGTAGCCTTCGTTGCGATGGAGAAGCGCAGACGAGGGGGGCGGAACCTACGTCATCTTCCGTATCTCCACCCTTCTATTTGCTGATTGAGCACCACTTGAGACTGTAATCTACTGACTTAGACTTCCGCCCGTTGAAGCCCGAGTCGGAGAAGAGGATGGCATCTGAAGCCGGAAACGACCGAGACGGTCCTGTGAACGGGCACGCCTATGAAGAGCCCGGTATCTTTACCTGGGATCTGTCCATCGATGCGGTCTATTGCGATAGCGCGGTCGCCCGCTACTTCGACCTGGACGAGCGGGAAGCCGCGCATGGCCTGCCGCTCGGGATGTTCATGGATCGAATGCACGAGGATGATCGCAAGCGGGTGGCGCATGCGATTCGCGAGGCGGTGATAACCGGCGAACCTTATCGCGAGGAGTTTCGGACGGTGCATCGTGACGGTTCGGTGATGAACGTCCTGGCCTTCGGGCGTTGCTTTCGCAACCAGATGGGGGAGCCCGCTCATTACGCCGGCGTATTATGCCCCTTGCCGGTAGCGCCGTCGGTTCCGCGCGAACTGGCATGGCGCTGCATGGCGGCCTACGAACTTGCCGTGCAGGAAGGAAACGAAGAAGTCGCCGCCAGGCTGCTCGAGGCTCTGCGGGCGCTTGGCGTTCCGGAGCTTAGGTTGAGGGCCCATATATTTTGACGAAATGGTGTGAGGCGATCCGGATGAGATACGAGGCGAAAAACGCAGCCGATGTTTGGCATCGGCGAGGCTTTTCAACGAAGTAGATCGCCGGAGCGCCCACATCCTTCGGACACGCAAACGGCTTCGACCTGCGGCGTCGAAACTCTCGAATGGGCTCCTAGCCCATCCATTCGAGCTTCTCCTGGCATCTCTTTGCCGTTTGACGTGCCATTTCACCAAAATATATGCGTCCTCAACCTACCTTGTTCAGGTGTAACGCTCGCTCGGTCTTCACGGATTGCGCGGCGGTACGCCGAATCGCTCCGGCAGGAACGCCGTTTCGACGGAGGAGCCTGCAAGCCGATCCGTCTTCTCGGTCGTGACGGGTCCCGGAGCCCGCAACAAGGCGAGCGCAATGACGAAACCTGCGGCGAAGGCGATAGCCAGGGTGAGAAATCCGTTCTTCGTGCCCATGACGAATACTCCCTTGCGATCCAAAACGCGGCGGAGTGCTCCGGGGTTCCTGTTCCAGAGATTGGGTGTCATTTGTCCCTTGAACGCAGGGTCCAATAGCCGATGGCCCCGCAAAGCAAAACGACAACTCCCGCCATGGCTATGAGCGGAATGTTTCCTTCAAACATGTCTCTAACCTTGTCAGCCCGATACGGCATTGGGATCGGCCGGCGTCAGAACGAAAAACCAGATCGCGGCGATCGCCAGTGCGATCACGAAAATGATCGCGACGAACTTCATCATGTTGAAGCCGGCCGTCCGATCGGTGTCCTTCAATTGCTTTTCTCGCTCGTCCATGACCGAAGAACCGCGCCGGCGCTTCGAGGTTCCCTCGGAACATGCGATCCCTTGAACGGTTCGCCCCAGATGGGAGGTGCCTGAGATAGGAGGTGCCAGATAGGAGATGAATGTGAGCCACGATCCGGATCGGACCAGATACGATAGCGATGCGGGACCGGAGCTCCGCCGCCGCTCCAGGTGGGGCGCCTGGATAGCCGTCATCCTGATTGCGCTCGCGGGGGTGGTGATATGGGCGCAAGTCGGCGACGAGGGACGCGATTCGACCCGTCAATCGACCACGACATCGCCTCCGGACCCGAACGAGCCGGCTCCGGCCGGACCATCGACGCCTCCCATCAATCCGTCGACGCCTGGTGGATAAGGACGTTGCAGTTGCACAACCGTTTCGGCGCGGAAATAAAGTTCGGAAAAATGGTGAGAGCGCAGGGATTCGAACCCTGGACCTACTGATTAAAAGTCAGTTGCTCTACCAACTGAGCTACGCTCTCACGCTGGGTGCGCCTTGGCGCGTCCCCGAAAGTGCGCGGAACATATGCAGACGGCCCTTTGCGGTCAACCCGGAAAAACAGCAAAAATGCGGCTTCTTGCCGCTTTTGCCCGCTCGCGCGAAAAGGTGATTGGCATTCGCCGCTTACGTTGTTTAGGAGGGCGGGCATCGGAGCCTTGAAGGTTCGCCGTTCGGAGCAAGACGTGTCGATTGCCGAAATATCCCTGCTGAGTGCGCTTCTGGCAGGCGCACTGTCCTTCCTTTCTCCCTGCGTTCTGCCGCTCGTGCCGCCTTATCTCTGCTATATGGCGGGCATCTCGGTCGATCAGTTCCGTGGCGGTCAAACGCAGGTCGCTGCTGCCACCACACGCCGCGCGGTGCTGACTTCGGCGCTTTTCTTCACGCTCGGATTTGCCACCGTCTTCGTCGCGCTCGGGGCCGGCGCGTCTTCCATCGGTGTGCTCCTGCGCCAGCATCTCGATCTCTTGTCGAAGATCGGCGGCGTCATCATCATCATCATGGGCCTCAATTTCCTCGGGGTCTTCCGAATCGGTCTTCTGGCCCGCGAGGCGCGGTTCCAGGGTTCGGGCAGGCCGGCGAGCCTGTCCGGCGCCTATCTCATGGGGCTTGCCTTCGCTTTCGGCTGGACGCCCTGCATCGGCCCGGTGCTCGGAGCGATCCTCGGCGTGGCGGCCTCCCGCGACACGGTGGGCGAGGGGGCGACGCTGCTCGCCATCTATTCCCTCGGCCTCGCGGTACCGTTCTGGATCGCCGCGGGTTTTTCCGGTGCGTTCATGCGTTTCCTCACCCGTTTCCGCCACCATCTCGGAACGGTGGAAAAGATCATGGGTGTCTTCCTGATATTGACCGGTCTCGCTTTCATCTTCGGTTTCGTCAGTTCCGTCGCGATCTGGTTCCAGCAGACCTTTCCAATCCTGATGCAAATCGGCTAACGGAAGTTCTTCCGAACACACCCCGTGATCCTCACGGAAGGAACCGATGGCCGCTATCATAGCCCTCCTGCTGCCCTTCTTCGGGCTGATCCTCATCGGCTATCTCGCAGCCAGGATCACCAGGCAGCCTGCCGAGGCGCTCGGCTGGATGAACACGTTCATCATCTATGCGGCCCTGCCGGCGCTGTTCTTCAAGCTTGTCTCGCGAACCCCGATCGAGGACCTGGCGCGGATCGATTTCATCGCCACGGATATCGCGGCGACCTATCTCGTCTATGCCGCCCTATTCCTGATTGCCTGGTTGCGGCGCAATTCCTTCGGTGATTCCACCATCCAGGCCTTTGCCGGCGCCTATGGCAATATCGGCTATATGGGCCCGGGGCTGGCGCTGCTCGCCTTCGGAGAGGGGGCGGCCGTTCCGGTCGCGCTGATCGTCTGCTTCGAGAACGCCATGCACTTCATCGTCGCCCCGGCGATGATGGCGGTTGCCGGCGGCGACAAGCGTCCACCCGCGCAGGTGGGCTTCGAGGTGGTGCGGAAAGTGGCGCTTCACCCGTTCATTCTTTCCACGGCGCTGGGTTTTCTCGTGGCGGCTTCCGGCCTCGAGCCGCCGCTCGCATTCCAGCGGCTGGTGGATTATCTCGCTCAGGCCGCCGCGCCATGCGCGCTCTTTGCCATGGGCGTCACGCTGGCTCTTCGGCCCTTGAAGCGGGTGCCGGTGGAGATCGGTTATCTTTCGCTAGTGAAACTCGTTCTCCTGCCTGCCACCGTCTATGTGGTCCTGTCGGCGGCAGGAGATTTCGATCCTGTATGGGTCTATTCGGCCGTGCTGCTCGCGGGTCTGCCCACGGCCACCAATGTCTTCGTCATCAGCCAGCAATATGGCGTATGGCAGGAGCGGGCCTCGGCGACCGTGCTGATCACGACGGCGCTTTCGGTCCTGACGCTACCCGTCCTGCTTTATCTGATCACCAGCGGTTTCTTACCGCCGGACCTCTTTCCGTAAAGTTTCGAAGATGGCTCGAAAGCCCCCGCCGGGTTCGAGCCCCTCGCGCATCAAGAGATTGCGGAAGGGCGGCGCGCTGTTGAGGATGTGAAGGCCGGCGGCGCGCACCATCTGCGTGGGCAAGAAATCGCTGAGCAGCGACCGGTTGAGGAGATCCACGCCGAATGTGCGGCTCATGATGTCCGCCCGGCGGCGGCGGTTGAAACGGTTGCCCGCATCGGCGGGGATCGGCCGATCCGCGGCGGCGGTAAGCAGTTCCGAAAGCGTGATCACGTCGCGCAGCGAAAGATTGAGGCCCTGCGCACCGATCGGCGGAAAGGCGTGCGCGGCCTCGCCGACCAGCGCGATGCGGTCCTTGCCGAAACGGTCGGCCATCAGGCTCGATAGCGGCCAGGTCTGGGCACCGGGTTCCACGGTAACCTTGCCGAGCATCGACTGCATGCGAGCCTCGACCTCCCGGGACAACTCCTCGATCGGCAAAGCCATCAGCCGCTCGGCTTCCTCCGGCTTCACGACCCAGACGAGACTGGAGCGCAGGCCCGGAAGCGGCACTTGCGTGAAAGGACCGGTCTCGGTGTGAAATTCCGTCGAGACATTACCGTGCGGCAGCGTGTGGGAGAAGTTCAGCACGACAGCGGACTGGCGATAGGACCAGCGGCGTGCGCCAATCCCGGCGCTTTCCCTGACTTTGGAATTGCGCCCATCCGCTCCGATCACGAATGCGGCTGCAATCGTCTCGCCGCCGGCAAGCGTCAGCGTCACGCGCTCGGGGGAATGGTCGAGCACGACGACGCTTTCGTCGAGGCGGGTGATGTTCGCCTCCGCGGCTACCCCTGCCTGGAGCGTCTCCAGGAGGACACGGTTGGGGATGTTGTAGCCGAAGGCGTAGAGCTCGACGTCGGCGGCGCGGAACTGAGCCGTCGGCGCGCGCAATAGACGGTTCGTGGCGTCGATGATCTGCATGACGGAGAGGGGGGCGGCGAGCGGCGCTATTCTGTCCCAGAGGCCGAGCCGTTCGAGCAGACGGATCGACTGGTCCATCAGCGCGGTGGTGCGTTCGTCGGCTTTTTCCGCAGCCGGCGCGATCAAGGCGACCTTGCGTCCGCCGCGGGCGAGCGCCAGCGCAGCTATCGAACCGGCAAGTCCTCCGCCCACGACCGTGATCTCGAAATCCTGCATATCCTTCATCCCGTTCGACCCTTCGCGCGACCTACGCGATGGGGATTCGCTTGACCGCTATCTAGAGCCTGACGCCCGCCATATCCATGGGACAAGTCGGCACGCCGTGGAAAAACCGCCAATTTGCTGTGGTGGAACCGAACGTTGCGGGTGCTGACCGTTGCAAAGCGCCCTGATTGGCCGCATACCTCGAACAATCGAGGAAAGGCGGGGCTGACGCGTGATCAGACGAATCTTCAATTACCGGAATGTGCCCTATGCCGAAATTCGGGCCTTCAGCGTCCATCTGCTGACCGCGTCGGGGTCGTTCCTCGCTTTCCTCGGCGTGGTTGCTGCGGCCGAGCGGCGTTTCGTGGACATGTTCTGGTGGCTGGGACTGGCGCTGCTCGTCGATGGGATCGACGGACCGATCGCCCGCAAGGTGCGGGTCAAGGAGGTTCTGCCGAACTGGTCCGGCGATACGCTCGACAACATCATCGACTACGTCACCTATGTGCTGCTGCCGGCCTTCGCGCTCTATCAGAGCGGCATGATCGGCGAGCCCTGGTCATTCGTCGCGGCCGGGATGATCGTGGTGTCGAGCGCGATCTACTACGCCGACACGGGCATGAAGACGGACGAATACTTCTTTTCCGGCTTTCCGGTCGTCTGGAACATGGTTGTCTTCACCCTCTTCGTGATCCAGGCGAGCGCGGTCACGGCAATGGTCGTGGTTTCCATATCCGTCGTGCTCACCTTCCTGCCGATCAATTTCCTGCACCCGGTTCGGGTCAAGCGGTTGAGAATATTGAACCTCGGCATCTTTCTCCTGTGGTGCGCCATGGGCGGCTATTCGCTGCTTCTGCACTTCGACTCGCCGTCCTGGCTGGTTCTCGGCGTCGTCGTGACGGGTATCTACCTCTACTGCATCGGCGCGGTGCTGCAGCTCTTCCCCAAGCTCGGTGGATAATCGAACGTTTCTCCGGGAAGTCTTTCTTTAGAGTTGTGCGTAGCAACAAAAACGTTATCAATGAAACGTCCGGATTGAAGGGCCGGGCGGCGTTCAAAACAATGCGCTTCGTATCGACCAAAGCCTCGAAGAAGGCGGGAACGAAGCGAACGAGGGGGTTCAGTGACTGTATCCGAAGGTCCGGCGGCAGTTCCGCTCTTATCGGTGCGGGGATTGACCAAGCTTTTCGGCAATTTTGCCGCTTGCGACGCGATAGAACTGGATGTTGCGGCCGGTGAAATTCACGCTCTGCTCGGGGAAAACGGCGCCGGCAAATCCACTCTCGTGAAGATGCTGTTCGGCGTGCTCGAGCCGACAGCCGGCCAGATCAGCTCTGGAACGGCGCCCCCGTCACGATCCGTTCCCCGGGCGAGGCGCGCCGCCGCGGCATCGGCATGGTGTTCCAACATTTCTCACTATTCGAGGCGCTGACAGTCGCCGAAAATATCGCGCTGTCGCTCGATCCAAAGATATCGCTTTCGAGGATTTCCGACGAGGCGGCCTCCCTTTCCAAGGCTTACGGCCTGCCGCTCGATCCAAAGGCGCATGTGGCCGACCTTTCCGTCGGAGAGCGCCAGCGCATCGAGATCGTGCGGGCGCTTCTACAGAATCCGAGCCTCATCATCTTGGACGAGCCGACTTCGGTGCTGACGCCGCAGGAAGCCGACAGGTTGTTCGAAACGCTGTTCAAGCTCAAGGATGAGGGGCGCTCGGTCCTCTATATCAGCCACAGGCTGGAGGAGGTGCGCCGCATCTGCGACCGCGCCACCGTCCTGCGCCACGGCAAGGTAAGGGGAGCCTGCGATCCGAAGAAGGAGACGCCGGCCTCGCTAGCCCGCATGATGGTCGGCTCCGACGTGGCGGAGGTGCATCGCGACGAGACGGCGAAGCTGGGCGACGTGCAGATCGAGATGGATAGTCTTTCCGTCGCTGCGCGGACGCCTTTCGCCGTATCGCTGAAGAACATCTCCATGAAGGTTCGCGCCGGCGAGATCCTGGCGATTGCGGGCGTCGCCGGAAACGGCCAGGGCGAGCTTTTCGATGCGCTTTCCGGCGAATATCCGGTGGCGGACGACAATGCGATCCGGCTACGGGGCAAGCCGGTCGGACGGCTCGGCATCAACGGTCGCAGATTGCTGGGCGCGGGCTTCGTGCCGGAGGAACGGCATGGCCATGCGGCGGTCGCCGCGATGCCGCTTTCCGACAATCTGCTGCTTGCCCGCAGCCAGTCGGACAAACGGGCTTTCCTGACGGGCGGCGGCATGTCGGTCATCCGTCACGATGCTGTCCGCTCCGCCACACGGCGCATCTGTCAGGCCATGGATGTTCGCAAAAGCGGCGAGGACCCGCAGGCCGGCTCGCTTTCCGGCGGCAATCTGCAGAAATTCATCGTCGGACGCGAGCTCGACCGTCAGCCTGCGGTTCTGGTGGTCAACCAGCCGACCTGGGGCGTGGATGCCGGTGCCGCAAGTCATATCCGTCAGGCCCTGATCGATCTCGCCAAGGCGGGTTCCGCCGTCGTCGTCATCAGCCAGGATCTCGATGAGATTTTCGAGGTGGCGACCAGTATCGCCGTCATCTCCGAAGGCAGGCTGTCCAAGCCTCATGCGGCCGGGGCACTGACGCTGGAGCGCATCGGCCTCATGATGGGCGGCATTCATGAAAGTCATTCGATGCCGGAGGCCGCCGATGCGCATTGAGCTCGAGAAACGCCCCCGCATCTCCGGCCTGTTTTCGAGCCTCTCGCCGCTGCTCGCGCTTGCGTTGACGCTGGTGTTCGGGGCGATCATGTTCAGCCTGCTCGGCAAGGACCCGATCGATGCGCTCTACAGCTTCTTCGTAGAGTCGCTGCTGGAAGTCTGGTCGCTGCATGAACTCGCGATCAAGGCTGCACCGCTGATCCTCATCGCGGTCGGCCTTTCGGTCTGCTTTCGCTCGAACAACTGGAATATCGGCGCCGAGGGCCAGTTCACCATGGGCGCCATTGCCGGCTCGATCCTGCCGGTCATGAACCCCGAATGGCATTCGCCGATGATCCTTCCGCTGATGCTCGTCATGGGCATGATCGGCGGCGCTCTCTACGCCGGCATTCCGGCCCTTCTCAAGACGCGCTTCAACACAAATGAAATTCTGACGAGCCTGATGCTCGTCTATATCGCCCAGCTCTATCTGGATTGGCTGACGCGCGGGCCTTGGCGCGATCCGCAAGGCTACAACTTCCCGCAGACCAAGGCCTTCGTCACCGAGGCGGTGCTTCCGGAAATCCTTGCCTCCGGCCGGGCGCATTGGGCATTTATTTTCGCGATCGTCGCGGCGATTGCCGTCTGGTTCATGATGCGCTTCATGCTGAAGGGCTTCGAGGTCTCGGTGCTCGGCCAGTCGGAGCGGGCAGGGCGTTTCGCCGGCTTCTCGGCCAGGCGGATGGTCTGGTTTTCCATGCTGCTGTCGGGCGCGCTCGCCGGCCTGGCCGGGATTTCGGAAGTCTCCGGTTCGATAGGCCATCTGCAGCCGATCATCTCGCCGGGCTACGGTTTCACCGCCATCATCGTCGCCTTTCTCGGCCGCCTGAACCCGCTCGGCATCATCGCCGCCGGCCTGGTGCTGGCGCTCACCTATCTCGGAGGCGAGGCGGCGCAGCTATCCATCGGCATTTCCGACAAGGTGGCGCGCGTCTTCCAGGGATTGCTGCTCTTCTTTGTGCTCTCCTGCGATACGCTCATCCACTATCGCATCAGGCTGATATTCGCTGGAGCCAAGCCGGCGGAGGCGAGGGGCTGACATGTTCGAAGCGATCCTCCTGACGGTCATCACCGCATCCACCCCCCTGGTCGTCGCCGCGCTCGGCGAGCTGGTGGCGGAGCGTTCCGGCGTCCTGAACCTCGGCGTCGAGGGGATGATGATCATGGGCGCCGTTTTCGCCTTCGCCGCCACCCGGTACACCGGCTCGCCCTATATCGGTATTCTCGCCGGCATTGCCGGCGGGGCGCTGTTTTCCCTGCTTTTCGGTTTTCTGACGCTGACGCTCGTCGCCAACCAGGTCGCGACGGGTCTTGCGCTCACCATCCTGGGGCTCGGGCTTTCCGGACAGATCGGCGAGAGCTTCGTCGGCCAGCCCGGCATCAAGCTGCAGCCGATCGTAATTCCGCTCCTCTCGGAAATCCCGTTCCTCGGAAAGGTGCTCTTCAGTCAGGATCTGATCTTCTATCTCTCGATTGCCCTGATCATCGGTATCCACTGGTTCCTGTTCCGCAGCCGCGCAGGCTTGAAGCTGCGCGCAATCGGCGACAATCACGGTTCCGCCCATGCGCTCGGCATCCATGTCATCCGCATGCGCTATCTGGCCGTCATGTTCGGGGGCGCCTGTGCGGGCCTGGCGGGCGCGCAGCTTTCGCTCGTCTACACGCCGCAATGGGTGGAGAACATGTCCGCCGGCCGCGGCTGGATCGCGCTCGCGCTCGTCGTGTTCGCCTCCTGGAGGCCGTGGAGGGTTCTGGCGGGCGGCTATCTCTTCGGCACGGTGACGATCGGGCAGTTGCACGCACAGGCTTTCGGCATCGGCGTGCCCACCCAGCTTCTCTCCGCACTTCCTTATGCGGCTACTATTGTCGTGCTGATCATCATCTCGCATAATCGCCGCACGACGCTCATCAATACGCCGGCTTCGCTCGGGAAACCATTCGTTCCCGACCGGTAACCGCGGTAGAAACAACCCGTCTTCACGCCAATAGAGGTTAGAAATGAAGAAACTGATTATCGCCCTTGCCGCCTCGGCAGCCCTGTTGGGTGGGCTTGCGACCGGCGCGTCCGCCCAGGACAAGACCAAGGTCTGCTTCATCTACGTCGGTTCGAAGACGGATGGCGGCTGGACGCAGGCTCATGACATCGGCCGTCAGGAGCTTCAGAAGGCGCTCGGCGAGAAGATCGAGACGCCGTTCCTGGAAAGCGTGCCGGAAGGCCCGGATGCGGAGCGCGCGATCGAGCGCATGGCCCGTTCCGGTTGCGCGCTGATCTTCACGACCTCGTTCGGCTTCATGGACGCGACGATCAAGGTCGCTGAAAAATTCCCGGACATAAAGTTCGAGCACGCCACCGGCTTCAAGGCCGCGCCGAATGTCGCGACCTATAATTCCCGCTTCTATGAAGGCCGCTATATCCAGGGCCAGATCGCCGCAAAGATGTCGAAGAAGGGCCTTGCCGGCTACATCGCATCCTTCCCGATCCCGGAAGTGGTGATGGGCATCAATGCCTTCGAACTCGGCGCGAAGTCCATCAACCCCGATTTCAAGCTGAAGGTCGTCTGGGCCAACACCTGGTTCGATCCCGGCAAGGAAGCCGATGCCGCCAAGGCTCTGATCGACCAGGGCGTCGATATCCTGACCCAGCACACCGACACGACGGCACCGATGCAGGTTGCGGCCGAGCGTGGCATTCTCGCCTTCGGTCAGGCATCCGACATGATCGCCGCCGGCCCGAAGACGCAGCTCACCGCGATCGTCGATACCTGGGGCGCCTATTACATCAAGCGCACCAACGCGCTCCTCGACGGCACCTGGAAATCCGAGCAGATCTGGGATGGTCTCAAGGACGGCATTCTCACCATGGCGCCCTATACCAACATGCCGGATGACGTGAAGGCGATGGCGGAGGAGACCGAAGCCAAGATCAAGTCGGGCGAGCTGCACCCCTTCACCGGCCCGATCAACAAGCAGGACGGTTCGCCCTGGCTCGCGGCCGGCGAGAAGCCGGAGGACGGCGTGCTGCTCGGCATGAACTTCTACGTCGAAGGCGTGGACGACAAGCTTCCGCAGTAATACTTGGCTCACCCCTCCTTCGAGGGGTGAGTGAAGGGCGCCTTCGGGCGCCCTTTTTGTTTCTTGGGGATACAAGCTGTTTATCGCCCTTCAACCGTCTTGCTGCTAAAAGCCCGCGAAATGGATTGAATCGGAGATTCCTGATGAGCCGCTCCTGCCTTGCCGTGATCCTCGCCGCCGGCGACAGCACCCGCATGAAATCCTCCATGTCGAAAGTGCTGCACCCGATTGCCAGCCGGCCGATGATCGCGCATGTGATGGCGGCGGTGGCCTCCGCGGGCATGACGGATGCGGCGCTGGTGGTCGGGCGCGATGCGGATGCCGTTGCGAAGGCCGGCGCCGTCGAAGACGTCACGGTGGAGGCCTTCCTGCAGACCGAACGCCTCGGAACGGGCCATGCGGTACTGGCGGCGAAGGATGCGATCGCTCGCGGCTATGACGACGTCCTCGTCGCCTATGGCGACGTGCCTCTGATTACGTCGGGACCCTTTCTGGCGGCACGGCAGAAGCTCGCCGAGGGGGCGGACGTGGTGGTGATCGGCTTTCATACCGACAAGCCGACCGGCTATGGCCGCCTGCTGGTCGAAAATGGCGAACTCGTTGCGATCCGCGAGGAGAAGGACGCGACCGAGGAAGAGCGCAAGGTCACCTGGTGCAATAGTGGGCTGATGGCGATTAATGGCCGCAAGGCGCTCGCGCTTCTGGAAAAGATCGGCAACGACAACGCCAAGGGCGAATATTATCTGACCGATCTCGTCGAGATCGCCCGCGCGGCCGGCGGCAGGGTCGTCGCGGTGGATGCGCCGGAGGCCGAACTGACCGGCTGCAACAACCGCGCCGAACTCGCCCAGATCGAAAAGCTCTGGCAGGAGCGCCGCCGTTATGAACTGATGCTCTCGGGCGTGACGATGATCGCACCGGAAACCGTTTTCCTTGCCTATGACACGGAGATCGGCCAGGACGCGGTGATCGAGCCGAATGTGGTCTTCGGGCCGGGCGTCACGGTCGAGGGTGGCGCTGTCGTTCATGCCTTCTCGCATCTGGAAGGCGCGCATGTGAGCGCCGGCGCTACTGTCGGGCCGTTCGCGCGGCTGCGTCCCGGTGCGCATCTTGCCGCCGGCTCCAAGGTCGGCAATTTCTGCGAGGTGAAGAAGGCCGAGATCGGCGAAGGCGCCAAGGTCAACCACCTGACCTATATCGGCGACGCCTTTGTGGGCGCGCACTCGAACATCGGTGCCGGTACCATCACCTGCAACTACGATGGTGTGAACAAGCATGTGACCCGCATTGGCGCGAATGCCTTCATCGGCTCGAATTCCGCCCTCGTCGCGCCGATCTCCATCGGTGACGGAGCCTATGTAGCCTCCGGCAGCGTCATCACCGCCGATGTCCCCGCCGACGCCCTGGCACTAGGTCGAGCAAGGCAGGAGGTGAAGCCGGAGCGTGCGAAGGTCATTCGCGAGCGGGCGCTTGCCTTCAAGGCCGCGAAGAAGGCGAAAGGCTAACCCGTAATTGCGGCGTAGAGGATGATCGTCAGATAAAGCACGAACGCCGCGACGCCGACACCGATGATGAACAGCACCAGACCGCGGCCTGCCTGTCTTTTCACAGCTTTTTCGGCCGGCGGATCGCTCGGCTGAACGATGGGGTCGTTGTCCTGGTTGGTCATGGCCCTCGACCGGTTGCGTTACGTTGATACTAACCGCATGGAAGCGCCGGTGGTTCCCTGGTGTGATGTCACCGGGCGGTGAGGCTTAGACTGAAAGGTGGCGTTAAAGCGTTCGCGTTACTTTCAGATATCGAAAGTGACCGGCAGGCAGATTGCGCAAAGCGGGCAATCCGCTAGGAATTCGCCCGGTTCAACCAAACGGAGAGATTGTTCATGTGCGGGATTGTCGGGATCGTCGGAAGGGAAGCGGTGGCGGGGCGGCTCGTCGATGCGCTGCGGCGGCTCGAATATCGCGGTTATGATTCCGCCGGCGTCGCGACGATCCACGGCGGCAGGATGGACCGGCGCCGCGCCGAAGGAAAGCTCTTCAATCTGGAGAAAAGGCTTGATGCCGAGCCGCTGCCGGGCGTGATCGGCATTGCCCATACCCGCTGGGCCACCCATGGCGTGCCGAACGAGACCAATGCCCATCCGCATTTCGTGGGGGGTGTCGCCGTCGTCCACAACGGCATCATCGAGAACTTCTCCGAACTGAAGGATGAACTTCTTTCCGAAGGCGCGGTTTTCGAGAGCCAGACCGATACGGAAGTGGTCGCTCATCTCCTGGCCAAATACCTGCGTCAGGGCCTGGACCGCCGCGCTGCGATGCTTGCCATGCTGAATCGCGTCGCCGGCGCCTATGCGCTGGTGGTGATGTTCGAGGATGATCCGGGTACGATCATGGCCGCCCGTTTCGGGCCGCCGCTCGCAATCGGACATGGCCAGGGCGAGATGTTCCTGGGCTCGGATGCGATCGCGCTCTCTCCCTTCACCAACGAGATCACTTACCTGGTCGACGGCGACTGCGCCATCATGACAGCAAAAGGCGTCGAGATCGTCGATTACTCCGGCAGACCAGTGCAGCGGCGCAGCCAGATTTCTCAGGCATCTGCCTTCATGGTGGACAAGGGCAACCACCGGCACTTCATGGAGAAGGAAATCTATGAGCAGCCGGAGATCATCTCGCACGCATTGAGCCACTATATCGATTTTGCCGCAAACACGGTGAAGAGGAACGAGACCGAGATCGATTTCGGCAAGGTCTCCGGCCTTGCGATCTCCGCCTGCGGCACGGCCTATCTTTCCGGCCTCATCGGCAAATACTGGTTCGAGCGCTATGCGCGTCTGCCGGTCGAGATCGATGTCGCCTCGGAATTCCGCTATCGCGAATTGCCGCTTTCACCCTCCCAGGCAGCGCTCTTCATCTCGCAGTCCGGCGAGACCGCCGACACGCTTGCCTCATTGCGCTACTGCAAGCAGGAAGGGCTGAAGATCGGCGCGATCGTGAATGTCAGGGAATCCACGATCGCCCGCGAATCCGATGCGATCTTCCCGATCCTGGCCGGACCGGAAATCGGCGTCGCTTCCACCAAGGCCTTCACCTGCCAGCTCGCCGTTCTGGCCGCACTCGCGATCGGCGCCGGCCGTGCGCGCGGAACCGTATCGGCAGAGCAGGAAACGGCAATGGTTCGCCATCTCGCCGAGATGCCACGCATCATGAGCCGGGTACTGAACGAGGTTCAGCCTCAGATAGAATCTCTCTCGCGCGATCTCTCCCGCTTCAAGGATGTGCTCTATCTCGGCCGCGGCACCAGCTATCCGCTGGCGCTCGAGGGTGCTCTGAAGCTCAAGGAAATCTCCTATATTCATGCCGAAGGCTATGCCGCGGGCGAGCTGAAGCACGGGCCGATCGCGCTCATCGACGAGAACATGCCGGTCATCGTCATCGCCCCGCATGACCGCTTCTTCGAAAAGACAGTCTCGAACATGCAGGAAGTGGCCGCGCGCGGCGGCAGGATCATCTTCATTACCGACGAGAAGGGCGCAGCCGCCTCCAAGCTGCCGACCATGGCGACCATCACGCTGCCGAACGTCGACGAGATCATCGCTCCGATGATCTTCTCGCTGCCCATCCAGTTGCTTGCCTATCACACGGCCGTCTTCATGGGGACCGATGTCGACCAGCCGCGCAACCTCGCCAAATCGGTGACGGTGGAATGATCATCCGGCCGGAAAATCCGGGCGACGAGGCCGCGATTCATTCGGTGACGGAACTGGCTTTCGCCGGCCATCCGCACAGCGACGGCAGCGAGCCGTTGATCGTCGATCGGTTGCGCAAAGCCGGTGCCCTGGCTTTCTCCGTGGTAGCGGAGGAAGAGGGGAAAATCCTCGGTCATGCCGCTTTTTCCCGTGTGCAGATATCCGATGGCGCGGCGGACTGGTATGGCCTGGGTCCGGTTTCCGTTCACCCGCAACGGCAAGGCGAGGGGATCGGCAGCGCATTGATCCGGAAAGGCCTGGATGAGCTTCGCGCAATCGGTGCTAAGGGTTGCGTGGTGGCCGGCGATCCGGCCTATTACGGCCGCTTCGGTTTCAACCGGAACGACGAGCTTGTGCTGCCCGATTTCCCGCCTGACTATTTCATGGCGCTGGCCTTGCATGGGTCGATGGCATCCGGCATTGTCACCTATCACAAGGCCTTTTACGGCGACACAGCATGACATGACGGAACGCGGATGAACGACAGTCCGGAAAGAATTTCGCTGGCCGGGCGCATCCGGAATAATTTCCTGGCAGGTCTCATCATCTGCGCGCCGCTTGCCATCACTGTATGGCTGACTTTCGCGCTGATCGACTGGGCCGACAGCTGGGTCACGCCCTATATTCCGCAGCGCTACGACCCCCAATATTATTTCAACATCACTATTCCCGGCACGGGCCTGCTGATCGCGGTGGTGTTCATCACCATCATCGGTTTTCTCGGCAAGAACCTGATCGGCCGCTCGATCGTCAATTTCGGCGAATCCCTGCTGCACCGGATGCCGCTCGTCCGGACGATCTACAAGAGCTTGAAGCAGATCTTCGAGACCGTGCTGAAGGAGCAGTCGACCTCTTTCAAGAAGGTCGGTCTGATCGAATTTCCGAGCCCCGGCACCTGGGCGCTGGTTTTCATAGCCGGCAACGCGCAGGGTGAGGTAGCCGCGCGTCTCAACGCGCAAGGCGAGGAAATGATGGCCGTGTTCCTGGCACCGACGCCGGTTCCGACTGCCGGCTTCCTGATGTTTGTGCCGAAAAGCAAGATCATCATGCTCGACATGACGCCGGAGGAAGGGGCGAAGCTCCTGATCTCAGGCGGCCTGATCGCTCCGGAATACAAGCCTAGGAAGGCCGCGCCCACCGCGGTAATTCCAAGCCCGCCGGAACCTTCCGGCTCCTGATCGTCGGGGAGCTACATTCATCCCGCCCGCAGGAACCGGATCGCCTCGTCGCGTCGATGAAGGTAGAGGAGCACGCGCATGTTCTGGCCGCGGTCGCTCGTGAGTTCCGGATCGCGCTCCAGAAGATAGGCGGCATCCTTGCGGGCGATCTCGAGCAGGTCTGCATGTGCTTCCAGACTGGCGATCCTGAAGCCCGGCGTGCCGGACTGGCGGGTGCCGAGGAGTTCGCCTTCGCCGCGAAGACGCAAGTCCTCCTCGGCGATCAGGAAGCCGTCCTCGCTATCGCGCAGGATGGAAAGACGAGCCTTTCCGGTTTCGCTGAGCGGCCCCTTGTAGAGCAGGATACAGGTCGAGGCCTCGTCTCCGCGCCCGACACGGCCGCGAAGCTGGTGAAGCTGGGCAAGCCCGAACCGCTCGGCATGTTCGATGACCATGATTGTCGCATCGGGCACGTCGACGCCCACTTCTACCACGGTCGTCGCCACCAGCAGCCGGATTTCGCCGCTCTTGAAGGCGGTCATCACCGCGTCCTTTTCGGGCCCGGACATGCGCCCATGAACGAGGCCGACGTCGCGGCCGAGCTCCTTGGCGAGAACCGCATGCCGCTCTTCGACTGACATCAGTTCGGAAACGTCCGACTCCTCGACGAGAGGGCATATCCAATAGGCCTTCTTTCCCTCGGCGATGGCGGCTCGCAGCCGTGAAACGATCTCGCCGATGCGTTCGGTCGGTATCGTCACCGTCTGGATCGGCTTGCGGCCGGCCGGTTTTTCGGTGAGCTTCGAAACATCCATGTCGCCGAAGGCGGCAAGCACCAGCGTACGGGGAATGGGGGTTGCGGTCATCACCAGCATATGCGGTGAAATGCCTTTCGCAGTCAGCCGAAGACGCTGATGCACCCCGAAGCGATGCTGTTCGTCCACCACGGCCAGAAGAAGATTGTGATAATTGATCGCATCCTGGAAAAGCGCGTGAGTACCGATGACGATCTGCGCCTCGCCGGAGGCGATCCTTTCCGCAATCGCATCGCGCTCGCGGCCCTTGGTACGGCCGGTCAGAACTTCGACATTGATGCCGGCCGCCCCGGCCAGTTTGGAAATCGTCTGGAAATGTTGCCTGGCCAGGATTTCAGTCGGCGCCATCAACACGGCCTGTCCGCCGGCCTCGACCGCTGCCGCCATGGAAAGCAGCGCGACCAGTGTTTTTCCCGCGCCGACATCGCCCTGCAGCAGGCGCAGCATGCGGGTGTCGCCCGCCATGTCCTTCAATATGTCTTCGACGGCGCTCTTCTGACTTGGCGTCAGCGAAAAGGGCAGATCAGCGATGATCTTCGCGGCAAGATCGCCCTTGACCCTGATCGGCTCTCCGGGAACCCGGCGCAGCCGCTGGCGCACGAGGGAGAGCGATACCTGGCCGGCTAGAAACTCGTCATAGGCGAGCCTGCGCCGGGCAGGGGACTGCGGGTCGATATCCGCCTCGTCGCGCGGATCATGCAATCGGCGAAAGCTGTCGCCGGCGGACAGGAATCCCTGGCGCTGGAAAAGGGCTTCGTCGATCCACTCCGGCAAGGCCGGAAGTCGCGCGATTGCGCCGTCGATCGCCTTTCGCAGCACTTTCGGCGAAAGGCCGGCGGTCAGCGGATAGACAGGCTCGATCAGCGGCAGGCTTTCCGCCTCGGACGCTTTCACGATGAAGTCCGGATGGACCATGGAAGGCCGGCCGTTGAACCAGTCGACCTTGCCGCTGACCATCACCGTTTCATCGAGCGGCAGCGATTTCTGCAGCCAATCGCCCTTGGCCCGGAAGAACGTCAACGCCAACTCGCCGGTCTCGTCATGCAGGAAGACGCGATAGGGGACGTTCGGCTTGCCGCGCGGCGGCGGCTGATGCCGGTCGACACGGCCCTCGATCGTGACGATGGCCCCCTGGGGTGCCAGCGCGATGCCGGGGCGATTGCGCCGGTCGATGAGGGAATAGGGGGCGTGGAAAAGCAGGTCGATGACCCGGCAGTCGTCCGCGTCTTCGCGGCCGGTAACACGCGCGATCAATTCGGCAAGCTTGGGACCGACGCCCGCAAGCGACGCGACGGAAGAGAATAGTGGGTCAAGGACTGCGGGGCGCATGGCAGCAAAATGCGATGGATTTTGGCGATTTGGCAAGGTGACGGGGGCGGAAAAGCATCCTATATGAACCGCAACAAAGGATACGGACATGACTGGACTTGCGCGCACGAGCGCCGATCTCGATCCTCGCCGCCGGCGCATCCTCTATCGTTGCTGGCATCGCGGCATCCGGGAAATGGACCTCGTCTTCGGCAGTTTCGCCGAGGCCGAGATCGGCACCCTCTCGGATGCGGAGCTCGATGAATTCGAGGCGATCATGAGCGAGGACGATCACGATCTGCATGCCTGGATCACCGGCGCCAGGCCTTTGCCGAACCACCTGCAGACGCCGCTTTACGAGCGTGTCGCCGCCTACAAGCCGGATTTCGATCCGGTGACCAGGGCCTCGTTGGAAGCGAGGCTCAAGCAGACCCCATGAATTCCATCCCGATGATCCCAGGTTTCGATGCAGCACGGATAGCGACGGTCGGAAGCTCGCTGACGGTCGGCAATGTGCCGCCCGGCATGGAGCCGCTCCTGCTGGCGGAACTCGCGCGCGCCGGCCAGTCCGTCGCCTATGTGATGTCAGACGGGCAGAGCATGCCCGATCTCGAACAGATGCTGTCCTTCGTGGCGCCGGATATCCCGGTCCTGACGCTGCCGGCCTGGGACTGTCTTCCCTATGACCGGGTCTCGCCGAGCGCGGATGTCTCCGCCCGGAGACTTTCAGCGCTTTCCGGCCTTATCGCGCACGCCAGAAAGCCGCATCCGGCAATCGTGCTCGTCACGGTCAATGCCATGCTGCAGAAGATCGCGCCTTCCGAGGTGATCGAAAGCCTCGCCTTCTCGGCGAAGCCCGGTAACCAGATCCGCATGGACGACCTCGCCGCACGCCTGGAGCGTAACGGCTTCGAGCGCGTCTCCACTGTGCGGGAAGTCGGTGAATTCGCGGTGCGCGGCGGCATCCTCGATGTCTTCGTGCCCGGCACGGAAGAACCGGTGCGCCTCGATTTCTTCGGCGACACGCTGGAATCGATCCGTTCCTTCGACCCGGCAAGCCAGCGCACGACCGGACAGGCCCGCTCCCTCGACCTCAATCCCATGAGCGAGGTGACGCTGACGCCCGATACGATCAGCCGTTTCCGCAAGAACTATCTGTCGCTCTTCGGCGCGGCGACCCGCGACGATGCGCTGTATCAGGCCGTCTCGGAAGGCCGGCGCTATGCCGGCATGGAACATTGGCTGCCGCTTTTCTATGAGCGGCTGGAAACCGCTTTCGACTACCTCAAGGGCTTCCGCATCGTCACGGATCACACGGCGCGCGAGGCGGCGAACGAGCGCTCCAAGCTGGTGCTCGATTATTACGACGCCCGGCGCGACAGCGGCACGCAGGGCAAGGGAGCGGCCGCACAGGCCACGCCCTACAAGCCGGTATCACCCGGACAGCTCTATCTCGACGGCAAGGCTTTTTCCGCCGCGCTCGACGCGTGCGACGCGCTGCGGCTGACCCCGTTCAACGAGATCGATGCCGAGGGTCGCCCGGTGGTGACGCTCGATGCCCATGCGGGTCCGCGCTGGGCAAAGGCGCAGGCCGAGGACAAGGATCGCGGCGAACGCATCAATGTCTTCGACCTGGTGGTCAAGCACATCGCCGATAAGCGCGCCGAAGGCGTCAAGGTGCTGATTACCGGCTGGTCGGCAGGCTCACTCGACCGGTTGATGCAGGTGCTGGAGGAGCGTGGGCTTCAGCGTGTCAGGCCGATCGAAAAACTCGCCGATCTCGACAAGTTGGATAAAGGGGAGGCGGCTTCCGCCATCCTGAGTCTCGAGGCGGGTTTCGAGACCGACCGGATCGCTATCATCGGCGAACAGGACATTCTCGGCGACCGTATGGTCCGCCGCGGCAAGCGCCGCAAGCGTGGCGCTGATTTCCTGACCGAGGTGGCGGGTCTCGATGAAGGCTCGCTCGTGGTCCATGCCGAGCATGGCATCGGCCGCTTCGTCGGCCTCGTCACCATCGAGGCCGCCGGCGCCCCCCGCGCCTGCCTCGAACTTCATTATGCCGATCAGGCAAAGCTTTTCCTGCCCGTCGAAAACATCGACCTGCTCTCACGTTACGGTTCGGATGCGGCCGAAGCGCAGCTCGACAGGCTCGGAGGCGGCGCCTGGCAGGCGCGCAAGGCCAAGCTCAAGAAGCGTCTGCTCGACATGGCGGATGCCCTCATCCGCATCGCGGCAGCGCGCATTACCCGCCGCGCGCCGGTTCTGACGACGCCCGAAGGGCTCTATGACGAATTCGCCGCGCGCTTCCCCTATGACGAAACGGACGACCAGGCGAACGCCATCGATTCGGTCCGTGAGGATCTCGGCGCCGGTCGTCCGATGGATCGCCTCGTCTGCGGCGACGTCGGCTTCGGCAAGACGGAAGTGGCGCTGCGCGCTGCCTTCTTCGCGGCGATGAACGGAGCGCAAGTCGCGGTGGTCGTGCCGACGACGCTGCTTGCCCGTCAGCATTACAAGACGTTCAGGGATCGTTTCCGCGGCCTGCCGATTACCATCGCCCAAGCCTCGCGCCTCGTTCCCGCAAAGGAGCTTGCCCAGACGAAGAAGGACCTTGCCGAGGGCAAGGTGGACATTGTTGTCGGCACCCATGCGCTGCTCGGATCAGGCATCAAGTTCGCGAACCTGAGCCTTCTCATCATCGATGAGGAACAGCATTTCGGTGTCAAGCACAAGGAGCGGCTGAAGGAGCTGAAGAGCGACGTTCACGTTCTGACGCTTTCGGCGACCCCGATCCCGCGCACCCTGCAGCTTGCCATGACGGGCGTGCGCGAGCTGTCGCTGATCACCACGCCGCCGGTCGACCGCATGGCAGTGCGCACCTTCATCTCGCCGTTCGATCCGCTGGTGATCCGCGAGACGCTGATGCGCGAGCATTATCGCGGCGGCCAGAGTTTCTATGTCTGCCCGCGTCTTGCCGATCTTCCGGAAATACAAGCCTTCCTGCAATCGGACGTGCCGGAGCTGAAAGTCGCCATCGCCCATGGCCAGATGCCGGCGGGCGAGCTGGAAGACATCATGAACGCCTTCTATGACGGCAAATACGATGTTCTGCTTTCGACGACGATCGTCGAATCCGGGCTCGACGTGCCGACGGCCAACACGCTGATCGTCCATCGCGCAGACATGTTCGGTCTGGCGCAGCTCTATCAGCTTCGCGGCCGCGTCGGCCGTTCCAAGGTGCGCGCCTTCGCTCTCTTCACGCTGCCCGTCAACAAGCCGCTGACAACGACCGCCGAGCGCCGCCTCAAGGTGCTGCAGTCGCTCGACACCCTGGGCGCCGGATTCCAGCTCGCAAGCCACGATCTCGATATCCGCGGGGCCGGCAACCTGCTGGGCGAGGAGCAGTCCGGTCATATCAAGGAAGTCGGTTTCGAACTCTACCAGCAGATGCTGGAGGAGGCCGTCGCCGAGGTGAAGGGCGAGGATGAAATCGTCGATACCGGCTGGTCGCCGCAAATTTCGGTCGGCATCACGGTGATGATCCCGGACACTTACGTGCCGGACCTGCATCTGCGCATGGGCCTCTACCGCCGTCTGGGCGAAGTGACGGAGCTTCCGGAGATAGACGGCTTCGGCGCGGAGATGGTGGACCGGTTCGGCCCCATGCCGGTCGAGGTGCAGAACCTCCTGAAGGTCGTCTACATCAAGTCGCTCTGCCGCAAGGCGAATGTCGAGAAGCTCGATGCCGGCCCGAAAGGGATCGTCGTTTCCTTCCGCGACAAGCAGTTCCCCAATCCGGCAGCGCTCGTCGGCTATATCGCCAGGCAGGGCACGCTCGCGAAGATCCGGCCGGATCAGAGCGTGTTCCTGACGCGCGACCTGCCGTCACCGGAAAAGCGGCTCACCGCCGCCGCCCAGGTGATGACCCAATTCGCCGAGCTCGCCAAAGAGAGCTGATCAGCGATCGGCTTCGATTTCCGGCTTGGTGACGACCGATGCCTGCGGATCGGTCGCGACGGACCGCGGCAGCGGAACGTTTCGCGCCTTTTCACGGGCAAGCGTCAGAAGCCCCGACCCGATGATGAGCACGATGCCGATCAGCATCGGCAGGTCGATCGTGTCCCCGAAGATGAGATAGCCGAAGAGCACGGCCCATAGCATCTGACTGTATTGGGTGGGGCCGATCACCGCCGCCGGCGCATGATTGGCGGCATACATCAAGAGCACGGTCGCCAGCGCCGCAAGCAGGCCATAGCCTGCCAGCATCACCCATTCGGTTGCGACCGGCACCCTGAAATCGGGGATCATCAGCAGGCCGCAGATGAAGAGCACGCCCAGCACGCCCGCGCCATAGAGCGATATGTTCTTCTCCGAAGGGCCGATCGCCCGGAAGATGACGATCGAGATCGCACCGGAAAGGCCGCCGAAGATCGCGCCGAGATGCCCGATTGAAAGCTCCCGAAAGCCTGGACGAAGGACGATCAGTACGCCCGCAAAGCCGATGAGGACAGCGCTCCACCGCCGGATTCCCACACTCTCCTTCAGGAAGATCACCGACATGATGGTGACGAAGGAGGGCAGCAGGAAGATCAGCGCGAAGGCTTCCGCCATCGAGAGATGCGTAAACGCGATGACGCTGCCGAGCACGCCGAGGCTGTTGGCGACGAATCGGAGAAGCCAGAGCGGCCGGTTCGTCGTCCGGAAGATATCCGTCCATCGGTCGCCGGCTTTCAGCAGGAACGGCAAGCCGGCAAGGCCGAAAATGGCTCCCAGGAACGCCGTTTCATAAGGCGGCAATGCGCCTTCGATCATCTTGACGGCCGCATCGCTGAAGGCAAACGCAGCAAAGGAGGCGAAGGCGAGGAGCACGCCCTTCGTCGTGTGGTCCGTATTCACATGAACCTCCGGTCAGATCATGCCTTTACGGGCTTCGGCCTTCATCTGTGCGATCTCCCGGAGCGCATTGACGAGGACTTCCGGCGTCTGCGCACCGCTGACCGCATACTGACCGTCGAGAATGAAGAAGGGCACGCCGTTGACGCCCATCTTCTGGGCCGCCTCTATCTCGCCGAGAACCGTATCCTTGTCGGCATCGCTAGCGAGCAGGCTCTCGATGACTTTCCGTTCCAGGCCGCATTCCTCGGCAATGTCGAGCAGAACGGTTTGATCGCCGACATTCCTGCCTTCCTCGAAATTCGCCTTGAAAAGAGCGGTCGCCACCCGGTCCTGCACCTCGCGGTCTTCCACCAGCGCCCAATGCAGGAGACGGTGGGCGTCCAGCGTATTGGGGCCGATCTTGATCGCGTCGAAATCGTAACGGATGCCGACCTCTTCGCCGAGCTTGCTCAGCATGGCGTGCGCACGCTCCACGGCTTCCGCGCCGCCGAGCTTGGCGATCAGGGCCTGCTGCTGGTCCACGCCTTCCGGCGGATAATCGGGATTGAGGCGATAGGGGCGCCAGTTGACGTCGACGCCAACCTCGTCCTGTACTTCGGCGATCGCCAGCTCCAGCCGCGCCTTGCCGAGATAACACCAGGGGCAGACGACGTCCGAAACGACGTCGATGGTTACCCGTTCCATGGGCGCATCCTTTCTTCGGAAAGCCGCTCTTGGGCGTCCTTTGCTCTAGATCATTGGGCCCGCTTGTCGAACCAGGCGGGAAGCTGGTAGCCGTAGAGCGGCACCTTTTCCGGATAGCCGATATGGCTGCGGCGCGCCACCCATTGTTCCGCCACATGGTAGAGTGGCACGAGATAGTGGCCGGAAATCAGCATCCTGTCATAGGCTCGGACCGCCGCCTCGAAATCCTCCTTGCTGCGTGCGCCGAGCATGGCTTCGATGAGCTTGTCCAGATCGGGATCGGCGGTGCCGGCGAAATTGAAGCTGCCCTGCCGATCACGCGAGGCCGAGCCCCAGCGGCCGACCTGTTCAATACCCGGAGACAAGGAGGAGGGGTAGGATTTCAGGATCATGTCATAGTCGAAATTGCCCGAACGCGCCTGATACTGCGCATCGTCCACGGTGCGGATTATCATCTCCACGCCGATCATGCGCAGGGTCCGCTGATAGGCGATCGCCAGCTTCTCCTGGTCCTGGTTTTGGGTCATCACCTCGAAGGCAAGCGGCCTTCCCGAGGCGTCCGACATACGGCCGTTCCTGATCGTGTATCCGCCGGCCTCCAGGAGGTCCACGGCCTTGCGCAACACCTTGCGGTCCGCGCCGGTGCCGTCCGTCTTCGGCAGGCGATAGGTGCCGTCGAGCACGTCCGGTTCGATCCGGTCCTTGATGGGCCCAAGGATCGCAAGCTCGCGCTCGCTCGCCGGCTTCCCCAAGGAGGAGAGGCTGGAATTCTGCCAGAAGCTTTCGGTACGGGTATAGGAGTTCTCGAAAAGGTTTCTGTTCGCCCATTCGAAATCGAAGGCCAGCGAAAGGCCCGCCCGGACATTGCGGTCGGCAAAGACCGGCCGGCGCGTATTGAAGGCGAAGCCGAGCATGCCCGTCGGCAGATCCGGCTTGAACGTGTCCTTCACGGCCGCGCCGCTATGGACCGCCGGGAAGTCGTAGGCGCGCGCCCAATGCGTCGGGCTGCCATCCAGGTAGATATCGAGCACACCCTTCTTGAAGGCCTCGAACAGGGTGTTCTCCTGCAGGAAATATTCGACGGTGATTTCGTCGTAGTTGTCGAGACCCACCTTGGACGGAACATCCTTGCCCCAATAATCGGGATTGCGCTCGTAGACGATCCGCTCGCCGGGTGCCACCGACTTCACCTTGTAAGGGCCTGAACCGACGGGGAATTTGAGCGTGGACTGCTCGAAGGTGGCCGGATCGATCGCATGTTTCGGCAGAATCGGCGTCGCATAGGCAATGATCAGTGGGATTTCGCGGTCCGCCTTCTCGTTGAAGGTGAAGCGTATGCTGCGCTCGCCGACCTTCTCCATCTTCTCGACGGTGTCGAGACGGTTGGAGAAGGGAATCCTGCCTCTGTCCCGCAGCACCTCGAAAGTGAAGATCACGTCTTCCGGCGTTACCGGCAGCCCGTCCGACCACCTTGCCTTGGGGTTGAGGTTGAACTGGATGAAACTGCGCTCCTCGTCCCACTCCACCGTTTCGGCAAGCAAGCCGTAAAGCGAAAAGGGTTCGTCGCCGGAGCGCTGCATCAGCGGTTCGTAGATGAGATTGCCGAAGATATTGTCCCAGATGCCGCGAGCGGTCGTGCGTATACTCTTCAGGTTGAACGGGTTGAGGCTGTCGAAAGTGCCGACGACGCCGTACCGCACGCGTCCGCCCTTCTTCACGTTCGGATCGACATAGTCGAAATACTTGTAGTCGGCGGGGAGCGCCGGCTCACCATGCATGGCGATCCCGTGCAGAGGTTGGCTGAAAGCCTGTCCGGCAAGGGCAAGTGCGGCGATGAGCGGAACGATGCGGCGCATGGTCCATCCTACAATGGAAATAGTCTCTGATTCGCTGCAAAATACCTGATCGAGATGGGGTGACCAACCGCGACTAGGTGGAAAGATGGGCCTGAAAGCCCTGGTAATCGCCAAAAAATACGTGATGAGGGCTGGATATCGGAGCGGCTGCGATGTAACAGGGTGGCCGGACGGCGGGTCATTCAATTGCCTCATTTGACCGACAGGTGAAAGGCAATAGGACACCCCGAGGGAGGCGGCGGACGTCGCCCCGAACGGATTTCAGGAGACGGATTTCGTTATGAAGCTCAAGGCAACCAAGGTTATGCGGACGGCGATGTCCGCTCTCGCTCTTTCGATCGGCGCGAGCGCGCTGCCCATCACGGCCGCCGCACAGGCCCCGGCTGCCGGCGCTCCGGGCGCCCCGCCGCTCGGCTGGTTCAAGACCTGCACCAAGCAGGACGATAGCGATCTCTGTGTCGTGCAGAACGTGCTTCTCGCACAGAACGGCCAGCTCATCACCGCCGTAGGCCTGATCACAGTGGAAGGCAAGGTGAACCGCAAGATCCTGCAGGTTTCGGTGCCCACCGCGCGCCTCATCCCGCCGGGCATCGTCATGCAGATCGACGGCGGCAAGGGCCAGAAGCTCGACTATGCCGTCTGCCTGCCCGACAAGTGCACCGCCGAAGTGCCGCTCACCGATCCCATGATCGCAAGCCTCAAGAAGGGCGGCGAAGTGACCTTCACCTCGATCAACTTCCGCCGTGCGCCGAACCCGATCCGCATTTCGCTGCAGGGCTTCACCGGCGCCTTCGACGGTCCGGCCATGCCGCAGGCGCAGCTCGCCGAAAGCCAGCGCAATCTCGAAGAGGGAATGCAGCGCAAGGCCGAAGAAGCCCGCAAGAAGCTGGAAGACGCCCAGAACGCTGCAAAGCAGGGCAACTAAGCTCTCAAGTTCTTGAAGTTTCAAAAGCCCGGCCTCGCGCCGGGCTTTTTGATTCCGGAATCAAAAAGGCGCCGGTGGGAGGCCCGGCGCCTTCGATTCTCGAATATCTATCGGAAGTCAGTGCGCCAGAATCACCTTCGGCTTCAACTGCCCGGACGGACCGCGGTCGAAGATCTGAGCAACTTGCGGATTTCTCAGCGGTGTGTCGCTCTCGTCGTGCTCGAGGTTCTGTTCCGAGACATAGGCGACATATTCCGTCTCGTCATTTTCGGCCAGCAGATGATAGAAGGGCTGGTCCTTGTTGGGGCGGATCTCCGCGGGGATGGCATTCCACCATTCCTCGGTGTTGGAGTATTCCGGGTCCACGTCGAACACGACGCCCCGGAACGGAAACACCTTGTGGCGAACCACTTCTCCGATCCTGAATTTTGCGTGGCGTTGTTTCATGGTGCGATGTCCTTTCGCATCCTGATGTGGGAATGAATTCATTCCGCATCAAGAGTTGCAATGCGACGAAGCAAATATCGTTCCATATGCTCTCGGGCGATTGAAGGTCGTTCTGCCTCTCGGAAGATCAGGGGCATAGCCTTCCCTTTCAGACCTGTGAGAATGCCTCCGGTTTGGGACCATCTCCTGCCGCAAGGTGGCGAAAATCGGCTACATTCCGAACCAGTTCAAACAACCGGTGACGGATCATGAAACGCTTAGCTACCATCGCCCTTCTTCTGATATCGAGTGCATCGATTTCGACTGCCCAAACCATCAAGGACGTCGACGTCATGAAGTCGAGGATTGCTTCCGGCCTACAGGAAAGCGGCAAGCGCCAACTGCTTGAAGCCCAGCGGGCGTGGGAGCGGTATCGCGATGCGGAATGCCGTTATCGACAGGCGAATTTTCCCAGCATGACCTCGGCTTCCGATTGTCAAAGAGCTCTCACGCGAGAAAGAGCAAAAGACCTCTCGCAGCAATTGGATTGGCTTGCCGACGCCGGGAGTGACGGGGCATCTGCGAGCTGCGAATCCGTCGCGGGCCGGAAAGTCGCTGCCGAGATGGTCCGCAAGTGCATGGCCGTCACGACGGCAACGCGGCCGCCCTGCAATGTGCAGAACTCGTGCGAACTCATCACCTCGGAAATCAAGAGGTCCTGCAGGATATTGGGAACTGGCGGACCTTCGTTCTGCCGCGACTACCGGTAGTTCGGCGCGTTCAGCCAGGAGCGGAACAGGCGAGGGGCTCGCCTGTTTGCCGCGCGGAAGAGATGCATAAAAAGGAAAACGGCGGGCCAAAGCCCGCCGTTTTGTCGTTGAAGTCAAGCGAATCCGGCCGTTACGCCGAATAGTACATGTCGAACTCGACCGGGTGCGGCGTCATTTCGAAGCGCATGACCTCGGTCATCTTGAGTTCGATATAGGCGTCGATCTGGTCGTCATCGAAGACTCCGCCGGCGGTCAGGAACTTGCGGTCCTTGTCGAGGCTTTCCAGAGCTTCGCGAAGAGAGCCGCAAACCGTTGGGATCTTCTTGAGCTCCTTCGGGGGGAGGTCGTAGAGATCCTTGTCCATGGCCTTGCCGGGATGGATCTTGTTCTTGATGCCGTCGAGGCCGGCCATCAGCATGGCAGCAAAGCCGAGATAGGGGTTCTGCGCCGGGTCCGGGAAGCGGACTTCGACACGCTTTGCCTTCGGCGAGGAGCCGAACGGAATGCGGCACGAAGCCGAGCGGTTGCGGGCCGAATAGGCGAGCAGCACCGGCGCTTCGTAACCCGGAACGAGGCGCTTATAGGAGTTCGTCGTCGGGTTGGTGAAGGCGTTGATGGCCTTGGCATGCTTGATGATGCCGCCGATGTAATAGAGGCAGCTCTCGGAAAGACCCGCATATTCGTCACCGGCGAAGGTCGGCTTGCCATCCTTCCAGATCGACTGGTGAACGTGCATGCCGGAGCCGTTGTCGCCGAAGACCGGCTTCGGCATGAAGGTTGCGGTCTTGCCATAGGCATTCGCGACCTGATGCACGACGTATTTGTAGATCTGCATCTTGTCGGCGTTGCGCACCAGGGTGTCGAACTTGACGCCGAGCTCATGCTGGGCCGAGGCCACTTCGTGGTGGTGCTTTTCGACGACGACGCCCATTTCGGTGAGCACGGTCAGCATTTCGGAGCGCATGTCCTGCAGGCTGTCGACCGGCGGAACCGGGAAGTAGCCGCCCTTGACACGCGGGCGGTGGCCGAGGTTGCCGGTCTCGTAATCCGTGTCGTCGTTCGACGGCAGCTCGGAAGAATCGAGCTTGAAGCCGGTGTTGTAGGGGTCGGCCTTGTACTTGACGTCGTCGAAGACGAAGAATTCCGGCTCGGGACCCACGAAGACCGTATCGCCGATGCCCGACGCCTTCAGATAGGCTTCGGCCTTCTTGGCCGTGCCACGCGGATCGCGGTTGTAAGCCTCGCCGGAGATCGGATCGAGGATGTCGCAGAAGATGACCATGGTCGACTGGGCGAAGAAGGGGTCCATGTGGACCGTTGCCGGGTCGGGCATCAGCACCATGTCGGACTCGTTGATTGCCTTCCAGCCGGCGATCGAGGAGCCGTCGAACATGACGCCATCGGCGAACATGTCTTCGTCAACGGCGGAAATGTCCATGGTGACGTGCTGCAGCTTTCCCCGGGGATCGGTGAAGCGCAGGTCCACGAACTTCACGTCGTTTTCCTTGATCTGTTTCATGATTTCGCTTGCGGTCGTCATTTAACGTTTCCTCGATTGCAAGATGACGAGTTGAACCCTGACCCGAGCGGCCAGTCGATTAAAGGTGTCGATCAGATGGCGTCGATGCCGGTTTCGCCGGTGCGGATGCGGATGACCTCCTCCACATTGGAGACGAAAATCTTTCCGTCGCCGATGCGGCCGGTCTGGGCGGCATTGCGGATGGCCTCGATGACCGCTTCCGCATTCTCGTCCGCCAGCACGACTTCGACTTTCACCTTCGGCAGGAAATCGACGACGTATTCGGCGCCGCGATAGAGCTCGGTATGCCCCTTCTGCCGCCCGAAGCCCTTCGCTTCGGTTACGGTGATGCCCTGAAGACCGACCTCCTGCAGGGCTTCCTTCACTTCATCCAGCTTGAAAGGCTTGATGATCGCTTCGATCTTTTTCATGAGAAAATATCTCTCCGCTTCTCCCTTGAAGCGGGACATGACCCGCTTGGCCTACTTAATGCAGATATCGTGCCAGTCTGGAAAGCCGAATTTGCAGAAAACTCGCATTTTGCAGGTGCGAACGTGTCGAATGGCCTGGTTTCAGGGTAAAACCGACCAGGAATTCCGCAAAATGCGACGATGAAGAGTTCATTTCGGAAAAATTTCATCGATTTTCCACATGTGAGATGATCAGCTTTCAAGTCACACAAGTGATTAATTATCAATCAAATGCCTAGTATATAGGCGATTGCGATTCTAATTGACGGCTTGTTTTCTGTGCACGATTCCTTTCAATGGGGACCATGACCTCCGGCACCGAAACCATGCTTCTCACGCCCGAAGAAATGGCCGCGGCAGATGCCGAGGCCGCCCGTTCCGGCATCCTATCCTTCGGCCTGATGGAGCGGGCCGGCCAGGCGGTGGCTGCGGCAGCGCTGAAGCGGTTTCCCCAGGCGCATCGTTTCGTCGTGCTTTGCGGTCCCGGTAACAATGGCGGCGATGGCTATGTCGCCGCCAGGGCGCTTCTGGAGGCTGGCGCCACGGTCGCGGTTTTCCATCTTTCCGATCCGGCGAAATTGAAAGGTGATGCGCGCCGCGCCTTCGATCTTTGTCCTGTCGCGGGCGCGCTACTGAAGGCTTACGAGCCCGAGGCGAACGATGTGGTCATCGATGCTCTCTTCGGGGCGGGGCTGGCCCGCGCCTTGACGGAAGACGTGATTCAGGTGATCCGCAAGGTGGAGGCCACCGGCCTTCCTGTCGTTGCCGTGGATCTGCCCTCCGGCCTTTGCGGACGGCGCGGCAAGCCGCTGGGTGCGGCGTTTCAAGCCGAACTCACCGTCACCTTCATGTCGCGGAAGCCGGGACATCTGCTGATGCCTGGACGGTCACTTTGCGGTGACATCGAGGTTTTCGATATCGGAATTCCGAAACGTATCCTGAAAAGCATCGCCGGAAAGATCAGCGAGAACCGGCCGGAACTCTGGCGGGAGCATCTGCCGCAACCCGGCCCGAATGCGCACAAATACCGCCGCGGGCATCTCGCGGTCTTCTCCGGCGAGGGGAGCAGGACGGGCGCGGCCCGCCTTTCCGCGGCCGCAGGTCTTCGGAACGGGGCAGGGTTGGTCACCGTGGCTTCGCCGCGGGATGCCATGGCGGTGAACGCGGCTTCGCTGACTGCGGTCATGCTGCACGAGGTGGAAACAGTCGACGATCTGAACGATTGGCTGAATTCGGCCAAGTTGTCCGCCTTCGTGCTCGGCCCCGGTTTCGGTGTTGGAGAAAAGGGCCGCCAATTCGTCCTCGCGCTCAAGGATCGGCCGCTCGTGCTCGATGCCGACGGCATCACCTCCTTCAAGGACGATCCCGCTCTGCTCTTCGAGGCCTTTGCAGCAGGCGAGACCCGCCTCGTGCTTACGCCGCACGAAGGAGAATTCGCGAGACTTTTCCCGGACCTGGCGGACGACGAGAACCTCAGCAAGGTGGAAAAGGCGATTAAAGCAGCCGGGCGCGCTCATGCCGCCATCGTCTACAAGGGAGCCGATACGGTGATCGCCGCCCCGGACGGGCGCGCCGCCATCAACACCAATGCGCCGCCCTGGCTTGCGACAGCCGGCTCGGGGGATGTGCTGGCAGGCATGATCGGCGCATTGCTTGCGCAGGGCATGCCGGCCTTCGAAGCTGCAGCGGCCGCGGTCTACCAGCACGGCGAAGCCGCCAAGCAGGCGGGCAGGGGAATGACAGCCGAAGACCTCATAACCCATGTCGGCAGTTTAGCCCTCTAGCTTTTAACGCTCCAGCATCTCTGTCATCGCCATGGCGCCATAAGGCGCGTTCACTTTGCCTTCGTGGATGAAGAAGGCGAAGACGTCACGCGGCTGTTTCTTGACCTCGCGCTTCTCGTCGATCAGCGGCAGATCGTCCGGCACGCCGCCCTCGGCCCAGGTCTGCAGCCGTTTCGCCCAGGCCTTCAAGTCCTTTTCCGAATAGCAGGTCTTGATGTCGTCCGAGCCCTTCTGCAGGCGCGCATAGACGAAATCGGCGGTCACGTCCGCAATCATCGGATAGTCGAAATGCTCGGCGCAGACGGGCGCGATGTTGTATTTCTCAAGCAGGGCGACGAACTCCGGCACCTTGAAACTGTCGTGCCGGACCTCGACTACATGCGTCAGCTTCAATCCATCCAGCTTGTTCGGCAAAAGCTTCAGGAAGGCTTCGAAATCCTCCGGCTCGAACTTCTTCGTCGGTGCGAACTGCCAGAGCAGGGGACCGAGATGATCTCCAAGCTCCGTCAGCCCCTGACCGAGAAACTTCTCGATCGATTCCCCGGCCTCGGCCAGAACCTTGCGGTTGGTGGTGAAGCGGCTCGCCTTCAGCGAGAATATGAACCCGTCCGGCACTTCGGACGCCCATTTGGCGAAAGTTTCCGGCTTCTGCGAGCCGTAATAGGTGCCGTTGACCTCGATGACCTTCAGCTTGCTCGCGGCATATTCGAGCTGCTTCTTCTTCGGCAGCTTGTCGGGATAGAACGTGCCTTCCCACGGCTCGAAGGTCCAGCCTCCAATGCCCGTGCGGATCGTGCCGGATTTCGTCATCAATTCCTCCCTGAAATGGCGATCTATTCCGCCGCTTCCACCTTCTTCGCCGGACGCCGATCCAGAAGCTCCTTCAGGAAATGGCCGGTATAGGAGCGCCTTTCCTGGACGACCTGCTCTGGCGTACCCGACGCGACGATTTCGCCGCCGCCGGTTCCGCCTTCCGGGCCGATGTCGATGATCCAGTCGGCCGTCTTGATGACTTCGAGATTGTGCTCGATCACCACCACGGAGTTGCCCTGGTTCACCAGTTCCTGCAGCATTTCCAGAAGCTTGGCGACGTCATGGAAATGCAGTCCCGTCGTCGGTTCGTCCAGAATGTAGAGCGTGCGTCCGGTCGAGCGCTTCGACAGTTCCTTGGCTAGCTTGACGCGCTGCGCCTCGCCACCCGAAAGCGTATTGGCCTGCTGACCGACCTTGATATAGCCGAGGCCGACATCGAAGAGCGCCTGCAGCTTGTCGCGCACGGCGGGCACCGCCGAGAAGAATTCGACGCCTTCCTCGACCGTCATGTCCAGCACATCGGCGATCGACTTGCCCTTGAAATGCACGTCGAGCGTCTCGCGATTGTAGCGCTTGCCGTGGCAGACGTCGCAGGTGACGTAGACGTCCGGCAGGAAGTGCATCTCGATCTTGATGACGCCGTCGCCCTGGCAGGCCTCGCAGCGCCCGCCCTTGACGTTGAAGGAGAAGCGGCCCGGCGCATAGCCGCGGGCCTTCGCCTCCGGCAGGCCAGCGAACCAGTCGCGGATCGGCGTAAACGCCCCCGTATAGGTCGCCGGGTTGGAGCGCGGCGTGCGGCCGATCGGCGACTGATCGATATCGATCACCTTGTCGATGAACTCGAATCCGTCGATCCGGTCGTGCTCGGCTGGGATTTCGCGCGCGCCCATGACGCGTCGGGCAGCGGCTTTGTAGAGCGTTTCGATGAGGAAGGTCGACTTCCCGCCGCCCGAAACGCCGGTTACCGCGGTGAATACGCCAAGCGGAACGGAAGCCGTGACATTCTTGAGGTTGTGGCCCCTGGCGCCGACGACCTTGATCTCCTTGCCCTTCTTCGGTTTGCGGCGCTCGGCCGGAACCGGAACGCCGAGTTCGCCGGCAAGATATTTTCCGGTGAGCGACTTCGAGTTGGCCATGATGTCGGAAGGCGCGCCTTGCGCCACCACCTCGCCGCCATGGATGCCGGCGGCCGGGCCAATATCGACCACGTAATCGGCCGTCAGGATCGCGTCTTCGTCATGCTCCACCACGATCACGGTATTGCCGATGTCGCGCAGGTGTTTCAGCGTATCGAGAAGGCGCGCGTTATCGCGCTGATGAAGGCCGATCGAAGGTTCGTCGAGCACGTAAAGCACGCCCGTCAGGCCGGAGCCGATCTGTGAGGCAAGGCGGATGCGCTGACTTTCACCGCCCGAAAGCGTGCCGGAATTCCGGGACAGGCTGAGATAATCCAGTCCCACGTCGTTGAGGAATCGCAGCCGCTCGCGGATTTCCTTGAGGATGCGCACCGCGATTTCGTTCTGCTTGGCGTTCAGCGCCTCGGGCAGAACCTCGAACCAATCGCGCGCCAGCTTGATCGACATGTTGGTGACTTCGCCGATATGCAGCTTGTTGATCTTCACCGCCAGCGCTTCCGGCTTCAAACGATAGCCGGCGCAGGCCGGGCAGGGGGCTGCCGACATGTAGCGCTCGATCTCCTCGCGCGCCCAGGCCGAATCGGTCTCCTTCCAGCGTCGCTCGAGGTTGGGAACGATGCCTTCGAAGGTCTTCACCGTCTTGTAGGAGCGCGCGCCGTCGGCATAGTGGAACTCGATCTTTTCCTCGGTCCCGTTGAGAATGGCGTTCTGCGCCGCCTCGGAAAGTTCGTTCCAGCGGCTGGAGAGCTTGAAATCGAACGCCTTGCCGAGCGCTTCGAGCGTCTGGTTGTAGTAAGGAGACGTCGATTTCGCCCAAGGCGCGATCGCGCCGTCGCGCAGCGTGCGCGCGGGCTCGGGCACGATCAGGGCGGCATCCACCTTCTGCTGCGAGCCGAGGCCGTCGCAGGTCGGACACGCTCCGAACGGATTGTTGAAGGAGAAGAGCCGCGGCTCGATTTCCGGAATGGTGAAGCCTGAGACTGGGCAGGCGAACTTCTCCGAGAAGAGTACGCGCTCATGGGTCTCGTTGAGGGACTTGTTGGCGGATCCGCCGGCGGCCGTCTCCTCGGCGGGCAGGGGCTTGTCGGCGAATTCGGCGACCGCCAGCCCATCCGCGAGCTTCAGCGAGGTTTCGAGGCTGTCTGCCAGGCGCGCGCCGATATCGGACCGCACGACCAGGCGGTCCACCACCACGTCGATGTCGTGCTTGTACTTCTTGTCGAGCGCCGGCACGTCGGCGATCTCGTAGAACTGGCCGTCGACCTTTACGCGCTGAAACCCCTTCTTCATGAGGTCGGCGAGTTCCTTCTTGTACTCGCCCTTGCGGCCACGGATCATCGGCGCCAATATATAAAGACGCGTTCCCTCCTCGAAGGCGAGGATGCGGTCGACCATCTGGCTGACGGTCTGGCTTTCGATCGGCAGGCCCGTCGCCGGTGAATATGGAACACCTACGCGCGCGAAGAGCAGGCGCATATAGTCGTAGATTTCGGTAACGGTGCCCACCGTGGAGCGCGGGTTTCGCGAAGTCGTCTTCTGCTCGATCGAGATTGCCGGCGAAAGCCCGTCGATCTGATCGACGTCCGGCTTCTGCATCATTTCGAGGAACTGCCGCGCATAAGCTGAAAGGCTCTCGACATAGCGCCGCTGTCCCTCGGCATAGATGGTGTCGAATGCCAGCGACGACTTGCCGGAGCCGGAAAGGCCGGTCATGACGATCAGCGAATTGCGCGGCAGATCGAGATCTATGCCCTTCAAATTGTGCTCGCGCGCGCCGCGGATGGATATGGTCTTCAGTTCGCTCATCTTCATGCTCTTCGGGGAGGATCGAAGGTCCTTATGTAGTGATTGATCAGCGCCTGTCGAGACGAAACTGCGGCTATGCAGGGGCCGTTCCCGAGTCGGTTGACAGCACTATATGGATTAACTAGAACAAATAAAGAACAAATTTGCTTGTGGATTAAACTTTGCCATGGCCCCATCGAAAGGGCCGATAGGTTAAAGTGCCGCATTGGATTTCAAGGCCGCTTTCGTTGCGGCGGACAAGGTGAGAGTTATGGCTGGTAGCGTAAACAAGGTCATCCTGGTCGGGAATGTGGGAGCCGATCCGGAGATCCGCCGGACCCAGGACGGCCGGCCCATTGCAAACCTCCGCATTGCCACTTCGGAAAGCTGGCGCGACCGCAATTCCGGAGAGCGGCGCGAGAAGACCGAATGGCATACGGTTGTCGTCTTCAACGAAGGCCTCTGCAAGGTCGTCGAGCAGTATGTGAAGAAGGGCGCCAAGCTCTACATCGAAGGGCAGCTCCAGACCCGCAAGTGGCAGGACCAGACCGGTAACGATCGTTACTCGACCGAAGTGGTCCTGCAGGGGTTCAACTCGACGCTGACCATGCTGGACGGTCGCGGCGAGGGCGGTGGCGATCGTGGCGGCTTCGGCGGCGGCAACAAGGGCGGCAGCGATTTCGGCGGAGGTGATTTCGGCGGCGGCTCTGGTGGGGATGACTATGATCGTCGCCCCGCCGGCGGCAGCCAGAGCCGCGGCGCATCGTCCGGCGGTAATTTCTCGCGCGATCTGGACGACGATATCCCGTTTTGATCAGGCCTGCCGATCGGCAGCCAAAGCATTCCACGCCTCCCGTTCGTCAGCGAGCGGGAGGCGTTCTTATTTCCAGCGCTTGAAGACGAGCAGACGAGGGCGTCAGGCTTCCACCAGCATGGCTGATTTTTCAGCCTTCGGCTCTGTTTGAGCGGAAAGCGGGCCGGTGGCAGTCTCGGCCTTGTCGGCCAACATGGCGACGAGCAGGTCGAATTGCGAGATGATGCCGACGAGCTTGCCGTTCTGCCGCGTGACCGGCAGGTAATGCAGCCCCGCTTCCGCGAAGATCACGATAGCCTCGGAAACCGGCGTGTCGGGGCCGACCGTCGTCACCGGGCTCGTCATGATATCCTTCACGGTATCGTTCGGCGCGGTCGCGCCCTTGAGGGCAAGGCGCAGCCTCTGGGCAAAGCCTATCGTGGCCCGGCCCTTCACCCAATTCGTCTTGTCGAGGAAATCGGTCTGGGTCACGATGCCCACGACTTCGGCGCTGTCGTTGGTGACGGGCAGGGCCTTGATGTGATGGGCCCGCATGAGATCTCGCGCTTCCTTCAGCGAGTTGTCCGGCGCTACCGCGATCACGTCGCGTGACATGATGCTCGCGCAGACCAGATCGCTGGCCCGCCTGCGGTAGGAGCGCAGCTCCGTCCTTCTGAGAATGGTTTCGAGATCGTCACGGTCGATGTCGAGAACCTGGTCATATTCCTTCAGCACCTCGTCCAGATCCTCCGAGCGGAAGCCGATGCGTTCGATCGGCGCCGGGTCGGACGTGCCGTGATCGGTCTGCTGCGGCTTCATTGCATGCGGATAGGCGCGGCCGGTAAGATTGTTGAAAGCGAGTGCCAGCAGAACCATAGCCAGCGAATTGCCGGCGACCGGCCAGATGACGAAACCATAACCGAGCTCGTGAATGGCCGGGCCGCCGAGCACGGCGGTCAGCGCGATCGCCCCGGCGGGCGGATGAAGGCAGCGCAACGCCATCATCGCCGCGATCGCCACGCCGATCGCCAGTGCCGACGCCAGCAGCGGATCCTGCACGAGCAGCGCGACCGTGACCCCGATCGTTGCGGCGAGCATGTTGCCGCCGAGCACCGACCATGGCTGGGCAAGCGGGCTCGAAGGCACGGCAAAGAGCAGCACGGCGGACGCACCCATCGGTGCGATCAGTGCCGGCAGCATCGGGTCCGACTTGAAGACTAGCCCGCCGATCAGGCCGGTAATCAGGATCCCTGTCAGTGCGCCGATCGCGGAGCGTATCCGCTCCTTCTGGCTGATGAGGATGGCTTCCGGCAGGAACCGCCGCAGCAAGCGTCTCATTTATCCGAGCTTTCGATTTCGATGGGGGATGATTGAGGCGGTGGCTCTTTAGCGCATCCCTTCGAAAAACGACAGTCTCCGATGCGTCAAAAAATCAAAGATTGAAGGCCGAGCGCACCCCGTCGACCACGAACTGGACGGAAAGGGCGGCGAGGATCACGCCGAGCAGCCGTGTGAGGATCGCCCGCCCCGTGACGCCGAGAAAGCGATCCAGCCGTTCCGCGATGAGCAAGGTCGCATAGACCAGCAGCATGATCAGCGCGATGACCGCGATCAGCAGGACCCGGTCCAGGGCGCCGGTAAAGGTGCCGGCCAGAAGTACCGTCGCGGAAATGGCTCCCGGCCCGGCGATAAGCGGAATGGCTAGCGGGAAGACCGCGATATTGTGGATGTGGTCGATGGTTATCGCGGCCTGCGAGGTCTTCTCCTTGCGCTCCTGGCGTTTCTCGAAGACCATTTCGAAGGATATCCAGAAGAGCAGCAGCCCGCCTGCGATGCGGAATGCGCCGATGGAAATCCCAAGCAGCCCGAGTATCCCCGATCCGAATATCGCGAAAGCGGCCAGAAGGCCGAATCCGATCAGCGAACCCCGGAAAGCGACCTGCCGCCGCTGAAGCGCCGTCATGCCCACGGTAAGCCCCAGGAAAACCGGTGCCAGACCGGGCGGGTCGAGCGTGACCAGCATGGTCGTCAGGGCGTTGATCAGCATGTCGGGCGTCGCCATATAACCTCCGGCCGGCAGTCCTTGCGGGTGATGGCGAAGATTGTTAGGACAGACGGGCAGGGAAGGCAAAGCCTGCCGTAACGCTTTCCTGTCGAAGGCGCTCCGCACGCTGTCCCACCGCCTCGCAAAGGCCGCAAAAGCTGTTCAAAACCCTGCCGGAAATTGGCGCTTCGCAGCGCTTTCCGATATAGACAAAGCAACTGATTCCGAACAGAGATCTGATCCGATTTGACTGAGCAAAGCACACCCGGCGGCGGAAAGCTGCCCCCCGGCATCGAGCCCATTTCCATTATGGAAGAGATGCAGCGGTCCTATCTCGATTACGCGATGAGCGTGATCGTGAGCCGCGCGCTTCCCGATGTCCGTGATGGATTGAAGCCGGTCCACCGGCGCATCCTCTACGGCATGTCGGAACTCGGCATCGACTGGAACAAGAAATACGTCAAATGCGCCCGCGTTACCGGGGATGTGATGGGTAAATACCATCCCCACGGCAATACGGCGATTTACGATGCGCTTGCCCGCATGGCGCAGGACTGGTCGCTCCGCCTGCCGCTGATCGACGGCCAGGGCAATTTCGGCTCGATCGACGGAGACCCACCGGCTGCCGAACGCTACACGGAATGCCGGCTGGAGAAGGCGGCGCATTCGCTTCTCGACGATCTCGACAAGGAAACGGTCGATTTTCGCGACAACTACGACGGCACGTTGTCGGAGCCTGTCGTGGTTCCGGCAAAATTCCCGAACCTGCTGGTCAACGGCGCGGGCGGCATCGCCGTCGGCATGGCCACCAACATTCCGCCGCACAATCTCGTCGAGGTCATCAACGGCTGCATTGCCTTGATCGACAATCCGGCAATCGAACTGCCCGAAATGATGGAAATCATTCCTGGTCCGGATTTCCCGACCGGCGCGATGATTCTCGGCCGCCACGGCATTCGATCGGCTTACGAGACCGGCCGCGGCTCGGTGATGATGCGTGGCGTCGCCACCGTCGAGCCGATGCGCGGTGACCGCGAGCAGATCATCATCACCGAAGTTCCCTATCAGGTGAACAAGGCGACGATGATCGAAAAGATGGCCGAACTGGTCAAGGAAAAGCGCATCGAGGGTATTTCCGACCTGCGCGACGAGTCCGACCGCGAAGGCTATCGCGTGGTCATCGAGCTGAAGCGCGATGCCAATGCCGATGTCATCCTCAACCAGCTTTATCGTTACACGCCGCTGCAGACCTCCTTCGGCTGCAACATGGTGGCGCTGAACGGTGGCAAGCCGGAACAGCTGACGCTGCTCGACATGCTGCGCGCCTTCGTCTCGTTCCGCGAGGAAGTGGTTAGCCGGCGTACGAAGTATCTTCTGCGCAAGGCGCGCGAGCGCGCCCACGTCTTGGTCGGTCTCGCCATTGCCGTTGCAAACATCGACGAAGTCATCGCCCTCATTCGCCGTGCGCCCGATCCGCAGACGGCGCGAGAGCAGCTGATGACCCGCCGCTGGCCGGCGCATGACGTCGAGGCGCTGATCCGTCTGATCGACGATCCGCGGCACAAGATCAACGAGGACGCGACCTACAATCTTTCCGAAGAGCAGGCCCGCGCCATCCTCGAACTGCGTCTTGCCCGCCTCACGGCCCTTGGCCGCGACGAAATCGCGGACGAGCTGAACAAGATCGGCGCGGAAATCAGCGACTATCTCGATATCCTGTCTTCGCGCCTGCGCATCCAGTCGATCGTCAAGGACGAACTCGCCGTTGTTCGCGACGAATTCGGTACGCCACGCCGCACGCAGATCCTCGATGCCGGCCTCGACATGGACGATGAGGACCTCATCGCCCGCGAAGACATGGTCGTTACCGTCTCGCATCTCGGCTATATCAAGCGCGTGCCGCTCGGCACCTATCGGGCGCAGCGCCGCGGCGGCAAGGGCCGTTCCGGCATGGCCACCCGCGACGAGGATTTCGTCACGCGCCTCTTCGTGGCGAACACCCATACGCCGGTGCTGTTCTTCTCGTCGCGCGGCATCGTTTATAAGGAGAAGGTCTGGCGCCTGCCGATCGGCACCCCGCAGTCCCGCGGCAAGGCGCTGATTAACATGCTGCCGCTGGAGCCCGGCGAACGCATAACCACGATCATGCCGCTGCCCGAGGACGAGGCGAGCTGGGATAACCTCGACGTGATGTTCTCGACGACGCGCGGCACGGTTCGCCGCAACAAGCTGTCGGACTTCGTGCAGGTGAACCGCAACGGCAAGATTGCCATGAAGCTCGATGAGGGAGACGAGATCCTTTCCGTCGAAACCTGCACCGATCGCGACGACGTGCTGCTGACGACGGCACTCGGCCAGTGCATCCGCTTCTCGGTGGACGATGTCCGTGTCTTCGCCGGCCGTAATTCGATCGGCGTTCGCGGCATCTCGCTGGGAGACGGCGACCGCATCATCTCCATGACGATCGTCGGCCACGTCGATGCGGAGCCTTGGGAGCGTGCGGCCTACCTCAAGCGCTCGGCTGCCGAGCGCCGCGCGGCAGGCGTAGATGAAGAGGATATCGCTCTCGTCGGCGAGGAAGTCACCGAGGAGGGACAGCTTTCCGACGAACGCTACGAAGAGCTGAAGGTACGCGAGCAATTCGTGCTGACGGTTTCGGAAAAGGGCTTCGGCAAGCGCTCGTCCTCCTACGATTTCCGTACATCCGGCCGCGGCGGCAAGGGCATCCGCGCGACGGATACGTCGAAGACGGCGGAAATCGGCGAACTCGTCGCAGCCTTCCCCGTCGAGGACAACGACCAGATCATGCTGGTGTCCGATGGCGGCGTCCTGATCCGCGTGCCGGTTGGCGGCATTCGCATCGCGAGCCGCGCCACCAAGGGCGTGACGATCTTCTCGACCGCCAAGGACGAAAAGGTGGTTTCGGTCGAGCGCATCAGCGAACCGGAAGGCGACGAGGAAAACGGCAATGGCCTGCCGGAAGAGATCGATGCCGAGACCGGCGATCTCGGCGCTGCCGCACCGGAGAACGGCGATACCGGCGAAGGCGCGACGGAATAGTCGCGCCTTACTCCTCAAGTCTCGTGAACATAAAAAGCCGGAGGATTTTCATCCTCCGGCTTTTGTTTGAACTGCGACGCGACGGGAGAGTCTCGTAGGCAGTTCCACTACTCGAATGCCTCAGAACGTGGTGTGACGCCGGGCAAAATCCTTCATGTCTTCGTTTTCGCGACGAAGTGCTCCAATGGTGGAGGCCACGGATGCCACGAACATGATGCTGATCAAACCTGCAAGTACAGTCAGTGTCACGAACATGGCTATCCTTTCTTGTTTGCGTTATCCGCCGTTATAATAATTCGTGTCGTTGTAACGGCCGGTCAGCTGCGGATAGTTCAGGTCTGCCTGCCCGGAATTGTCTTGATAAAGGGTCACCGTTGCTGTCAGCATGGCTGCGATCATTGCCGTCCAAACCACATTGATCATCGTGATCTTGTCGAGCGCGATCGTTTTCCTTTTCGCGAGCATCTCCGTTGTCCTTCTCGTTTGCCTGAACGCGCGGGTGCACGCACAGGTTCCACCGCATTTTGAGAGAGAATTAACCCATCCGCGCTGAAGCGTCTTTGAATGGCCCGTTCATCTGGCGTTCATGATTCGAATCGCCCAGGGCCTCGACTTCGGCGAGAAGGGAAAGTGCGGCCTCGAGGGCAAACGACAGAACCACGGCGATCGCCACCAGAACGGCCAGCATCTTTCTCTCCTGTGATCGCGAGTCTTGTTGCTCGCTATGGGGTCATGAAAACATATCGGGTCTGAAACGCCCTTGAACGCGCCATTCATCCGCCGTTCATGCTTGCAGTGCCGGAACATCCGTGACAAAAGGCCCAGGAATTCATCGCTGACCCAGCCTGGACTTGCATATGACGACTGCTTTCTATCCCGGGTCTTTCGATCCGATGACCCATGGGCATCTCGATGTGCTGGTGCAGGCGTTGAACGTCGCGGACACGGTCATCGTCGGAATAGGCATTCATCCCGGCAAGGCGCCGATGTTCAGCTTCGAGGAGAGGGCGGAACTGATCCTTGCCTCACTGACGGAAGTCCTGCCGCAGAAGGCGAAGGACATTTCGGTCGTCTCGTTCGATAAACTCGTGGTGGATGCCGCGCGCGCCCACGGCGCGAGCCTTCTGGTGCGTGGCCTGCGTGACGGCACCGACCTCGATTATGAAATGCAGATGGCCGGAATGAACCGTCAGATGGCCCCGGATATTCAGACCGTCTTTCTGCCTGCAGGCACCGCGTCCCGGCCCATTACGGCCACATTGGTCCGGCAGATCGCCGCC
>NZ_JBHFJG010000013.1:0-54950 GCF_057559155.1 Rhizobium moroccans | reverse complement strand
CCTGGGGCGGCGATGTCAGCGCTTTCGTGCCGGCCGCGGTCCTGAACGCCCTGAATGCCAAGCTGAAACGCTGATCCGTCCTTCACTCATCGGAGTTCCGCATGAAACTGCTTCGTCTCGCCATTGCCGGCGCCTTTGCCCTGGCTTCCTTCGTCATGCCGGCGCTCGCCGCCGAGGACGATTTCCTGACCATCCAGCTCAAGGATGGCCCGGTGGTCGTTCAGCTCATGCCGGAAGTCGCGCCGAAGCATGTTGCGCAGGTCAAGGCTCTGGCCGCCAAGGGCGAATATGACAATGTCGCATTCCACCGCGTCATCCAGGGCTTCATGGCCCAGACAGGTGACGTCCAGTTCGGCGATATGGAGGATGGCTTCAATGCCTCGCGCGCCGGCACCGGCGGCTCCGACCTGCCGGACCTTCCGGCTGAATTCTCCAAGGTTCCCTTCGAGCGCGGCACCGTCGGCATGGCACGCAGCCAGGACCCGAATTCCGCCAACTCGCAGTTCTTCATCATGTTCGACGAAGGCTCGTTCCTGAACGGCCAGTACACCGTCATCGGCAAGGTGGTTTCGGGCATGGAGAACGTCGACAAGATCAAGCGCGGCGAGGGCGGCAACGGAGAGGTTTCCGACCCCGACCGGATGATCAAGGTCACCGTCGGCAAGTAAGTTCCAAGCGCATCGCCTATGCGCCAAACATAAAGGAGAAGGCCATGGCCGAGATCAAGGATCCGGAAAACACTGTCATCCTGGAAACCACCAAGGGCAAGGTTGTCATTCAGCTTCTGCCGCAGGTGGCGCCGGAGCATGTCGCCCGCATCAAGGAACTTTCCCGCGAGAAGGCCTATGACGGCGTCGTCTTCCACCGCGTCATTTCCGATTTCATGGCGCAGACCGGCGACGTTCAGTACGGCAAGAAGGGCGGCGAGAGCTTTAACCCGGCTCGCGCCGGCATGGGCGGCTCGGCGAAGCCGGACCTGAAGGCCGAGTTCTCGGCAACGCCGCACGTGCGCGGCACCTGCTCGATGGCGCGTTCGCAGAACCCGAACTCGGCAAACAGCCAGTTCTTCATCTGCTTTACCGATGCACCCTGGCTGAACAAGCAATATTCCGTCTGGGGCCAGGTCATCGAGGGCATGGACGTCGTCGACACGATCAAGAAGGGCGAGCCGGTCAGCGACCCGGACTCGATCGTCTCCATGCGGGTTGCCGCCGACGTCTGATCGTCATTCAATGAAAGCCCGCTCCGCCGGTCGTCGTCGGAGCGGGCTTTGCTTGTTCGGAAACTGACACATGCGCGTCGATCTGTTCGATTTCGATCTGCCCGAAGAAAGCATTGCGCTGAGGCCCGCAAGCCCGCGCGACAGCGCCCGGCTGCTCGTCGTACGGCCGGGCGATGAGCCCGAGCTCGCCGATCACCGCGTTTCGGAACTGCCGAGCTTCCTGAAACCGGGCGATGCGCTGGTCTTCAACGATACCAAGGTCATCCCGGCTCAGCTCGAAGGCATTCGCCACAGGGAAGGAGCGGGCGGTCAGCAGGTCTCCGCCACCCTTCACATGCGCACCGCGCCGGATGCCTGGAAGGCATTCGCCAAGCCCGGCAAGCGCATCAAGGTAGGCGATCGGATAGAGTTCGGTCACGGCGGTAATGCCTGCATGATCGGCTCGCTCGCCGCCACCGTGGAAGAGAAGGGCGAGGGCGGCGAAGTCACTCTGCGCTTCGATCTCTCAGGCCCGATGCTGGACGAGGCCATCATGGCGGTGGGACACATTCCCCTGCCGCCTTATATCGCCGCCAAGCGGGCCGAAGACGACAAGGATCGGCAGGATTACCAGACCATCTACGCCCGCGAGGAAGGCGCGGTCGCAGCTCCGACGGCCGGCCTGCACTTCACGCCGCAACTCTTCGCCGCCCTCGATGCAGCCGGCATCGAACGGCACTTCGTCACCTTGCATGTGGGGGCCGGGACCTTCCTGCCGGTCAAGGCCGACGATACCGCCGATCACAAGATGCATCAGGAGATCGGCTACGTTAGTGCCGATACCGCTGCGCGGCTGAATGCCGTCAAGGCAAGAGGCGGCCGGATCGTCTGCGTCGGCACGACCTCGCTTCGTCTCGTCGAAAGCACCGCCACCGATGACGGCGTGATAGCGCCCTTGAGTGGAGCAACCGGCATATTCATCACGCCGGGCTATCGCTTCAAGGCGGTCGACATGCTGATGACCAACTTCCATCTGCCACGATCGACGCTGTTCATGCTGGTCTCGGCCTTTTCAGGGCTCGAGACCATGCGCTCGGCCTATGCCCATGCGATCTCGACAGGCTACCGCTTCTACTCCTATGGAGACGCGAGCCTGCTTTTCCGGAAAGACAAATGACCGAGAACTTTCAGTTCACCCTCAAGGCCACCGATGGCGGCGCCCGGCTTGGTGAAGTTTCGATGCCGCGCGGCACGATCCGCACGCCGGCCTTCATGCCGGTCGGCACGGTCGGCACGGTCAAGGCCATGTATCTCGACCAGGTGCGTGAGACCGGCGCCGATATCATTCTCGGCAATACCTACCACCTGATGCTCCGGCCGGGCGCCGAACGGGTGGCCCGCCTCGGCGGATTGCATGAGCTCATCCGCTGGCCGCATCCTATCCTCACCGATAGCGGCGGCTTCCAGGTCATGTCGCTGGCCGGCTTGCGCAAGCTCGACGAGAAGGGCGTCACCTTCAAGAGCCATGTGGACGGCAGCCTGCACCACATGTCCCCGGAGCGCTCCATCGAGATACAGGGACTGCTCGGCTCCGATATCCAGATGCAGCTCGACGAATGCGTGGCGCTGCCGGCTGAGCCGAAGGAGATCGAGCGGGCCATGGAACTGTCGCTTCGCTGGGCGGAGCGTTGCAAGGTCGCCTTCGGCAACCAGCCCGGGAAGGCCATGTTCGGTATCGTCCAGGGCGGCGATCAGCCCAACCTGCGCATTCGCTCCGCCGAGGGCCTGAAGGAACTCGATCTCAAGGGCTATGCGGTTGGCGGCCTTGCGGTCGGCGAGCCGCAGGAAGTGATGCTGCAGATGCTGGAAACGACGCTTCCGGTTCTGCCGAGCGAAAAGCCGCGCTATCTGATGGGCGTCGGCACGCCCGATGACATTCTGAAATCGGTGGCGCGCGGGATCGATATGTTCGATTGCGTGATGCCCACCCGCTCCGGACGGCATGGCCTGGCCTTCACCCGCCGTGGCCGCATCAACATCCGCAACGCCAAGCATGCCGAAGACCTGCGTCCTCTGGATGAGGAGTCGAGCTGCCCGGCGGCGCGCGATTATTCCCGCGCCTACCTGCATCACCTCGTCCGCTCCGACGAAGCGCTCGGCGGCATGCTGCTGTCCTGGAACAATCTTTCCTACTACCAGGATCTGATGAAAGGCATCCGCAAGGCGATCGCCGAGGGGCGCTTCGCCGACTTCTATGCCGAAACGCAGGAGGTCTGGGCGAGGGGAGACGTCTGATCTCGCTCGCCGGCTCTGCCTTCAGATGCCGGTGCTGGTGCTGTTTGGAAGCATCCGCACGCCGTTGACCTTGTAGCTGCCGTCATCCATCAGCCGAAGCTCGTAGATGGCGGTCCAGTCCTTGCCTTTCGGATCGGTAATCAGGACTTCCTGCAGCACCATCTCGCCACCGCCCACGAGCTTGGAACGGCCGAAGGCGTAGCTGCCGGCCTGATAGACCGGCTCGTAGCTCTTGCGGACCATGTCGAGAAACCGTTCCTTGTCGGGGTAGAGGCTGCGGATACCGGGAGAGGCGTGGGAATAAGCCTTTTCCGCATCATCCGCCATCAGCGCGGCGATTTGTTCCGAGATGACGGCCTGGGCTTCCAGAACCGGATCTTGGGCTCTCGAGGGCGGGGCGGAAAGGAGAATAAGAAACACGAAAGCGGAGGCGAAGCGAACCGACATAGGCGTTCTCCAAGCGTGACGCGGGAAGCCTATCATGGAAAGCCTGCGTGCTGAACAACGCAGCCTTTCGCAATGAAATCTTGTGGCCGCGCATGGCGAATGCGACGAATGGCGCAAATTGCGATTCGCCGGATTCCTTCATGTCTACGCTCGCGCCTTCCGCGCTGCTCTATTTCTGCAATGCCATCCTCTTCGTTTCCCTGTTCACGCGCTTGCCGGCCATCCAGCTTTCGCTCGGCGTCGACAAGGCGATCCTGGGATTCACCTTGCTCAGCGCTCCCCTGGGAACCTTCCTGGCGCTGCCCATCGCCGGCCGCGTGACCGACCGGCTGACGCCCCGTCTGACGGCGGTCGCAACCTTGTCGATTACGGCTCTGCTCACGCCATTGCTTACCATCGTTCCGTTCAGCGGTTTCCTGCTCTGTTTTTTCCTCTTCGGCTTCTTTCGAACCATTTTCGATGTCGCCGCCAATATGATCGCCACCGGCATCGAGCACCGCACCGGCAGGAAGATTCTCTCGCGCAGCCACGGTTTCTGGTCGATCGGCCTGCTTGCAGGCTCGCTGGTTTCCGGCTTCCTGGCGGGCAGGGGAGTGACGCCCTTCTTCCACCAGGCGATGGCCGCTGCCTTTGTGATCCTCTCCTGCCTCATCGCCTTGCGGATGATGCCCCGGGAGGTGGCGCCGGTGATCCAGCCGGATCGCAGGAGGCCGGTCTATGTGCTTCCCGACAGGACGATCCTGTTGATCTGCGTCATGGTCTTCGGCCTCTGCATCGTCGAAGGCGCGGTCTATGACTGGGGCATATTCTTCATCCGCGAGGTGCTGGGCGCCGGTCCCGTAGCCGCCGGAATGCTCTACGCCACCTTCACGATCGGTATGGGCCTGACACGGCTCAGCGGAGATATGCTGCGCGAGAAGTTCGGCGCGGCGACACTCCTGCGCGCCTCGGCTGTCTCGGTGGGAGCGGGCGTCATCCTGCTCGTTTCCGCGCCGGGACTGATTGTCGGCGGCTTTGCGCTTTTCCTCATCGGCTGTGGCGTAGCACTTGCATTTCCTCTGGCGGTCTCCACCGCGATCGAGCGCGGCAAGGGTCAGGCATCCGAAAGCCTTGCGGCCCTTGCGCTTACCTTGATGCTCGGTACGATCGGCGTTCCGCCGCTGCTCGGCTTCATCGCGGAACATGTCGGCCTGATCGCCAGCTTCCTGGTTCTGCTGCCCTTCATCCTGCTGAGCTTCCTCATGGCGCCCGTGGCGGAAGGGCGCCGGCCGTGGCTCGGATTTACGCGCCGATGAATTGCAGCCTTGCCATTGCCGCTAATTGGCCACAAGATTCCGTAAGGGGTTGAGACCGGGAGCCGGACCCGTTAGGACGGCGACGAAGCTGGATTCATTTCCCCGGAGACAGGTGAAGCGGTGATCGATCCTTACGAAACGCTTGGTGTTTCACGCGACGCTGATGCCGCAGCCATCAAGCTTGCCTATCGCCGTCGGGTGAAGAAGGCGCATCCCGATTCCGGCGGCGATGCGGAGGCCTTCGGCAAGCTCACGACATCTTACGAACTGCTCAACGATCCCGTACGCCGCAAGGTTTATGACGATACCGGCTACGATCCGGCGCTCGCCGATCCCATGGATCTGCAAGGGGTGCTGGTGCTGGAAATGCTCGTTAACGAGGTCATTCTCGACGAGCGCGAGCCGGGAAGTTTCGATCCGGTCGCGGCCATGCGCCGAAAACTCACCGACAAGATCGTTCAGGCACGGTTTCACATTCTCGAAATGGAGCGCCACCGCGCGCGCATCCGCAATCATATCGACCGTATCGGCAGAAAGCCCGGAACCGACGTGCTCGGCCGCATGCTGAGGTCGCGCTGCGATACGATCGGCGAGGCGATGATCAAGGCGGAAGCCGATATAAAGGCCATCGAGCAGGCCTATGCCATGCTGGAAGGCTATTCCTACGAAATCGAAATCGAGGAAATGCGGACGGCGGCCGAATAGGGGGCAGGTGCCGGGAGAGGGCACCTTGCCGGGGCTGGCTGTGTTTGTGCCGTGATTTTTGTCATCAGGCTATTGATCGTCGGGATTGTCGACTTGGCAGCCGATTCCGTGGCAGCCTTGGTAGTTGCCTTGCGTATCGAAGTTGGGATTGCCATCTTTGTCGTACTGAGGCCTGTTGCCGATGACATCAGTGCCGCCAGTAACGCCAGTAACGCCGGCTGTGGACTCGAGATCTTGCAAGCGCCTTCGGTCTCTTCGATCCTGCTGTTCTAGTGATTCCATTGTGCGCTGCTGGTCGTCGCTGCGCTGCTCGTCACGGGACATCATGCAATTAGCAAAGCCGTTAGTTCCCGGCCGGTAACCATATGAAGCGCATTTATCTTGATCCGATGTGCGCTGATCTTTGGCACTGACGCAGCCGGCAAGTGCCAGCGGCACAATCGCGATCAACAAAAATCTCATCTTGAATTTCAGCATTATATCCCTCCGATTGCGCGAATGGTACCGAGCTAGTGTGATCGCCAGCCCATTGGAGCACAGCAGGACAAATTATTGCAACTGATAGTAAACTGGCTCGCTAGCCGAGGACACGCTTTCCGTCTGTGCCCGCGGAGCTGCCGGTGCTCATCGGCAAGATGCAGCACCGGCGACCGCTTGGTGTCAATACATGTCCTGGCAGACGAATAGGGGCTTTCGCCCGGCAGGTCGCGGTTGGAAATAAAATGTGCCCGGCTACATCCCAAAATCACATAAGATAGATTATGGAACTATTGGATATGCAAGAGCGGCAAAAGGCTTATGCAAGTTCTCTAATCCGCTCATATAAGTCAGAGCGCGTCCTCGGCCAGCTCGAACTCGAACGTCATCCCGTCATAAGCGGGTTCGACATTCGGCGGCGTCTCAGTGCGGACCGTCTCGTAATCCAGCGGTGTGTGCATATGTGTGAGAACCGCCTGCTTCGGCGCAAGCCGAGCGATCCAGTCGAGTGCCTGTTCCAGCGACAGATGGCTTGGATGGTAATGATACTGCAGAGCGTCGATGACGAGCATGTCCAATCCGCCAAGCCTTGGAATCGTCTCGGGCGGAAAGTCGCTGACGTCGCTGGAATAAGCCACGCCACCGATCCGGAAGCCCAGAGAATGGATATCGCCATGTACCTGCATGTACGGCATGAGCCGGATCGGCCCGCCTGGACCGTCGATGACGATCGGCTCTTCCATGTTCTCGATCAGCGTCGGCTCGACGATCGGCGGATAATTGCCGCCGGGCGGCGTCTCCAGGCAATAGCCGAAGCCCTGGCGAATGCGCTCCATGGTCAACGCATCGGCATAGATCGGAATGCGCCGGCGTTGCATGATGAAATAGCCGCGCAGGTCATCGATGCCATGCAGATGGTCCGCATGCGCGTGAGTATAGAGCACCGCATCGATCCGTTCGACGCGCGCCGCGATCATCTGCTCGCGGAAATCCGGACCCGTGTCGATCACCACCGTCGTACGGCCGCCGTCAGGCGCAATCTGCTCGACCATGAAGGCGGCGCGCGTCCGCCGGTTGCGCGGGTTTTCAGGATCGCAGGCACCCCAATCGCCATTGATGCGCGGAACGCCGGGAGACGACGAACAACCGAGTATGGTGAAGCGCCGGCGATAGGCCACGTGTCAGAGCCTCGGCATCCTGGAGAAGACGCGGAATGCATTGTCCGTGGTAGCCCGCGCGATCTCCTCGTAGCTCACATCCTTGCATTCGGCGAGCACTTCGGCCGTATTGACCACATAGGAAGGCTCGTTGCGCTTGCCGCGCCAGCGTTTCGGGGCCAGATACGGCGCGTCCGTTTCCACCAGAAGCCGATCGAGCGGCACGGTTTTCGCGATTTCCCGAAGCTCCTCGGATTTCGGAAAGGTCAGGATGCCGGAAAACGAGACATAGCCGCCGAGTTCCACGCCGGTGCGGGCGAGGTCGGCCCCGGAGGAAAAGCAGTGCAAAATGAAGGGGAAAGCCCCCTTCCCGCTTTCTTCCGTCAGGATTGCCGCCATGTCCTCGTCGGCGCTGCGGCTGTGGATCACGAGCGGAAGCTGTGTCTGCCGTGCGGCTTCGATATGGCGCAGGAAACCCATCTTCTGGTCAGCCGGCGTCTGCGTGTCATAGAAATAATCGAGGCCGGCTTCGCCGATCGCCACGATCTTCTCGTGGCTTTCCGCAAGCCTTACGAGATCATCCGCCTGGATATCGAGTTCTTCGCCCGCATTGTTCGGATGCGTGCCGACGGAGGCAAAAACCGACGGATACTTGTCCGCAATCGCCAGAATGTTCTCGAGTTTGCGAACCCGCGTACAGATGGTCACCATCTGCTGCACGCCGGCTTCGTGGGCGCGCGATATGATCGCGTCGCGCTCTTCCGCGAAATCGGCAAAATCCAGGTGGCAATGGGTATCGATCAGCATAGCAAACTCACACGCCGGTCGTTTCCGGCGCCACATAGCGTGGGAAAACCGGCTTCGGCGCTTCCAGCGGCGTACCGGGAACAAGTCGGCCAGCCTCTCCGAGCGCCTCGAAATCGCGCCTGTCGGCCGGCGCGGCCACGAGGTCCAGCAGCTTTGCGGACGAATCCGGCATGAACGGCTGAAGCAGAATTCCGATCTGGCGGACCACCTCGGCCGTCACGTAGAGCACGGTGCCCATGCGCTCGGGATCGGTCTTCTTCAGCGCCCAGGGCTCCTGTCCGGCGAAATACCGGTCCGTCTCAGAAACGACGGCAATGATTGCCGCGAGCGACTTGTGGATGGCCTGCTTGCCCATTTCCTCGCGGCAGATGTCGAGAAGCGCATCCACGGAAGCCAGCATGGCGCGATCGGCATCGGTGAGTTCACCGGGTTCGGGCACTTTTCCGTCGCAGTTCTTGACGATCATCGAGAGCGAGCGGCTCGCCAGATTGCCGATGCCGTTCGCGAGATCGGCATTGACGCGGGTCGCGATCAGCTCATCGTTGCAGTTGCCGTCCTGGCCGAAGGAAATCTCGCGGCAGAGGAAATAGCGCACGTAATCGAGCCCGAACTTTTCGAGAAGTTCGAACGGATCGACCACGTTGCCGAGCGACTTCGACATCTTCTCGCCCTTGTTCAGCACGAAGCCATGGGCGTAGACGCGCTTCGGCAGCGGCAGCTTCGCCGACATCAGGAAGGCCGGCCAATAGATCGCATGGAAGCGGATGATGTCCTTGCCGATGATGTGCACGTCCGCCGGCCAGTATTTTGCGCGCGGACCGTTCGGGTCCTCCAGATAGCCGGTCGCGGTAAGATAATTGGTGAGTGCGTCCACCCAGACATACATCACGTGAGCCGGATCGTTCGGAACCTTGATGCCCCAATCGAAGGTCGTGCGTGACACCGAGAGATCCCTGAGCCCGGATTTCACGAAGGAGACCACCTCGTTGCGGCGCTCGGCCGGACCGATGAAATCCGGGTTTTTCTCATAAAATTCGAGAAGCTTCTCGCCATAGGCCGAAAGCTTGAAGAAATAGCTGGATTCCTCCACCCATTCGACCGGCGTGCCCTGGGGTCCGTAGCGAACGCCGTCCGCGCGAACCTCGGTCTCGTCCTCAGCATAATAGGCTTCGTCACGCACCGAATACCAGCCGGCATAGGTATCCTTGTAGATGTCGCCGGCATCGGCCATCCGGTTCCAGATATCCTTCGAGGCCTCGTGGTGGCGCGGCTCAGTGGTGCGGATGAAATCGTCGTTCGACGAGTTCAGAAGCTTGCCCATGGCCAGGAATTCGTTGGAATTGCGCTCGGCCAGCGCCTCAGGCGCGATACCCTCGGCGCGGGCCGTCTGCTGCATCTTCTGGCCGTGCTCGTCCGTACCGGTCAGGAAGAAGACGTCCCGCCCATCGAGGCGCTGGAAGCGCGCCATGGCATCCGTCGCGATCAATTCGTAGGCGTGGCCGATATGCGGCTTGCCGTTGGGATAGGAAATCGCGGTGGTGATATAAAAGGGCGTCTTGTTCGGCATGGACGGCACTCGGGCACATGGAAGGAAATTCATGCCGCTCTTAGCGCATGTTTGGCGGGAACGAAACCCAAAGTTCCGCGCCTTGTTCCGTCCCCTGCCCTCGTCGGCTATGCCCTGGCCGCCTCCAGGATGGAAAGGATGGTCTGCTTGCGGTCGAGATTATAGGCCTGCGCCACCGTGATCTGTTCGGTGATGTCGCTGACGAGCTTTGCCTGCCGTTCCGCCCCCTGCAGATTGCCGCTCAACGCCGCCTGCCGCGCCCTTTCCATCAGATGGTCGCCGAGATGCTCCAGGAAGAAGCCGAAGATCACGTCGCTGTCCTTGGCCGACAGCACGTCCGCCAGCCTGTGCATGTTCTTGCGCGCGGCCGGCCCGTCGGCGACCATCACCTCGTCGAAGGCGGCGATGATATCGGCTCCGCCATAGTTCATGAGCTTCAATGCGCGGGCGACGCTGCCCTTCGACATGGCGCGGATCGTTTCTTCCGTCTTTCCGCCGTCGAGACGGAGCCCCAGCGCGCCTAGCGCCCGCATAAGGTCATCGTCTCCGAGCGGTGACAGCTTCAGCGGCTGGCAACGGGAACGAATGGTGGGCAGCAGCTTGCCGGGCGCATGCGAGAGCACCAGAAAGAGCGCGCGGCGCGGCGGTTCCTCGAGTATTTTCAGGATGGCGTTGGCGGCATTGCGGTTGAGATCGTCGGCGGGGTCGATGATGACGATCCGCCAATTGCCCGTGCCAGAGGTCTGCGAAAAGAAGTGCCCCGCGCGCCGCACCTCGTCCACGGTGATCGCGGTCTTCGCCTTGCCGGTCTTCTCGTCGACCGGCCGCGCCAGGTGCAGAAGATTATGCGAGGCGCCGGAGGCGATCTGCCGGCTGACGGATGAACCAAGGTCCGGTGCGGCGAGCTGTTCCGGCGCCGTCGCAGGGTCCGGATGGGAAAGAACGTGATTGGCGAAACGAAATGCAAGCGTCGCCTTGCCGATGCCTTCCGGCCCCTCGATCAGGATGGCGTGATGGCCCTTGCCGGAACGATAGCTGCGAGCCAGGAAATCCTCGGCCGCCTTGTGCCCGAACAGGTTCGGATTGCGCGCCGGCGGCATCGCGCCGTCGAGCACATGGGGGTTCTCTTCGCTCATCCGACCGTTTCCGTATTCGGGTGCCCGAAGCTCAGTTCGCGCGCGAGCGGCTCGACGATTGCGAATATCTCGCCGGCGATCTCGTCCTCGGCCCGGTCCGCATCCACCACGTGGCAGCGCTCGGGCTCCGCCGCGGCGATCTCCAGATAGGCTTCCCGGCGCTTCTCGTGGGTTTCGATTTCCTCGCGCTCGAACCGGTCGGGCGCATTGTCGGCGCCCCGCTTGCGCGCGCGGCCAAGCCCCTTTTCCGCCGGCAGGTCGAGGATCACCGTGCAGTCCGGCACCACGCCGTTGACTGCGATCCGCTGCAGCGTTTCGATGAACTCTGCCTCCAGATTGCCGGTAACGCCCTGGTAGACCCGCGAGGAATCCATGAAGCGGTCGCAAAGCACGACTGCGCCGCTTTCGAGCGCCGGACGGATCACTTCCTCCACATGATCGTTGCGGGCGGCGGCAAAGAGGATCGCTTCCATGCGCACGCCGAATTCTTCCGCGGCACCCGAAAGCAGGACATGGCGCACCGCTTCGGCACCCGGCGAACCGCCCGGCTCACGGGTCACCAGCACGTCGTGACCGCGTCGGCGCAACGAATCGGCCAACCGGCGAATCTGGGTGGATTTACCGGCCCCCTCCCCGCCTTCGAAAGTCACGAACAATCCGGATTGCCTCGACACGCTCTTCCACGCTTCCTCATTCGAATATTGGCTCTGTTTAACGCATGTTGCCGCACATGCGAAACGGAAACCTTTTCAAAGCCAGAAGAACATCAGCTCCAGGAGCGCATCCGTCGCGCGTGAGGCGAGGCTTCCCGTCGCCACTGTCGAGGCAGTCACGAGCGGCACCTCCCGCACCAGCTTGTCGCCGGAGAATATCCGAAGGGTCCCCACCTCCTGCCCTTCCGCCACGGGTGCGCGCAGCGGCCAGCGATAGACGATCCGCCCCGTCAGCCGCTCCGGGTTCTTGGTTGCCAGATAGATGTCGACCGGCTCCGTCGCGACAAGATCGACATGGCGCGCGGAGCCGCCGTAAACGCTCGCCTGGCCGACGACCTCGCCACGCTTGAAGAGCACTTTGGTCTCGAACGAGGAGAGCCCCCATTCCAGCACCCGCCTCGCCTCATCGAGGCGTTCCTTGTCGCTTGCAAGCCCACCCATCGCGAGGAAAAGCCGCGTACCGTCGCGTTCAGCCGAGGCGACGAAGGCAAAGCCCGATCCTTCCGCAAACCCCGCCCCCAGCCCGTCTATGCCCATGTTCAGCGACAGGAGCGGGTTCTTGTTGCGCTGGAAGATCTTGTTCCATTCGAAATCAGGCTGCGAGTAGATCGGGTAGAATTCCGGGTGGTTGCGATAGGTATGGCGGGCGAGTTCCACGAGATCGCGCGCGGTCGTCCTGCTCTCTGCACCCGGCAGGCCCGTCGAATTGCCGAAAACCGACCGCGAAAGGCCGAGATCTTTCGCCCGCGCCGTCATGCGCGCGGCAAATTCGCCTTCCGAGCCCGAGAGCCCTTCCGCCAGGATGATGCAGCCGTCATTGGCGTTCTGGACGATGACGCCCTTGATCAGATCGTCGACGCGTATCTGCGATTTGAGCGCCGCGAACATCGTGGTGGTGCCGGAGGGCGCGCCACCGCTGCGCCAGGCATGTTCGCTGACCGGAAACAGCGTATCGGGCGTGACATCTCCCCGCTTGAGGGCGTCGAAAACGACCTCCATGGTCATCAGCTTGGCAAGCGAGGCCGCCGCAAAGGACTGGTTCTCGTTGGAGGCGAGAAGCACGGTGCCGGTCTTGGCTTCCACCATGTAGACCTGCTTGGCCTTCGTCGGAAAGGCAAGCGCCGGCGCTTCCTGGGCGCGCGCAACGACCGTCAGGCAAAGCGCCTGCAGGATCATCGTCAGGCAAAGGCAAAGCAGCCGGTATCGCATGGTCATCCATCAACGTTCGTTCTATCGGTAACAGCGGTCACCGGAACCGGCAACCGTCGCCCTTCGTTCAACGTCGGGGATTATGCGCCTTCTGCCGGGCGGCATGGGAGAGAATGGACTGTTCCGTCAGGCCGTCATTGCGGACCGTCACCGCATCGAAAGCGATGTCCACGGTCCGGACCGGCTCGGCGATATAGGCGGAAGCCGCGCTGCCGGAAGGAAGCTGCAGGATGTGCTCGAGCGGCCGCTGGACCGGCATGGGGCCGAGTTCCGGCAGGGACGCGAATTGCTCGAAAGCCTGGAACGCATGGGCGGAAGCCGGAGCGGAGGCAGGCGCCGGTCCGCTGGGCGTCGACCCGTTCATTGCGATCGGCGTGGGAACCGCCGATCCGTAGCTCTGCAACTGATCGCCGAGCGGAGCGTTGGAAGCGACCATGACGCCTGATGCGATCTGGCCTTCCGGATTGACCGACGGGAAGCGGTCGCCCTTGCGGATATAGGAAGCCATCAGGAACGGCATATCGCGGCCGTCCATCCGGGCGCGCCCCACATATTGCACGTTCACCTTGGCGGTGCCGGTGCGTTTCATGTCCAGCAGTTCTGCGGTCTTGTCGGAAACGTCGATGATCCGGCCGGGATGATAGGGGCCGCGATCGTTGACGCGGACGACGACGGACGTGCCGTTTTCCAGATTGGTCACCCGCGCATAGCTCGGCAGGGGAAAGGTCGGATGCGCGGCCGACAGATGCGAGCTGTCATAGACTTCGCCGTTTGCAGTCAGGCGACCGTGGAACGCCGAACCGTACCAGGAAGCGAGCCCGCTCTTGTTATAGTTCGCGTCTTCCTGCGGGACATAGGTCTTTCCCTTTACCTGATAGGGTTTACCGACCATGAAGCGGCCGCCGCCTTTCGGCACCGGCTTGCCATCGGAAACGACCCGAGGGCTCGCCTTGACGCCGTATTCCTTCTCGGAAAAATATTCCTTGCTGCGGGATTTCTTCTTCGGCGCCTCGGTGGTGGCACAGGAAGCCATCCCGACGCAGATCATCGATATTCCCAGCCATCTCGCTGCGAGCGAAAGCTTGCCGCCACTCAAACCCGAACCCCGTCCATTTTCTTGCCACCCTGCCGCACCCGCCCCGTGAAAGCGACAGACCTGGCGATCAATTTCCGCTGCAGGAACCGCTTTCCCGCACCATTGTCTCAACAGGCGACAGTGTTCGTCACGCGCGGGACAGCAAGCCTGACTTTTGCTCGGAACGTGGCAAAAATGCGATTAAAATCCACAGATATAATTAGAATTCAATGGATTATGGTTAACCAAATATTGCAGCCAGACACCTGAGAGCTGCGTAAAAACTCCAACTCCACTCAGTCTCCTGGCGATCTTGAGGGCAGATATTCTCCCGCCAGGGACCTTCGCATGCCGCGCTTGCGACCAAGGTCTCAACAGCAAAAAGCATAGGTCCCAGAAGCCCGTCACAAGGTGCCCGGGCGGGAACAGTAATCGGCAGGCAATGTTCCAAACTCAGGTTTGCGGCTGGCAAGTCGCGAACGTTTTGGAAACATCGAGGAGAAATGAAATGAAAATCGCGAACACTGCCTTTGCCGCTCTGCTGCTTGCCGGCTCGGCGCTTTCAACCCCTCCGGCCTTGGCGCAGGGCGCGTCTTCCGGTGGCCAACAAGGCGGCACGGGAACGACGGTTCTTCCGAGACAGGGACAGAGCGGGACATCGCAGGACGCTCCAGCCGCACCGCAGCCGCAGGGTCAAACGGGCGGCAGCGCACAGGATCAATCCACTACGCCCCAGTCCACAACGCCCCAGACAGGCATGCCCCAGTCCGGTGGGAGCGACAACACTCAATCCACCCAGGACCAGCAGCAACCTGGATCGACGACGGGCAGCGGCGGTGGTTCGACCTCCGGCTCCGGTTCGGGTGCGGGTTCGACCGGCACGACCGGCCAGCAACCTTCGACAGACTCGACGCGGGACAGCCAGCAAGGCACGACCGGATCTTCATCCCAATCGGGGCAGACCAGCTCCGGCTCCACTTCTACCGATACAAGCGGAAGCGTGGAAATTACCACGGAGCAGAAGACCGAGATACGCAACGTCATTGTGGAGAGTGATACCGAGCCGGTATCGGTGGATTTCGATATCGACGTTGGGGTTGCCATCCCCGAAACCGTGACGCTGCACCCGCTGCCGCCTCGCATCATCGAACTGGTGCCGGCCTACCGAAACTACGTCTATTTCGTCCTTCCGGACGGTAGGATCGTCATCGTCGAGCCTTCGACCCACAAGATCGTCTACATTATCGCGTAACGCACATCGAACGAAGGCCGCGCAAAAGAACCGCCTTCCGGATATATGCGAACATATCCGGAGGCGTGTGTGCGACGGCGCGGCGAGTGACGGCCCTACCCGGCTCCGCTTCCATCACCTCCACCATTCTCGCACCAACCGGATCCCGCGGATGGCAATCACCGGGATACGCGAACACCGCAGAGCAAGTTGACGCTGCGATCAAAGCTGCTTAAAAGCCAGCCCCTGAGTGAATGGGTGGCAAATCGGCCGGAAACGCCGAATAATGAGATATCCGGTGACGGATTTCTAAGCATCTCAGCCACTTGGAAGAACCAGTTGAAAAGACTCATGCGGATGGGTGGCCGAGCGGTTTAAGGCACCGGTCTTGAAAACCGGCGTAGGTGAGAGCCTACCGTGGGTTCGAATCCCACCCCATCCGCCATTTCAACCCGCCTCTGGGCACCCCAATCGCCGCCGATTGGGCGATATTCCGCGAGATCCCTATCAAATCATCGCCGATTACCGCACGGGCACCAGTGGTGAACTTGACGTTTTAGATTCGTCACATGGGCTGATCCCGTCCACGAATAGCATCACCGAAAAGTATCTCCAGGAGGGACTCGCTGCGCTGATTGTCGGCGCCCGCGGCGATGATCGTCCGCGCCGCCGCATAGCCGCGCAGGCCGACGTCCGTCGGCCGTCCCGCCGAAATGATCGTGTAGATCTCCCGGACCGGATAGGCGTGGACGATCCCGACGTGTTCGGCCAGTCCGGTTGCGCCCGCTAAAAGATCGCCGACTATGCCTTCGCGGCTCACCGCCAGTTCCATCCAGCCGAGGTAAGTCTCGCCGGTAGGCCATTGATGCGGCACGCTGGGCGAGGCCATTGCCGACTGCTCGTAAGGGGGAAGTGGCTCGACGCGCAAACGCAGCACGCCAGGATGCCCGCTCCACGAGCGTGCGACCTGCTCGGCTAGGTAGCGATGGATGATTTCGACCGACGGGGCTCCCGCCCTCGGAACGAAGCAGAGGACGAAGGTCGGCGCCAAGGGAGCGCCCTGCATGGCCGGATCATTGATACGGTCAACGAGCGTGCGGCCGCCGGGTGACGGCAAGGCGCCGATACGGCCGATGAAGTTCTTTGCATCGTTCGGAATGTACTCCTTTGGGAGCGGGCTGCTTGCGAACGCCTTGAGGTGTGCCTCGGACAGGAAGAGCGCGTGCGGCATGCCCTGAGGCTGCGCGGCGGCCGGCGCGTTGATCGAGATGCCCTCGACCGACAATCCAAGATCGGGACGATTGGGTGCAAGGCGAAGCTGTCGGTACTGCCACAGGCCCGGAGCGCGGGCAAACATGATCCCGTGCACGTCGCGCCAATAGTCCTCGCAAATTTCGCGCGGGAGATCGGCGCGCCACCAACAGAAGGCCGTCAACGCGAGCTGCGCAGCGTTTTCTAGAGTGGCCGTGTCCGCCGCATCGAGCGATTTTTTGTTCTCCATGACAGTCTCTAAAGCCTTGCTCTACTCTCTCTGCTTTGGGCGAATGCGAGTTGACCCGGGGTGTTGCACCTGAGCCCATCGAGAAAGACACGAAGCCTGGAAATGACCGCCGCAGGGTTCTCAAGGGGAGGCAGATGACCCGCGTCGGGCTGGACCTTCGCCGAAATCGTCATAAGCAATGCGGACGCCGTTCACTTCGACGTACCGGAGCTCAGGCATGGCCGCGCCTTTCGTGCACGATTATTGTGGCGGCTGCACCGCTACAGCTCCCGATCGTCGCGATGGTCGGTGAGCTCGCTGGTGACACGTCGGGTGAGTTCTTTCATGTCCATGTCGACTCCACTGCCGGACCGGCGCTCCAGCCCGTAGACTTGATCTGCAAAGTTCATCCTGGCGAGGATCGCGTCGACGTCCTTGTGCTTGTCGGGCGGGAACAGCTTGGCGGGATCGCCGACTGCAACCCATTTGATAGGTACAAGCGAATTCGGCGGCAGGACGCTGCGCACATGGACCACACCATCGATGCGAACCTCTGTGCGCCGGCCAACGACCGCGCCTTGATAGATTCTAACGCCCGTCGCCAGAAAGCACTCGTCTTCAACGAGGCAGCCTTTGAGCGAAGAGTGCGGGCCAATCAGGACATAGTCGCCGATCTCGACGGCGTTCCGGCTGGTGCTCCGGATATTGAGGTTCTCGCGGATCACGCACTGGGCACCAATCCGCACCGGCGCGCCATGCGCCTCAATGACCGCACCGAACGCGACATGCGTGCGTGGACCGATCGTCACATCGCCGCAGATCACGGCTGTCGGGGCCACGTAGGCGGAGGGATCTATGTCCGGCCGCTTGCTCTGATGCTCGATAAGCATGGCAAACCTCCAGTGGAGAGCACTCACTGAAGGAATCTAACAGCCTCGGCCAATGCAAGTTCCGCCGCACCGAGATTCGACCCTTTACAGGCACTCAGCACGGTCATACGACTTCAACCAGCGCAGTCAGCCGGGCACAGCGACCTTGATTTCGGCCAAAGACGTGCCGAAGCTCGGCAAACCCCGAAGTCAGGGGTGAATAATATGGCCACTTTCATCCTGATTCCCGGAGGCTGGCAGGGCGGCTGGGTCTACCAGAAGGTAGCAGATATACTCACTGCGCACGGGCACAAGGCCTTGCCGATCACTCTCTCGGGGCTCGGCGATGCTCCCGCCCCGACGGCCAATCTTGAAACTCACATAGGCGAGGTCGTTGATGTTGTGAGGTCGCATCGCGGCGACCTCGTCCTCGTTGGACAGTCCTACGGCGGGATGGTCGTGAGCGGCGCGGCCGACGCCGAGCCATCGCGAATCCGAGCATTGGTCTATGTAGACGCCTATGTGCCTGAATCCGGCGACTCCGTCTGGTCACTGACGACGCCTCGTTTCCGGGATATGTTCGTCGCGGGCACAAAGGCTGACGGACTGAACTGCGCGCCGCCTCCCAATCTTGATCCGCGGTGCCGGCCCCATCCGATCGGGACGTTTCTCCAATCCATCAATCTCAGCGGACGTTGGCTTGAAGTGCCGCGCAAGACCTTCGTCGGCGCCCATGGATGGGAAGGAAGTCCGTTCCTTGACCTTTATCAGCGCCTAAGCAACGAGCCGGAGTGGTCGACGTTGGCCCTCGACTGTGGGCATAATGTAGCACGGCTGAATCCTGAGGCTCTGGCCGAAATATTGTTGGCTCAGGTTTGACCAACCGACGACTGCGCCCAAACCGCCGCTTCCCGCCCGCATTGTTCCCCCTGGATTTCGAGATTTCCCGGTCTATATTGACACTACCGCGAGCCTGAAATGTTTCAGGTCCCCGCCCCTCCGCATTGCCCGCCGCACTGAATTTGCGGTTCGGCTTGCACTTCAGCCCTCATTCGAAATCCACGTATCTCACCCTACAAGCGGGAGGAGTTTCCATGGCCAATGCCCAATGCGCCTGCGGCGCTCTTAGATTGACGCTGAACGAGCCGCCACGATTGACCGCGGTGTGTCACTGTTTCGCTTGCCAGCGAAGAACAGGTGCGCCGTTCAGCGCCAACGCATTCTATTCGATAGACAGTGTCGAGATTTCGGGAGCATCCACGGAATTCATTCGTAATGCCGAGAGCGGTCGCAAGGTCCGGATGCATTTCTGCCCGGCTTGCGGCTCGACCGTCTACTGGAAGCCCGATGCCTCGCCTTTCATAATCGGGGTGGCGGTCGGTTCACTTGCCGATCCGGCCTTCACGCCACCTGTCATGTCGGTATTCGAGCAATCGAAACATACGTGGGTGCAGCTAGACGAAGCGGTGGAACGGTTCCGGCGTATGCCGCCCGCCGGATAGCCGAGGCTGCCGCCACCGACAAGGAACCGAAAGCCACCGGACACGCCGGAACAGTGGCTTCCATCGAAAACCTCAGGCTTTACTTCAGAACGCCAGGCTTCCGGCCATCAGGGCGAGGACCAGGAAAATGACGAAACCGATCAGGAAGATGAAGAACAGGATCTTGGCGATCGTCGCGGTTGCGGCCGAAACTCCGGAGAAGCCCAGGAAGCCCGAGATCAGCGAAATCACCAGAAAGATGAGAGCCCATTTCAGCATGTGATTCTCCTTCTGTTTCCGGTCCGCACAACGTGAACCGGCTGCCGAAGGTTCCAGGCGCAGTTACGCTCTCGTGCTATCTCTCAGCGCTAGTTTGGAAGGCCGTCCGGCGGATGGCATTCTCTACCTTCGACATTTCCCAGGCCCGCACCGGCTTGAAAAACCCTTGCATGGCTCCACATCGCAAAGGTGACCGTCCTGCAATCCAGGATCACCGCTGAAATGGAGGAAGCCCATGAACAACAGAAACATGATCATCGGCATCGTGGTCGTCGTCGTTATCATCCTCGCAGTGCTCTTCCTGATACCGGGTACAAACCAGCCGACCGGAGAATCCCCCGCAACGCCTCCGGCAACGACACAGCCGGCGCCGACAACGCCCGCTCCTTCGCAATAATCCTTCGCGCGGAAAGGGCGTCCCGCGTGCGGCGGGATGCCCTGCCCTTGCCCCCTGGCTGGTTCGGCCAGCATTCGGAGCCGTCAGGTCTCAAGCTCGGCGCAAGCACCGGTTCGTATGTCGCCTTATCGGCCGTGATGTGATACGGCGAGGACGAGGACGAATGACATGTCGAACGAAGTTGATCTGAACACGGATATCCCGGATGCCACGATTGCGCTGCTTTTAGAGGAGCGCGGCGCCGATGAGCTGACCGATATTCTGGTCGAATCGCTCCATGAAGCGTTCCGAATCATGGAAGACGAAATCTACAATACGGTGCACTGAGCACGGCGGCGCTTGATTTTGTTCCTCATTTGTTCTTAAATGAGGAATGCAGACCGCTCTGGATTTCGGCATAAGGCAGGATATCGGGTGGATTCGCGCGCAGCTCCTGCCGATCCTCAATTTCGTGCGGCTTCTGCCGCCACTCTCACCTGCCGGTCAATTGGTGAAATCCCTCATCAGCAGCAGGACGCGCGATCCGGTTTCGCAGCAGGCTTTCGACCAGCTTACGACCGTCTACCCGAAATTGCTGGATCTCCTGGCCGCTTCGGTCGAGGATATTCATGACCTGATCTGCGAAGTCCGGTTCGCCGGCGACAAGGCGGGCCACCTTCAGAAGGCTCTCCGGGCGATTGCGGCGGAACATCCGGATTTCGACCTTTCCTTCCTGGAGAGGTTTTCAAGAAACCACGCGATGGCATGGCTCGAGTCCCTCGATGGTGTCGGGCCGAAGGTTGCGGCTGCAACATTGAACTTCAGTAATCTGAATGCCGAGCTCTTCGTGGCGGATACGCATGTCCTGAGGGTGTTCGAGCGTTTCGGCATTATCGGTCCCAAAAGCACCGCCTGGGCGGCAACCGAAATAGTGGTGGCAGCCATGGAGGATTGGACCGCCGAGGACTTCATGAACCTGCACATCATGATCAAGGTTCACGGCCAGAAGATCTGCCACCTGCACAATCCGGTTTGCACAGCCTGCCCTCTCCGCTCCCGTTGCAAGGCGGTCCATTCCCGGCATGTGGGCTCACCTCGGACGAGTTCCCGTCATTGATCACCTTCCGCGCCCCAAATCCGCCGCTTGTATTTGCTGCAGGAACATGGTTGCGATACGCAATTCCTCCCGCCTTTCACGGATTCCCCCATGCCCACCACCGGCGTTCCCTTCCTGACCATCGGCTTGCTGCTGCTTTCAAACATATTCATGACATTCGCCTGGTACGGCCACCTCAAGTTCAAGACCGAGGCGCTCTATGCGGTGGTCCTCGTGAGCTGGGGAATCGCCTTTTTCGAATACTGCTTCCAGGTACCCGCCAACCGCATCGGCTATGGGTATTTCAACGCAGCGCAGCTCAAGACCATCCAGGAAGTCATTACCCTTTCCGTCTTCGTGCTGTTTTCGGTCTTCTATCTTGGCGAGCCCGTCCACTGGAAACAGATCGTCGGCTTTGCCTTTATCGCGCTCGGCGCCTTCTTCATCTTCACCAAATAGCCGCCGTCGGAACTCTGGCCACTTCGTGACGTTCGGATATCGGCGGAACACGAGGTGGCGCGATGAAGAAGACCGGCGAAATCCGCATCGGCATATCCGGCTGGACCTACAAGCCCTGGCGTGGCGTGTTCTATCCGGAAGGCCTGCCGCAGAAGCAGGAGCTTTCCTATGCGGCGGAGCATTTCCGCTCGATCGAGATCAACGGCACCTTTTATGGCCTGCAGCGCCCGAAGAGCTTCGCCGCCTGGTATGACGCGACGCCCGAGGATTTCGTCTTTGCCGTCAAGGGATCGCGCTACATCACCCATATGCGGCGCCTGAAGGAGATCGAGACGCCGCTTGCCAATTTCTTCGCCTCGGGTCCGCTGCGGCTCGGCAGGAAGCTCGGACCTATCCTCTGGCAGTTTCCGCCGCGAATGAAGTTCGACCGGGAGCGTTTCGAGACTTTTCTGAAACTGCTGCCGGCCGATACCGAAAAGGCGGCCGCGCTCGCCAGGAAGCACGATTCGCGGCTCGACGACCGCGCCTATGTCGAGACCGATGAAAAGCGCCCGCTTCGCCATGCGCTGGAGATCCGCAACGACAGCTTCCGCTCGGAGGAATTCATGGGACTGCTGCGGCATTACCGCGCCGGTCTCGTGGTGGCGGATACCGTCGAATGGCCGCTGCTGATGGATTTGACGGCCGATTTCGTCTACTGCCGCCTGCATGGATCGGAGCAGCTCTATGTCAGCGGCTATGACGACAAGGCGCTCGACAACTGGGCACATCTGATCCGCGGCTGGGTCAAGGGGCGAGATCCGAAGGAAGCCGAGCGCGTCATGCCCGCCTCTCCTCCCCGTGCCGGCGGACGCGATGTTTACGTCTATTTCGACAACGACGCCAAGGTGCGCGCACCGGCCGATGCCGCCTCTCTCGCCGACCGCCTCGGCGCCGCTCCCGAAACGGCTCGGCCGCGGGCCGCCCGACGCGGCTGAGCTTCACTTTTAGTTTTCCTCCACCACGCCTTCAATTCCGCCCCGGATTGTTCTAGAGACATTCCTTCAAACCGCCTGTGGAGCGGCTGATTTGTTGTGCAAGGTATGTTGATCGATGCTTGATTCCCTCAGAAACGCGGCCCGATCCTGGGTTGCGAAGGCGCTGCTTCTGCTGCTGGTCCTCTCCTTCGGCATATGGGGCGTTTCAACGTCGATGTTGACGAACGGCTCAAACACCGTTCTGTCGGTGGGCGATCAGGAGATTTCCATGCAGGAATTCGCCCTCGCCTACCAGCGCCAGATTGCCGGCCTCAGCCGCCAGTTCGGCACCCAGCTCACGCCCGAGCAGGCACGCGCCTTCGGCCTCGAAAGCCAGGTGTTCGCGCAGCTTGCGGCAGGCGCCGCGCTCGACCAGCTCGCCGACGACATGAACCTCGGCATGTCGCACGATCGTCTCGCGACGCTGATTGCCGAAGACCCCGCCTTCCATGCCACGAACGGCCAGTTCGACCGCAATCTCTTCACCACGCGGCTGCGCAATGCCGGCCTCAGGGAAGACGACTACATCACCGAGCGCAGCAAGGTCGCCGTGCGCAGCCAGATCGTCGAGGCGGTGTCGGACGGCTTCAAGCCGCCGCAGGTGCTTGTCGACGCGTTGAAGCAGTATCGTGACGAAAGCCGCACCGTCGAATATGTCCTGCTCTCCAACGCCAATATCGATCCGGTCAAGGCTCCGGCCGACGACGTGCTGAACGCCTGGTTCGAAGGTGCCAAGAACCGCTATCGCGCGCCGGAATTCCGCACCTTCACCTACGTGACGCTGCAGCCGGCCGATATTGCCGTCCCGTCTTCCATTTCCGACGACGAGGTGCGCGCCGAATACGAGCGCCGCAAGGACAGCTTCACCACGCACGGCGCGCGCACCATCGAGCAGCTCATATTCCCGAACAAGGAAATGGCCGATGCCGCCGCCACCCAGCTCAAGGACGGCACCGCCACCTTCGACCAACTCGTAGCCGATCAGGGCAAGACCTCCGCCGACGTGATGCTCGGCGAGTTCAGCAAGGAGAAGATGCCGGACCAGTCGATCGCCGACGCGGCCTTCGCGGTGAACACCGAGGGTGGCACCACCCCGGCCGTCCAGGGCGCTTTCGGTTCAGTTATCCTGCGTGTCACTAACATCCGGCCGGAAACGACCAAGAGCTTCGACGAGGTGAAGGAAGAGGTTCGCCAGCAATTGGCGATCGCCGCCGCCTCGCAGGAAGTGGCCAATGCCCATGACCGTTTCGAAGAACTTCGGGCCGCCGGTTCGACACTCGAGGAAGCGGCGAAGGAACTCAATCTGAAGGCCGCCACGGTAACGGCCGACGCCTCCGGCAATGGCGACCAGGGTGAGAAGATCGAAGGCCTTCCCGCCGTTGCCAATCTCCTGCAGGACGTCTTCCGCACCGAACCGGGCGCAGACGCCCTGCCGGTCAACTTCGGCAACGACGGCTATCTGTGGTTCGAGGTTCGCGAAGTCATCCCCGAGCGCGACCGTACCCTTTCCGAGGTGCGCGAACGCGTCGTCGCGGATTGGACCGCTGAACAGCAGCGCCAGGCACTGACGGCACGCGCCAACGAACTCAAGGGCCGGCTGGACAAGGGCGAAACGCTTGCCGCGATCGCCGGCGAACTCGGCCTTTCCGTCGAGACGAAGCAAGGTGTGCGCCGCAATGCCGAAGATGCGATCTTCGGCAACGAAGCGATCGCCGCAGCCTTTTCGGGACCGGTCGGCGCGACCGGTACGGCGCTTGCGGCCGATGGCGAAAGCCGTCTTCTCCTGACGGTGACCAGCAGCGAGCAGGCGCCGACCGACGCGCTTTCCAGCGACCCGCAACTCGACCGGATCGCCGAATCCGCCGGCGACGACATGCTGGACCAGATGGTCAACCGCCTTCAGAGCGACTATGGCGTAACGATCAACCAGGCTGCCGCCGACCAGGCGACCCAGATGATCCGGTAAGGGGCGGAACGGATGCCGGAATTGAAGCCCCTCATCGCCAAGGTCGCCAACGGCGAAAGCCTCACCCGAGAGGAGGCTCGCGAGGCCTTCGACATCCTCATGTCGGGTGAAGCGACACCCTCGCAGATCGGTGGTTTCCTGATGGCGCTCCGGGTGCGCGGAGAAACCGTCGACGAGATCGCCGGCGCGGTCGCCACCATGCGGTCCAAGATGCTGGCGGTCGAGGCTTCCCCCGAGGCCGTCGATATCGTCGGCACCGGGGGCGACGGCACGGGAACCTATAACATCTCCACCCTCGCCTCGCTGATCGTCGCCGGCTGCGGCGTCCCGGTCGCAAAACACGGCAACCGGGCGCTGAGCTCGAAATCCGGCGCAGCCGACGCGCTTTCGGCCCTCGGCGTCAATCTTGAAATCGGCCCCGCCCGCATCGCCCGCTGCATCCGCGAAGCCGGGATAGGTTTCATGTTCGCCTCGCAGCACCACTCGGCCATGCGCCATGTCGGCCCGAGCCGCGTCGAACTCGGCACCCGCACGATCTTCAACATCCTCGGCCCGCTCTCCAATCCGGCCGGTGCGAAACGCCAGCTTCTCGGCGTCTTCTCCCCCCGCTGGCTGCAGCCGATCGCCGAAGTGCTCCGCGATCTGGGTTCCGAGACGATCTGGGTCGTCTATGGCGACGGCATGGACGAGATCACCACCACCGGCACCACCAATGTCGTCGCGCTCGAAGACGGCAAGATCCGCAGCTTCGACCTGACGCCCGCCGATTTCGGCGTCGCTCCCGCCACCCTTGCCGACCTGAAGGGTGGCGATGGCGTTGCCAACGCGGCCGCCTTGCGCAAGGTGCTTTCCGGTGCGAAAAATGCCTATCGCGATATTTCGCTCTGCAACGCCGCAGCCGCGCTGATCGTTGCAGGCAAGGCGGAGACGATCATGGACGGCATGAGGCTCGCCACGCAGTCGCTCGACGGCGGCAACGCCGCGGCCGCACTCGACCGTTTGGTCGCCGTCTCCAATGACGAGGATTGAGACCGTCATGACCGATATCCTGAAAAAGATCGAGACCTACAAGCGCGAGGAAATCGCAGCGGCGAAATCGCGCGTGCCTCTGGCCGAGCTCAAGGCGCGCGCCGCCGATCAGACGCCTGTGCGCGGCTTCTACGAGGCATTGAAGGCCAGGCAGCAGGCTAGCATCTTCGGGCTGATCGCCGAGATCAAGAAGGCGAGCCCCTCCAAGGGCCTGATCCGCCCGGATTTCGATCCGCCTGCGCTTGCCGTTGCCTATGAGGCTGGCGGCGCTGCCTGCCTTTCGGTGCTCACCGATGCGCCGAGTTTCCAGGGCGCGCCGGAATTCCTGACGGCGGCCCGAAATGCGTGCTCGCTGCCCGCGCTTCGCAAGGATTTCATGTTCGACACCTACCAGGTGCATGAAGCCCGCGCCTGGGGTGCGGATTGCATCCTGCTCATCATGGCTTCGCTGACAGACGACGAGGCGAAGGAATTGCAGGACGAGGCTTTCGAACTCGGCATGGATGTGCTTGTCGAGGTCCACGATGCGGAAGAGATGGAACGGGCTTTGAAGCTCTCCTCGCCGCTGATCGGCATCAACAACCGCAATCTGCGCACTTTCGAAGTCAGCCTCGAAACCAGCGAGAAGCTCGCCGCCATGGTTCCGTCTGACCGCCTCCTGGTCGGCGAAAGCGGCATCTTCACCCATGACGATTGCCGTCGCCTCGAAAAATCCAGCATCACCACCTTCCTCGTCGGGGAAAGCCTGATGCGCAAGGAAGACGTCGCTGCCGCGACACGCACGCTTCTGACCGGCGAAGCGGCGAACGTGGCGGCCGAGTGATGGCGCAAGCGCCACGCCTCACCCATATCGGCGCTTCCGGCGAGGCGCATATGGTCGATGTCGGCGACAAGGCCGAGACCAGCCGCTCGGCGACCGCCGAGGGATATGTGCGTATGCAGCCGGACACGCTGAAGCTCATCCGGGAGGGCAATGCGAAGAAGGGCGATGTGATCGGCACGGCGCGTCTTGCCGGCATCATGGCCGCCAAGAAGACCTCCGATCTCATTCCCCTCTGCCATCCGCTGATGCTGACCAAAGTGTCGGTGGAAATCACGGAGGACGAGACCTTGCCGGGCCTGCGGGTGACCGCGACCGCCAAACTCACCGGCAAGACCGGCGTCGAGATGGAGGCGCTGACCGCCGTTTCGGTGGCTTGCCTTACGATCTATGACATGGCCAAGGCCGCCGACAAAGGCATGGAGATCGGCGGTATCCGCCTCCTGGAAAAGACCGGCGGAAAGTCGGGCAGCTATCGCCGCGAGGAGGATTGAGCCATGGCGCTGGTGCCTGTTTCGGAAGCAAGGAACCGCTTGCTCGATAATGCCGGACCCATTACCGGAACCGAGCTAGTGCCGCTTTCCGAGGCGAACGGCCGCGTGCTTGCCGAAGACGTGCTCGCCCGCCTTACCCAGCCGCCTTTCGATGCCTCCGCCATGGACGGCTATGCGCTCCGGTCAGAGGATGCTCCGCATCCCGGCGCTGAACTGACCGTCATCGGCACCGCCGCCGCGGGTCACACCTTTGCTGGCAGCGTCGGCAAGGGAGAGGCCGTGCGCATCTTCACCGGCGCGCCGGTGCCGGAAGGCGCCGATTCCATCCTCATCCAGGAGGATGCCGAAAAGCTCGACGGAGACCGCATCCGCGCGAAGATCCAAGTCGTCAAGGGACGCCATGTCCGCCCCCGCGGTCAGGATTTCACCGAAGGCGAAACCGTTCTGCCGGCAGGCACGCTCCTCGACTTCTCGCATCTGACGGTTGCCGCCGCCATGAACCATGCGAGCCTTCCCGTCTTCCGCCGTCCCAGGATCGCGCTTCTTGCCACCGGCGACGAGCTGATCCAGCCCGGAGGCGAGCCCGGCGAGGCGCAGATCATCGCCTCCAACACCTTCGGCATTGCGGCCCTGGTGCGCGACAACGGCGGCGAGGTGCTCGATCTCGGCATCGTGCCGGACCGGCAGGAGGCGATTGCCGAGGCGATCCGGCAGGCGCGCGCCGCTGGGGTCGATGCGCTGGTCACGCTCGGCGGGGCTTCCGTCGGCGACCACGATCTCGTGCAGGCAACGTTGAAGGATGCCGGCATGGCGCTGGATTTCTGGCGCATCGCCATGCGCCCCGGCAAGCCGCTGATGGTCGGCAGGCTCGGGGAAATGCAGGTGCTTGGCCTTCCCGGCAATCCGGTCGCGAGCCTCGTCACCGGAATACTCTTCCTCGAGCCGCTGCTTCGAAAACTTGCCCGTCTGCCGAAACGCCGGCGCGAGGCCCAGGCCATCACCGCCGCCGCACTTTCGGCCAACGACCAGCGGCAGGATTATCTGCGCTCCAGGCTCACGAGCGATCGTGACGGCAACCTCATGGTCGAGCCCTTCCGAAAGCAGGATTCATCGATGATGAAGATCTTCGCCCATTCCGATGCGCTCATCATCCGCCCTCCGCATGCCCCGGAACTGCCGGCCGGATCGCCCTGCCCTATCTTGTTGATACGGCCCTGATCCGGTCTGCGGGACGCGCTTATAGTCCTTCCTCGGCGACAGGGCTGGCATAGCGGGCCCGCGGCCGTATCATCTGACCGCTCTCCACCTGCTCTATCGCATGCGCAAGCCATCCGACTGTACGCGCAAGCGCGAAGATGACGAGCGGTGCATCATCCGGAAGCTTGAACGTATCGGCGAGCGTCGCCAGCGCGAAATCGATGTTGACCGGCTCGCCCAGCAGTTCTTCTCCGGCTTCCGCCAGCGCCGCGTAAAGCGGCGGCGCCTCGAAACTCGCCATCAACGCCTTGGCGCGCGGATCGCCGTGCGGATAGAGCCGGTGACCGAAGGCTCTGACGACACCCTCGGAAGAAAGCGTCCCGCGTATTGCCTCCCGAACGCCGACGGAAGCGGCCTTTTCCATCAGCACCGTCACGCTGATCCAGGCGCCGCCATGCCGCGGCCCCGTGAGCGTCGCAAGGCCCGAAAGCGTTGCAGCCGAAAGGGCAGCTCCCGAGGAAGCCGTCACGCGGGCTGCGAAGGCAGAGACGTTGAGTTCGTGCTCGGCTAAGAGCACAAGCGCCTTGCGGATCGGCTCGGCCGCCTCGGGCCTCTGCCAGCCATACGCCAGTCGTTCATGCAGAGGCAGAGGTTCCGGCCAGGGCGCAAGTGCGGCGGCAACGCTCGACAATACATCTGCCGCCTCCGCCCGCAGAACGAAGGGTTTGCGCCTGAGCGCCGGCAGATCGGTCATCACGCGTGCCGCGAGCCTGCCGAAGGCGGCTTCCATGCGTGAGGCTTCCCCTTCCGCCATGCCCGCTTCCACGCGCACCTCCGCCGCCTCCCAGAGAAGAGCCGCCACCTCCTCGAGGCTTGCATGCGCCGAAAGTTCGACGGCGTTCTTGCCGCGATAGGAAAGCCGCTCGTTGGCAATGGAGGAAATCGTCGTCGGCAGAACCGGATCGCCCCAGCGAATCGCCTCAGCGGCAACGGCCGATGATTTTCGTCGCCCCGCATGGCGTTCCGCCAGCCGCTTCACGTCATCGACCAGATAGAGGCTGCGGCGCGGCTCCGCCGGATCGGGTTTGGCGCGGATGCGCCCTCGGCTGACATTGGCATAGAGCGTCTGCGGTTTGGTTCGCAGCAGCGCAAGTGCCTCTTCGGCGGTGATCCAGAGCGTATTCATATTGATCATTTACATCAAGATTGACGTCAATGCTTGTAGGTTCGATCATCCCTTCCGTAAAGGAGAAACACCATGAACAACGGACTTGAAGACGTCATTGCCGCCGAAACTCGGCTCTCGGACGTGGATGGCGAAGCGGGCCGCCTGATCATCCGCGGCGTATCGCTCGATCATCTCGTGACGCACGCGACCTATGAGGACACGGCCGCGCTGCTGCTGGACGGCTTTTTCGATCGCCCGATCTCTGTCTCGGAGCTGAAGGTGCAGCTCGGCCGGGCCCGCGCCGAGGTCTTCGCGAATGTCCAGGCCATGGACGCCATGCTGGAAAAGCTGCCGCCGGTGGATGCCATGCGCGCGCTGACTGCCCGGCTCGCCGATGGCGAGGATTTCGAGACCGCATTGCGTCTCCTGGCGGCGCCGGCCGTGTTCCTGCCCGCCGTGCTGCGGCTCCGGAAGGGTGAAACCCCGATCGCGCCAAACCCGTCGTTGTCGCAGTCGGCCGATATCCTCGCTATGCTGAACGGCGCGCTGCCGAGCAAGGAACAGGTGGCGGCGCTCGATGCCTATCTGGTGACGATCTCCGACCATGGGCTCAATGCCTCGACCTTCGCCTCCCGCGTGATCGCCTCCACCAAGGCGGGCCTCACGTCCTCGGTTCTCGCGGCCGTCAGCGCGCTCAAGGGTCCGCTGCACGGCGGCGCGCCGGGCCCGGTCCTCGATATGCTGGATGACGTGGGCAGCGAAGCACATGCCGAGACCTGGCTTGGCGAGGCACTCGATCGCGGCGAGCGATTGATGGGTTTCGGCCATCGCATCTACCGTGTGCGCGATCCGCGTGCCGATGCGTTGAAGGATGCGTTGAAGCCGCTCGTTGCCACCGGCCAGGTCGATCGGGACCGCATTCGGCTCGCAGAAGCCGTCGAACAGGCGGCGCTTGCGACCCTCAAGGAGAGAAAGCCGGACCGGCCGCTCGACGTCAACGTGGAGTTCTACACGGCTCTGCTCCTGGAGGCACTCGGCTTTCCGCGCGAGGCCTTTACCGGCGTGTTCGCCATCGGCCGTACGGTCGGCTGGATCGCCCATGCCCGCGAACAGGCGCTCGAAGGCAGGCTGATCCGGCCCCGGTCCGTCTATGTCGGCCCCTTGCCGCAGGCGGCTGCTTGAAAGAAAAACCCGGCCTTGGCCGGGTTTTTTAATGTCTTAGACGAGGCGGCTCTGCTCCAGCGCCGCTTCGATAAAGCTTGCAAAGAGCGGATGCGGATCGAGCGGGCGGCTCTTCAGTTCCGGATGATACTGCACGCCGATGAACCACGGATGGTCCGGATACTCGATCGTCTCCGGCAGGAGGCCGTCCGGCGACATGCCCGAGAAGACCAGACCGCAGCTCTCCAGACGCTGCATGTAGTCGATGTTCACCTCGTAGCGGTGGCGATGGCGCTCGGAAATATCGGTCGAACCGTAGATGTCGGCGATCTTGGTGTCCTTCTTCAGCGCCGCCTTATAGGCGCCGAGACGCATCGTGCCGCCGAGATCGCCGGAGGCCGAGCGCTTCTCCAGCTCGTTGCCCTTCACCCATTCCGTCATCAGGCCGACGACCGGTTCCGGGGTCTTGCCGAATTCCGTCGAGGATGCCTGTTCGATGCCGGCAAGATTGCGGGCCGCTTCCAGCACCGCCATTTGCATGCCGAAGCAGATGCCGAAATAGGGCACGTTCCGCTCGCGGGCGAAGCGCGCCGCGTTGATCTTGCCCTGCGCGCCGCGCTCGCCGAAGCCGCCCGGCACGAGAATGCCGTGGACCTTTTCCAGGTAAGGCGCCGGGTCCTCCTTCTCGAAGACCTCCGACTCGATCCACTCGAGCTTGACCTTGACGTGGTTGGCGATGCCGCCGTGATGCAGCGCCTCGATCAGCGACTTATAGGCATCCTTGAGGCCGGTATATTTGCCGACGATGGCGATTGTCACCTCGCCTTCCGGCGTGTGGATACGGTTGCAGACCTCTTCCCAGGGATCGAGGCGCGGCTTGGGCGCCGGCTCGATGCCGAAGGCCGCCAGCACTTCCGAATCCAGCCCTTCCTTGTGGTAGGCCATGGGCACGTCGTAGATATTGGCGACGTCGAGCGCCTGGATGACGGCGGAAGGACGCACGTTGCAGAAAAGCGAGAGCTTGCGGCGCTCGGCTTCCGGAATTTCCCGGTCGGCGCGCACAAGCAGGATGTCCGGCGCGATGCCGAGCGCCTGCAGTTCCTTGACCGAATGCTGGGTCGGCTTTGTCTTGAGCTCACCCGCAGCCGGAATATAGGGCATCAGCGTCAGATGAAGATAGACGGCGCTGCCGCGCGGCAGATCGTTTCCGAGCTGGCGGATCGCTTCGAGGAAAGGCATGGCCTCGATATCGCCCACCGTGCCGCCGATTTCGCAGATCACGAAATCGTAGTCCTCATTGCCCTCGGTGACGAAGTCCTTGATCTCGTTGGTGACGTGCGGGATCACCTGCACGGTCGCGCCGAGATAGTCGCCGCGGCGTTCCTTGTCGATGATGTTCTTGTAGATGCGGCCAGTGGTGATGTTGTCGGTCTTGGTGGCCGAACGGCCGGTGAAGCGTTCGTAATGACCGAGATCGAGGTCGGTTTCCGCACCGTCGTCGGTAACGAAGACCTCGCCGTGCTGGGTCGGGCTCATGGTGCCCGGGTCCACGTTCAGATAGGGGTCGAGCTTGCGAAGCCGCACCCGATAACCACGGGCCTGCAACAACGCTCCGAGAGCCGCGGCCGCAATTCCTTTTCCGAGGGAGGAAACCACGCCGCCAGTGATGAATACATATCGCGCCATGGGAGTCATCGGATACCTTTTCATTAGTGATTCCGCCAGCCCAAATCGTCCGTTTGACGAAAAACGGTTGTGGAATCTTCACAAAAGAAAACCGGCAGGCTTTTGGCCTGCCGGAGATTGAAGCTTTGACCCCAGCCTTACTGGCCGGTCGGTACACCCGTCGGAGCCGCGGGAGCGGGCTCTGCCGGTGCGGCACCGTTGGCGGGCGCTGCGGGCGCCGCCGCGTTCGGTGCGGCAGGAGCCGGAGCGGCCGCGCCGGAATCGGAGGGTACGCCATTGCCGGCCGGTGCGGGCGTCTGCTGCGTCGGTGCCGGGCCGAGCGAATCGAGGATGCCGTTGCCGGAGCCCTGCGTTGCCGGAATCCGGTCGAGAATATCGGTCGGCCGGGATTCGTACCGCGCCAGAATGCCGAGCGTCAGCGACGTGATGAAGAAAAGCGTCGCGAGGATGGCGGTGGTGCGGGTCAGCGCATTGGCCGTGCCGCGGGCCGACATGAAGCCGGAGCCGCCGCCGACGCCGAGCCCGCCGCCTTCCGAGCGCTGGATCAGCACGACGCCGACGAGCGCAAGCACGATCATGAGATGGATGACGATAAGAACGGTCTGCATGATACAATCCATGCCTCCCCGAAGGAGGCAACAATAAGAGGTTGGCGGCTCTTTACATGAGGCCGGCGCGCATTCCAAGCCCTTCCGGACGTTTTCGAAGGATTACACTGTAAGCCCCTCATAGGCAGCGTAGATGGCGAGGAAATCCGAGGCTTTCAAGCTCGCGCCGCCGATCAGCGCGCCGTCGACATTGGCAATGCCCATCAATTCTCCGGCGTTGCCCGGCTTTACCGAGCCGCCATAGAGGATGCGCATCTTCTTCCCCTCGCCGCCGAAACGCTTCACGAGTTCGGCGCGCATGAAGGCATGCGCCTTCTCCACATCCGCCGCGGTCGGCGTGACGCCGGTGCCGATCGCCCATACCGGCTCGTAGGCGATCACGGTGTTCTCCGCCGTCGCTTCGTCCGGAACGGACCCGGCGAGCTGGCGCTTCAGGATATCGAGGGTCTGGCCGGCGTCCCGCTCTCCCGCGGTTTCTCCGATGCATATGATGGCGGTAAGCTCTGCGGCATGGGCGGCCTTCGCCTTGGCGCAGATGAGATGATCCGTCTCGGCGTGATCGCTGCGGCGCTCGGAATGCCCGACGATCACATGGGTTCCGAAGCAATCGGCGATCATTTCCGCCGAAACATCGCCCGTATGCGCACCGGAAACCTCCTGGTGGCAATCCTGCGCGCCGATCATCAGCGGACTGTCGGTCGCAAGCGCGGTGGAGACGTAAAGCAGCGTCGCCGGCGGGCAGATCAGCGCGTCTATCTTGTCGGGAAGCCCACTCCTCGAAACGCCCTCGGCAATTGCCTTGATCTGATCCAGTGAGGCACGCGTGCCGTTCATCTTCCAGTTTCCCGCCACCAGCGGGCGCACATCAGGCGTCATCGATCGAGATATCCCCTTCCAGCGGCCGCCGGGAACGGCCGATCCAAAACTTCCCGGAAGGTTTTAGACAGGTCTCCCGGAAAATCCATGAAAAATGACAGGACGTCCGCAAAGGGAGGCAGATTCCGCCATGAATGGAGATTTTTCGGCCTCCTAGCGTGCCGTCAGCAGGAAGTTGAGCACTTTTCGCCAGTCCGTCATCCGGATGGGCGTGCCGTGAGTGCCGGTTTCGAAAAGGGTGAAGCGAGCGGGATAGCCGCCCGCCTGGAGCCGCCCGAAGATCGCCTCCTGCTGCTTGGCCGGATAGACGCTGTCGGCGCTGCCATGGGCGAAATAGACCGGCAGGCGGAGCTTTGCGGCCGGAGTGGCCGAGTAGTCGCCATCCGGAGGACCGCCGAGCAGCACCATTCCCGCAAGATGGCGCGCCGCCCCCGCATCACGGCTGATGCCGGAGCAGATCATGCCGCCCATCGACGCGCAGGCAAGGATCACCGGCCGCCCGCCAGATTGCTCGAAGGAATAGCGGACAAGCGCCGCGATATCCTTGATACCCTTGTCGTCGAAGGAGGTGACGCTCGGTGAATAATAGGTGCCGCCATTGCCGGCGGTCAGGTTCTTCAGCCGGTTGAAATTGCCGCCGAAGGAATAGTCGTTGACACCGAGACGCCGGTCGCCGCCCCGCCCATGGATGAAGATCACCGTGAAGGCAGCGCCCTTCTCCTGTCCCACCCTGGTGACATCGATACGCCGGCCGCCGAGATCGAGCGTCTTGTCCTGCTGCTGGCGTCTCACCGCGGTCGAGACATAGGCGCTTTTCACCCGGCGCTCCGGCACCTGGTCGCGCCCGTTGATATCGCGCATTTCCTGGTAGTCGATCACCTCGTATGCGCCGCCGTCCCTGCTTTCCAGAACGGTCTGGCGCGAGAAGAGTTCGTCCTTGAATGGCTTGATCGGCCCTTGCTGCGCACCGGCGGGACTTGCCGCCAATATCGCAAAGCCAGCGAAAATCGCGCCGCGGATGAAATGAACTGTGGACATGGCGCCTTCTCACCGCTTGTTCGAGGCTTGGCTGCTTGCCATTACCGATGCACGGCCGCATTGGTCACGGAAAACCGTTTCCCTGCGGCATCGCGAAAAAGCCGGGTTTCTGGCACAATCGCAGGTGATTCGAAACAGCATGAGATGGGTATGGCCTCTTCCTCCGCACCCCGACAGGTAGTATCGACGCAGCCGATGGATGACAATAACGACCTTTTTGCGGAACTTCCCGTAGCCGCTGCAAAGCCCGTTGACCTCGAGCCGGCACCTTCGGCGCGCGCGCCGGAGCCCGTTTCGCCGCGCCCTGCCCCGGTAGGCACCGGTGACGATTACGGCGCTTCCTCTATCCGCGTGCTCGAAGGTCTCGAGCCTGTCCGCATGCGTCCCGGCATGTATATCGGCGGCACGGACGAGAAGGCGCTGCACCACCTGTTCGCGGAAGTCATCGACAATTCGATGGACGAAGCGGTCGCCGGTCATGCCGATTTCATCGAAGTGCATCTCGACGCCGAAGGCTTCCTGACCGTCACGGACAACGGCCGCGGCATTCCCGTCGAAAACCATCCGCAGGTGCCGGGCAAGTCCACCCTCGAAGTCATCATGACCAAGCTGCATGCCGGCGGCAAGTTCGACGGCAAGGCCTACGAGACCTCCGGCGGCCTGCACGGTGTCGGCGTCTCGGTGGTCAACGCGCTTTCCGATTTCCTGGAAGTCGAGGTCGCCCGCAACCGCAAGCTCTACCGTCAGCGCTTCTCCCGTGGGGCGCCTCAGGGCGGCCTGGAGCATCTCGGCGACGTGCAGAACCGCCGCGGCACGAAGGTGCGCTTCCATCCCGATCCGCAGATTTTCGGCGATCATGCGAAATTCGATGCCGGCCGCATTTTCCGCATGGCCCGCTCCAAGGCCTATCTCTTCGGCGGCGTCGAAATCCGCTGGAGCTGCGATCCCGGCGTCGTGCCCGCTGGCGGAGAAATTCCGGAAAAGGCTGTCTTCCACTTCCCCGGCGGCCTGAAGGATTATCTTTCCGCGACGCTCGGCAAGGAATTCACCGTCACGCGCGAAATCTTCGCCGGCCGGACGGAGAAGACCGGCGGCCACGGCGCGCTGGAATGGGCGATCACCTGGTATGGCGGCGACCCGCAACTCCATTCCTACTGCAACACGATTCCCACACCGGAAGGCGGCACGCACGAGGCAGGGCTTCGCATCGCGCTCACAAAAGGCCTGAAGAACTATGCCGAGCTGACGCAGAACAAGCGCGCCAGGGAAATCACCACCGACGACGTGATGATCTCGGCCGTCGGCATGCTCTCCGTCTTCATCCGCGAGCCGGAATTCGTCGGCCAGACCAAGGACAAGCTCGCAACCGTCGAGGCGCAGCGCATCGTCGAGAACGCGCTTCGCGATCCCTTCGACCATTATCTCGCCGGCAATCCGGGTGAAGCGGCCAAGCTGCTCGACTGGGTCATCGAGCGCGCCGAAGAGCGCCTGCGCCGGCGCAAGGAAAAGGAAGTCAACCGCAAGAGCGCGGTGCGCAAGCTGCGCCTTCCCGGCAAGCTTGCCGATTGCTCGCAGAACACGGCGGAGGGTGCAGAACTCTTCATCGTCGAGGGTGACTCGGCAGGCGGCTCGGCCAAGCAGGGCCGCAACCGCGCCAATCAGGCCATCCTGCCGCTGCGCGGCAAGATCCTCAACGTCGGCAGTGCCAGCCGCGAAAAGCTGTCCGCCAATCAGCAGATCGCCGATCTCATTCAGGCGCTCGGCTGCGGCACGCGCTCGAAATACCGCGAGGAGGATCTCCGCTACGAGCGCGTCATCATCATGACCGACGCCGACGTCGACGGCGCCCATATCGCCTCGCTGCTCATCACCTTCTTCTATCAGGAGATGCCGGAGCTGATCCGCGGCAACCACCTCTACCTGGCCGTGCCGCCGCTCTATGTCCTGCGCCAGGGCGGCAAGACCGTCTATGCCCGCGACGATGCCCACCGCACCGAGCTGATGGAAACCGTCTTCAAAGGCAAGAAGGTCGAGATCGGCCGTTTCAAGGGTCTCGGCGAGATGATGGCCTCGCAGTTGAAGGAAACCACCATGGATCCCGAAAAGCGCACGCTGCTGCGCGTCGAGATCGACGACGTGGATTTCGAAGGCACCCGCGAGGCGGTCGACAATCTCATGGGCACGAAGGCCGATGCCCGTTTCCGCTTCATTCAGGAGCGCGCCGCCTTTGCGGAAAATCTCGATATTTGACCGGCTTGGAAAAGTGCAAGCCGCGTCGGACCGGGTGCGCGAAAGTGTCCGGTCCGCTTTTGTTCATATTTCTATCGCATCTACCGGCTACGCCCTATAAGTAAGCTTCATTTTAAACCCATTGGGGCTACACTTGTACGATTGACCTCGGCAGCCCACATGCCGGCGGTCACAGGGAGCAGGAACGAACCGTGAGCGTAGTTGACGATAACAAGCAGCCGAAAGGGCCTCGCTGGCTCGGGCCGGTGGCCCCGAGCAGGATCGCCCTCATTCCGCCGATCTCGGCGGCGCGCTGGCTCCTTGTGCTGGTCGTCATCGCCGGCATCTATTTCTTCCACGGCTTCGTCGTGCCGGTTCTGGCAGCCCTCGTCATCGGCTTCGCGAGCTGGCCGCTCTATCGTGAGCTACTGCGCCGCATAGGCGGCAACACGACGATTGGCGCGTCGCTGGCCATCCTCTTCATCCTGACCTTCCTGATCGTACCGATCGGGATCGCGGTCTCCTATGCTATCGGCGAACTCCGCGAATGGATCGGCTGGGCGGTGGAGGCCAACCGCGTCGGCGCGCCGCCGCCGGAATGGATGCTCGGGCTTCCCTGGGCAGGCGCATGGCTCGGCGAGCAATGGCGCCACTATATCGGTACTCCCGGCGCATTCGGAGAACTGATACAGCTCGTCAGCGGCGCCAATATCGGCAATATCTACCGTGCCGTGGTGGCGGCGGGCGGTGGTGCATTCCATCTGCTGCTCAGCCTGCTCTTCATGCTGATCGCGCTTTTCTTCGTCTATCGCGACGGCGCGGCCTTCACGCGTCAGATCGATCTTCTCGGCGAGCGCATCCTGCCGAACCGCTGGGAACGCATGTCCCGCGTCGTACCGGCCACCATCAGCTCCACCGTCACGGGCATGACCCTGATCGCCATCGGCGAAGGCATCGTGCTCGGCATCGCCTACTGGATCGCCGGCGTCCCCTCGCCCGTCACCCTCGGCGTGCTGACCGGCATCATGGCGCTCATTCCCGGCGGCGCGCCGCTTTCCTTCACGCTGGTGTCGATCTATCTCGTCGCAAGCGGCTCCTATTTCGCCGGCGTGGCGCTTTTCATCTGGGGCACGGTGGAGCTTTTCATCGTCGATAAGACGGTGCGCCCGAGGCTTGTGGGCGGCCCGATCAAGCTGCCCTTCCTGCCGACCTTCTTCGGCCTGGTCGGCGGCGTGAAGACCATGGGCTTCCTCGGCCTTTTCATCGGCCCGGTCCTGATGGCGCTCATCGTCTCCATCTGGCGCGAATGGATACGCGAGATAAAGCTTGCCGATACCGGCGAGATAGAGGGAGCCGATCTTGCCACGGGCTCCGAAACGCCTCCCCCTCCTCCGGCAGATGTGCCGGTTATCAGGAAAGTCTCCTCTCCATGAAGAGGCTGAGCGGATCGGGCTTATAAGCTCCGAAGGGCTCGATTTCCACGAAGCCGTAGCGGCGATAGAGGCCGATCGCCTCCGGCTGGTGGATGCCCGTCTCCAGCCGGATCGCCGAAAGCGAAAGCTCCCTGCCGCGCTCGATGAGCGCATCCATCAGCAGCTTGCCGATCTTCAGCCCGCGCGCTTCCGGGTCCACGAACATCCGCTTGATCTCCGCCGTGCCGTCCGCCGCCTCCACCAGCGCGCAGCACCCGACGATCGAGCCGTCCTTCCGCGCGACCAGGAACGAAACCGTGTCTTTCTCCAGCGTCGACACATCCACCAGATGATTGCTCTCCGCCGGATAGAGCGAGGCGGCATAGGCGTCCGAGAGTTCCAGCAACCGCAATATTTCGGGTTGGCGAGGCGGTTCGATGTCGATCGTGACGGTCATTGCATGCCCTTGGCTGTAACGGATTGAGCCCAGCGTTACATGAAGAGCAGCCATCCGGAAAGGCGCCTTTCTCGGGTCACGATTCGTCTCCACAAAGAGCGTGAGAGAATCGAGGACGAACATGAACGCCGCCATCATCGTGATGACCATTCTGGGCTGCGACGACACCGGGGTCGACTGCCATTACATCGCGACCGCCGAGCAGAAATGGCCGACGATCGAGCTTTGCGACTCGGTCGCGGAAAAACATCTCGTCACCTACGCCAACGCCCCCTATCCGGTCATCATCGCGGTTTGCCAGAAACCCGAGGATACCGAAATCGCCACGGCGCTTCCCGGCCCGGCGAAAACGCCGGAAGAGCCGGTCAAGGTAACCCCGCAAGGCGAAAACAGCCTTGCTGTTCGCGCCATCCAGCGCGTTCGCAATGTTCTTCCCACCACGGAAGGCGTGCGCACGCTGATGCACAAGCCTGTGCGGCTGATCGAGGGCAGCTATTCCTGGGTAGCCCGCAAGTTCGAGCGATAGAAGAGCCACCTAAAAACGCGTTAAAACATTAACTTGGCTGTGAATTCTCAAGCGGCCAGGCAAGCATCGTCCGCATAGGAACGGGCGGTCGATCGCATCTCGGCCCTCTGCAGCTTCTCCACCATGTCGAGAAGCTCCGAAACGGGGGATGCCGGCATTCCCGGCCGTTGAAATCTCTCCAACAGCAGCGCCGAAATGCTTCCCGGCGTTTCCGCGACTTCTTCCCGCCGCCGCAGAAGGATCGCCTCCACGAAAACGAGGGCGATATCCCGGTCCAATCCCGCCGATTCGAGAAGCGCCCTCACCGCGTGCATCCGGCCGGTCGCGAGGATGGCGCGCACCCGCCGGTCTTCGAGGCCTGAAAGATTAGCCACGGCCCCGGCGAAGAAATCGACCTTTCCGGCGCAGAGCGCATGGATCAGGAAGGCCGGGGTCAGGAGGCCGGCGCCCCGCAGATGCTCCACGAAGTCGGGAATTTCCTCATGCGGAACGCCCCCGGCAATCACCACCGCCGCCGCGTTACCCGCTTCGCGGCTCACATGCTCGATCCTCGCGGCGGCCATTGTGGCGCGCACTAGGTCCGAGCCCGTCAAGGCGGTGGTGACGTGGTGGACCAGCAGGTGCCGGGCATCGGCCGGCAGGTATTCCCTGTCCAGCAGCAGGCTCCGGATATCGGCGCTATGGCCGAAGCGTTCGGCAATCCGCCTCAGCGACTGGCGGCCGATCGCCGCGCTTTCGTTCTCCAGGAGGATTGTCACATCATTCTCTTCGCCGATCTCCACGATGGCAGCCGCCGCACCCCGTGAAAGCTGCGGACGGGCCGCGATGAACCCTCGGATCAACCCGTCGCCGCGGCCTGCGAGATCGATGAGATCGGCTTCGGTGATCACCGGAGAGCAGGCGATGACGGTGCAGGAGATTTCCGGCTGATCTTCGGCAAGAGCGAGAATGATGGCGCGCGGTGCCTCCGGCGAGCCCGCCAGCGCCTCGGCAAGCGCAAGGCGCACGTGCGGCGAAGGGTCGTCGAGCAAATAGGTCATCGCAAGTGCTGCTGCGCGCTGTTCTTCGCGACCGAGCGTGGCGCTGAGATAGGCCCGGCCGAGCGCACCGGCGGCTTTCGCCCTCTCGCTTGCCCTTGCCGTTGCAGTCCAGCGAAAAAATGCCTGTACGATCACCATCAGCCTCGGATACCGGAGCCATGTCGAACCCGACCGGCTGCGGTTAACGCTATCGGCAAATGGTTTATTATTGGTTCACCATACCCGTTAACCGTTAGGGAACCGAAGGACGGACCATCTCGAACACCTCCGCGCCGCCATCGGAAAAATCGAGATAGCCCATGCGCGCGACCGGCCGTATGAGGCCCATGTCGAGCCGGCCGTCGCGGATGACCTCGTCGTGAATGTGGATTCCGAGGATCTGGCCAAACACCATGTGGGAATCGGCATGCCCACCGTCGATCGTCTTCGGCTGGATGATCTCCGTGACCTTGCATTCGAGCACCGCATAGGCGTCCGCGACATAGGGGGCATCCACGACCTCCCCCATTTTCGGCGTCAGCTTGGTCAGATCGAACTCGTTGACGCCATATTCCACTGCCGCCGACGAGGCATTCATCTGCTCCGCCAGATGCCGGCTTGCGAGGCTCGCGGTGAAAACTCCGGTCTCTTCCGCATTCTTCAAGCTGTGCTTGCGGCCGCTGGAAGAGAACATCACCAGCCGCGGTCGCTCGGAGACGAGGTTGAAGAAGGAATAGGGAGAGAGGTTGAAGGAGCCGTCCCTGCCCTTCGTGCCGATCCAGCCTATCGGCCGCGGCGCGACGATCGCCTTCAGCGGATCGTGCTTGAGGCCGTGGGCATTGGTATCCGTGGTGTAGAACATCAGGCTCCGCCCTCGCCCGCATAGGTGACGATCTGGGAGAGTTCGGGACGCGGGCGATCCGGCACCGGAAAATCGCTGGAGCCGATATGAATGAAGCCCGCCACCTTCTCGTCCGGAGCGACGCCCAGGAGTTCGAGCGCGCGGGCATCGTAGGCGATCCATTCCGTGCGCCAGTTGGCGACATAGCCATGCGCCTCGGCCGCCATCAGCATGTTGAGGCATACTGCGCCGGCGGAGAGGACCTGCTCCCATTCCGGGATCTTCACGTGCGGAGCCGCCTTGCTGACGACGCCGATGACGACAGGCGCACGCAGGAAGCGGGTGCGCTCGGCCTCCCTGGCGGCTTCGCCAAGATCCGGGTCATTCTCAAGAGCCAGACGCAGGAACTCCGCTCCGAACTCCTCCCGGATAGCGCGCCGATAGACGATGAAGCGCCAGGGCGCCAGCTTTCCATGATCGGGCACGCGTGACGCCAGGGAAAGAATCGCTTCGATCTGAACGCCCGAGGGGCCGGGGTCCTTGATTTGGGCAACAGGCGTGGAATGGCGCTGGCGCAGGTAATCGATCAGTTTTACGTCATTTTGCATCTGAGGAGCGTCCATGGAGGCTTATGCGGTGGGAAGGTCTTGAAATTGCCTTGTCATTGGTCTTCAAGTGGCGCATTCGGTATTCAAGAGTCAATCGGTACAGAAATATGACGGGCATTTCCATCGCGGTACGCTGGGTTCTCGCGAGTGCACTCGTGCTCGGTCCGGCGTTCGGCGGTCTTGCCCAGGATGCCTTCAAGAGTTTCAAGCAACTCGACAGCACTGCGAAAATGCCGAAACTCAACGCCTTCTCCGCAACGCCCGGCAACCCGAACGCCATGACTTCGCGCGATGTGACGATGGAAGCAAGGCTCACATCGGATGGCGCGGCCATGCAGGAAGGGCTTTCCTGGCGCGTCTTCAGCCCCATTCCGGGCGAAGACGGCAAGCTTCCCCTGGTTGCGAGTTCCGAAGGCGGCTCGGCCGATTTCCAACTCCTACCCGGCAATTATTTCGTCAACGTCGCCTTCGGGCGGGCGGGCGTCACGAAGAAGCTCGCCGTACCGGCCGAAGGCGATATGGAAAAGCAGGTTCTCGTCCTCGATGCGGGCGGCTTCGTGCTGAATGCGGTGGCGGGTTCCGATGCGCCCATACCCTCGAACAAGCTCAGCTTTTCGGTCTATTCGTCGGAAGTGCGGGAAGATGGCGAGCGCGGCCTCGTCATGGCCGACGTGAAGCCGAATACGATCGTCCGGCTCAACGCCGGCACCTATCACGTGGTGTCCGAATATGGCGACATCAACGCCGTCGTGCGCGCCGATATCCAAGTGGAGGCCGGCAAGCTCACCCAGGCGGTGCTGCAGCATAAGGCGGCGGAAATCACATTGAAGCTCGTCTCGCAGCCCGGCGGCGAGGCGATCGCGGATACGGCCTGGTCCGTCCTTACGGGCTCGGGCGACGTGGTCAGCGAAAGCGTCAGCGCCTTCTCCACAATGGTGCTTGCGGAGGGCGAATATACCGCCGTCGCCCGCAACAAGGACAAGATCTACCAGCGCGAATTCACGGTAAAATCCGGCGAGAACAAGGATATCGAGGTGCTGATGCGCTACGATCCGCAATTGGCGGGCGTCAAGGACGGTCAGCAGGTATCCCAGGAATAACGGTCCCGGTTTGGGACGCCGAAAAAAAAGCGCCCGAAACAGGCGCTTTTTTCATTTCAGCATCATTTTGGGCGACGGCACCTGCGTTACAGATGCCGCCGGTTATCGATCAGGCAGCGGCCGCCTTGCGCGCTTCGGCGCGGCGGCGAAGATCCGGAGGGGTCGCCTCCTCCGCCAGCGATGCGATCGCATCGTCCAGCTTCATAGAAGTCTGCGCCTGGGAGCCGAGGCGGCGGATGTTGACCGAACGCTGCTCGGCCTCCTGTCTGCCGCAGACGATGATGACCGGCACCTTGCTGACCGAGTGCTCGCGGATCTTGTAGTTGATCTTCTCGTTGCGGAAATCGGTCTCGATGATCATTCCCGCCTCGCGAAGGGCTTCCGCCACCTCACGGCCGTAGTCGTCCGCATCCGAGGTGATCGTGGCGACGACAGCCTGAACCGGCGCGATCCAGAGCGGCATGTGGCCCGCATAGTTCTCGATCAGGATGCCGAGGAAGCGCTCCATCGAACCGCAGATAGCGCGGTGGATCATCACCGGCTGCTGCTTCTCCGAGTTATGATCGATATAGAAGGCGCCGAAGCGTTCCGGCAGGTTGAAATCCACCTGCGTCGTGCCGCACTGCCATTCGCGACCGAGCGCATCCTTCAGCGTATATTCGAACTTCGGGCCGTAGAATGCGCCCTCGCCCGGCAGAATGCCGGTCTTGATATCGTTCGACTGCCGCTGAATGGTGTTCAGCACGTCCGTCATCACGCTTTCGGCGCGATCCCAGAGTTCGTCCGAACCGACACGTTTTTCCGGCCGCGTGGAGAGCTTGATGGTGATCTCCTCGAAGCCGAAATCCTTGTAGACCGAAAGGATCAGCTCGTTGATCCTGAGGCATTCGGCGGCCATCTGCTCGTCCGTGCAGAAGACATGCGCGTCGTCCTGCGTGAAGCCGCGAACGCGCATGAGGCCATGCAGGGCGCCCGAGGGCTCATAACGATGCACGAGACCGAATTCCGCAAGACGGATAGGCAGTTCTCGGTAAGACTTGAGACCATGCTTGAAGATCTGGACATGGCCCGGGCAGTTCATAGGCTTCAGGGCGAAGACGCGGTCGTCCGCGTCCGGATCGTCCGGATTGGTCAGCGCATAGGCCGATTTCACCGCGAACATGTTCTCCTGGTACCAGCCCCAGTGACCGGAGGTCTCCCAAAGCGACGTATCCAGCACCTGCGGCGCGTTGACTTCCTCATAGGTGCCGGCAAGCCGGCGGCGCATATAGGAAACCAGCGTCTGGAACATCCGCCAGCCCTTGCCGTGCCAGAAGACGACGCCCGGCCCCTCTTCCTGGAAATGGTAGAGATCCATTTCCCGGCCGAGCTTGCGGTGATCGCGCTTTTCCGCCTCCGCCAGCACGTGCAAGTACTGGTCGAGTTCTTCCTGCGTGGCCCAGGCCGTGCCGTAGATGCGCGTCAGCATGGGATTGTTCGAGTCGCCGCGCCAATAGGCACCGGCCACCTTCATCAGCTTGAAGGCGGTGCCGACCTGCCCCGTGGAGGCCATGTGCGGCCCGCGGCAGAGGTCGAACCAGTCGCCCTGATAGTAGATCTTGACGTCCTGGTCCTCGGGAATCGCATCGACCAGCTCGACCTTGTAGGTCTCGCCCTTGTCCTTGAAGACCTGCCGGGCCTTGTTGCGCGGCCAGACTTCCTTGGTGAACGGCTGGTTGCGCGCGATGATCTCCTTCATCTTCGCCTCGATCTTCGGCAGATCTTCCGGCGTGAAGGGCGTATCGCGGGCGAAATCGTAATAGAATCCGTTCTCGATCACCGGGCCGATGGTAACCTGGGTCGAGGGCCATAGTTCCTGCACGGCCTCGGCCATCACATGCGCGGCGTCGTGGCGGATCAGTTCCAGCGCGCGCGGATCGGCACGGGTGATGATTTCGATACGGCCGTCGATGATCGGATCGGCAAGATCGCGCAGCGTGCCGTCGATCGCAACGGCGACCGCCTTCTTGGCAAGCGACTTGGAAATGGATTCAGCGACGTCACGGCCGGTCGTTCCCGCGTCGAACGCGCGGACCGAGCCATCGGGAAATGTAAGGGAAACGGATTGGGACATGTATTTCTCCTGTCCAGTCCCGCCAACGAATGCGGGTGGTGTTGGAACGAATGCGCTTTCGCCTTCCGGCGGCGCAGGCGTGGCTGATAAAGATTTTTCGCGCTCTAGTAAAGGCGAACGGCCATCTACCGCAGCATTTCGGCAATGCCATTGACCGTATTGGCGTTGCGAAACGTCCCGATGCCAAGCCTTTTCGTGGTCATGACGGAAAGAAGCCGGCTCTCGCTCGGCTTGCCGCCGAAATCGATCCAGAGATCACCATCGATGATCGCGATCTTCTCCCGATCCCGGTATTTCTCCAGCAATCCGACAGCATTCCCGTCGAGCGGCGCCCGCATTACCCGGAGGCAGACATCCGCACCGTTCCCGCTCAGGAATGGGTTTTTCGCCGCGAGCTTCAACCAATCGGCGCCGGATCGCACGATAATGCCGACATGCTTGCCGAAGCGCTGTTCGAACGCCTCCTCCAACACCCGTTCGATATCACCGGCCGGAGAGTCCTCCGCCTCGAAGACCAGATTGCCGGTCGATACCAATGTGCGGCAGTTCCGAAAACCGAGCCCCTCCGCCATGGCGCGAAGCTCGGCCATGATCACCCGCTTGCCACCGCCAAGCACGATGCTGTGGAGCAGCGCCACGTAGATCATCGCTTCACGTCCGCCAGAAGGTTGCGGCTTCCGCCGGCAGTTTTGCCAGAGCCCGATCGAAAGTGACTTCGCCCACATGCCGTCGAAGGACCGACGCGACGACGGCGATGGAATCGTCCGGCGAGACATTGTGATCGCCGCGAAACGCCTTCACCTCCCTTGTCAGGGTCGCCCGGTCCTCGAATGGCCGCAAGGGCTGATCGACATCCCAGTTGGAAACGAAGAGTGCCCGGAGCACCGGCGGCAGCACATCGGCGAAGGCAAGCGCATCGCGGATCGAAAGCCGGCTACGGAAAGTCGTGAACACGGCGTCGATCATCGTATAGGTTTGATTGGTCGTCTGAAGCATGGCGCCATCCCTGGCCTCGATCAGGAAAGCATCGAAATCACGCGAGGCCTGCCTGTACTCCATCGGAACGGTCATGCTTCAACCCTTCCTGCTCGAAACGCGCCAGTAGCGCCACGGCGTCCACCAGCGCTGATGCGTGGCGAGAGCTTCCGGAACCGGATCGAGGCCGGACGTACCGCCCGGTCCGCATCGCGCGACGCGGAATAGCGTCAGCCATCCGCCCGACCATAGCCCGTGCCGGGCGATCGCTTCGTAGCCGTATTCGGAACAGGTCGGGATATGCCGGCAGGAATTGCCGATGAAACCCGACAACGTGAGCTGGTAGAACCGGATCAGCCCCGTCCCGAAGAGGCGGCCCGGCGTTTTCCGAAAGGGGCCTGCCCAGTTTCGAGAGTGTGCAGTTCCGGTATGATTGTGCTCGGAGGCGCCGCACATTGGCTTACACGGCTTCGGCGCGGGCTTTCGCCTCGATCTGGTCGATTGCGTCGACCACCGCATCGAAGGTCAGCATCGTCGAGGCGTGGCGGGCCTTGTAGTCCTTCACTGGCCTCAGATAGCGCATGTCCTCGAAGCGTCCTTCGGGGCCTTCGCCGTCTTCCTTCAGCATGGCGAGCATGTCTTGCCGCGCCTTGCGAAGCTCGTCGGCCGTGGCGCCGATCACCTGACGGGCCATGATGGAGGAGGAAGCCTGCCCGAGCGCGCAGGCTCGCACTTCGTGGGCGAAGTCCGTCACCGTGCCGTCACGCATATTCAGGTAGATACGCACCTTGGAGCCGCAGAGCTTGGAGTGCTTTTCCGAAACGGCATCCGCATCCGGCAGCGTTCCCGAACGGGTGATGTTGCCGGCGAATTCGAGGATCTTGCTGTTGTATATGTCGTCCATATTCCGTGCCCGTTGGAAAAGCCTTAGGGTCCTGCGCCGCGCGTCGAACAAAGCGTCAACGCCCGCGGGCTAGGATTAGCAAGCTCGTTCTATTATATGTGATGTCGCATCCCGATCATCAAGAAAGGATGTTTTGGCCGTTTTCCTCACGAAATCGGGATAGGATGCCTTGTAAAACCGGCCGCCAGAGATCAGATAGCAGCCGGATCGTTAAAGAGTGGACCTCCGGCGTGAAATTCCGCCCTCAGGTCACGAGCCATTCGGGTGCGGCCTTGAACCGCATCAGGAGACATTAAATGGATGCAATTGTGAAGAACTTCCCGGCCTCGAGCCAGACCCAGGCCCGCCCGACCCAGCAGGAGGCGGAAGAAGCGGTGCGCGTATTGCTCCGCTGGGCTGGTGACGACCCGATGCGCGAGGGGCTGCTGGATACGCCGAAGCGCGTCGCCACTGCCTATATGGAACTGTTCGGCGGATACGAGCAGTCGCCGGAAGAGGTGCTGGGCCGCACGTTCGAAGAGGTTTCCGGCTACGACGATATCGTTCTGGTGCGGGATATCCCCTTCCACTCCCATTGCGAACACCACATGCTGCCGATCATCGGCAAGGCGCATGTCGCCTATCTGCCGAACGGGCGTGTCCTCGGTCTTTCGAAGATCGCCCGCGTGGTGGATATCTTCGCCCGTCGCCTGCAAACCCAGGAAAACATGACGGCGCAGATCGCCAACGTCATTCAGGACGTATTGAAGCCGCGCGGCGTCGCCGTGATGCTCGAAGCCAAGCATATGTGCATGGAAATGCGCGGCGTCGAAAAGCAGGGCTCGGATACGCTGACCACCACCTTCACCGGTGAGTTCAAGGGAAATGCAGCCGACCAGGCCCGTTTCCTGAGCCTCATTCGGGGCCGTTGATCCAGGATTTTTTAGATGCCGCTCACCTTTGAACAGCCCTCGGCCGACAAGGCCGAGCGCGAGGCCGCTGGCCCCTTCACGCCCCTCTTCGATGCTGGCGGGCTGGTGACCGCCGTCGTGACGGACGCAGGCGATGGCGAACTTCTGATGGTCGCGCATATGAACGCGGAAGCGCTCGCGCTCACCATCGAGACCGGCATTGCCCATTATTACAGCCGCTCGCGCCGAAAGATCTGGAAGAAGGGGGAATCCTCTGGAAACCTCCAGACCGTCCACGAGATCAGGACCGATTGCGACCAGGATGCCGTCTGGCTGAAGGTCTCGGTCGCCGGGCACGATGCAACCTGCCACACCGGTCGGCGCTCCTGTTTCTACCGTGTCGTGCAGGAAAAGGATGGCCGCGCCACGCTTGAAATCACCGACGATCAGCGCCATTTTGATCCGGAGAGCGTCTATGGCGGCGGGGGAACCAATTAACAACTGCCTCGTTTTCTGCCACGCCGGCGCACGTTAAACGATTTCGAAACCTCTCGATGGATTAATCGGGAGGCTGGGATCGTTCAGCCTCAAGGGTGGTAAAGTCTATGCTGAACTGGAGTTGGAATCGCCAAGATCCGCGCGCGGCCGCAGCCGATACGAGCGGAACCCCGATTCTGGAAGCCACCCCTCCCCCTGCTCAGCAAGCACCCAGAAAAGCCAAGCTCGCCTTGGCGCTCGGTGGCGGCGCGGCGCGCGGCTGGGCGCATATCGGCGTCCTGCGGGCGCTGGACGAGGCCGGCATCGAGGTCGGCATGATCGCCGGCACTTCGATCGGCGCGCTCGTCGGCGGCTGCTATCTCGCCGGTAAGCTGGACGAACTCGAGGCCTTCGCCCGCTCGCTCACCATGCGACGCATCGCCGGCCTGCTCGATCTCACCTTCGGCGGTGGCGGGCTGCTCGGCGGCATGCGGCTCACCAAGCGCATGCAGGAACATCTGGAAGGCATTTCGATAGAGGACCTCGACCGTCCGTTCGTGGCGGTCGCGACCGAACTGAATAGCGGCCACGAAGTCTGGATCACCAGCGGCAACCTGATTACGGCGCTACGCGCTTCCTACGCCCTTCCCGGCATATTCGAACCCGTTCGCTGTAACAACCGCACGCTCGTCGATGGCGCGCTCGTCAATCCGGTGCCGAGTTCGGTCTGCCGCGCCTACGAGCAGCCGCTCGTGGTCGGCGTCAATCTCAACTACGAAATCTTCGGCCGCTCGGCGGTAGTCAAGCATAGCGCCAGCGTCCAGCCGCTTGATAACGGCCGCAGGGACAGGGACGAATCCCGGGTGGGAATGACCGGCGTGATGGTGCAGGCCTTCAACATCATCCAGGAACGGATTTCGCGTGCGCGTCTTGCCGGCGATCCGCCGGATCTGGCGCTGCATCCGCGCCTTGCCGACGTCGGGCTTTCGGAGTTCCATCGCGCCGGCGAGGCGATCGACCGCGGCTACGCCGAAACGATGACGCAGATCGCCGCGCTCCAGCGTATGCAGGAAGTGTTCGCGCGCTAGTGGATTAGCCCGCGATATAGGCCTTGATCTGCTCGGCCTCGAATTCGATTTCCTGAATGCGCGACTTCACCACGTCGCCGATCGAAATGATGCCGACCAGCTTGCCGCCGTCTTCCACCGGCACATGCCGGAAGCGCTTGCCGGTCATCATCTCCATGAGCTGATTGACGGTAAAATCCTCCCGACAGCGCAGAACGGTAGCCGTCATCGCCGATTTGACGGGCTGCTGCAGCACGGTCGGCCCCTTGCCGGCGATTGCCCGGACAAGGTCGCGTTCGGTGAAGATGCCGGTGATGTTTCCCGAGGATCCGACAACGACCACCGCACCGATGCGGTTCTGGTTCAGGATTTCCGCGACCTCCTGCAGCGTCTTGTCCGGCCCCACGGTAACCACGTTTCGGCCCTTGGCATCGAGCATGTTCTTGACGGTAATCGACATGGTTCCCTCCTAGCGCATCTGCAGGTAGAGCCGTTTCCACTCCTCAGGAAGCGCGCTCGCCTTTGTGGAATCTAGATCGCTCCATGAAGGAGATCAAGGTTCCGTGATCGGAAGGCGGCCTTGCGGAAGTGGATCGAAGAACGCGAAGAGAAGAAAACCGAAGAGAAAGCCGCCGATATGGGCATCCCAGGCAATCTCGCCCATGTCCCCGCCCACGAGCGGCAGCCCTGCCGCGATCAGAATATTGCCGAGGAACCAGATCCCCGTGAAGAAGACGACGGTTCGGTTGCGGAAGGCACCGAGAATCGATTGGCGCGGATAGAGATGACCATGGGTGCGGTCATAGCCGCCGCGTTCTGGAAAAGCGAAGCGGCAGGCAGCGCCCATCAGCGCCGAGACCACGCCAGACGCGCCGATCAGCAGCGTCTGGTCGCCCCAATGCAGCATGGCGTGGAAGAAGGCCGCGGCGGCGGCTGAAAACATCCAGAAGAGAATGTAGCGCAAGGTCCCGATGCGGCGCACCACGGGCGCCCCGAAGGCCGTCAGCCACAGCACGTTGAAAACCAGGTGCTCGACGCCACCGTGCAGCAGCGAATAGGTCACCGGCGTCCAGAGCCACTGGAACCCCTGTTCGGCCAGCGGATAGACGTAGCGAAGCGGCGTGAAAGCCAGCTGGAACAGCAAAAAGGTGCGGGCGTCCTCGCTGAGGAAAAAGGCTTCGATGACATAGAGCGCCGCAAGCACCGCTATCGTCACCACAAGGCTGCGCGGCAGGTTGAATATCGGAACCGATTCGCGCTCGGGAGCATGCTCCTCATGCGGCTCCTCGGCCATGTCCGGCCTGTCGCTCATTCCGTCCCTTTCTCGTCAACTTCGCTAGCCATATAGGACCCACCGACGAAAGGGAAGCGCCGGCGGCGCTATCCGGCGCCCGCCGAAATCTCCGGAAGCGGGGTATGTTCCGGCATCGGCAATCGCCGGTTAACCATCACATGCCGCAGATGGCATGGATTTCGCTCCGCGAGCGGCAAAGGACACGGTTCGCCCCGCGATCTGGTTCGAAACGAGACAGGCAGAAGCATGCGCAATGAGGCAACCCGGAAGGTTTACGATTACTGGCTCCGCATCAAGGGCGATCGTTCTGCTCCCCTGAGGAGCGAGATCGATCCCACGGCACTGCGCCGCCTTCTGCCCTATCTGTTCATCCTGACGCCTGGTGCCGAAGGCGCGCCGGAGTTCCGTCTTGCCGGAACGCGCATTTGCGAAATCTTCGGCCGCGAACTCCGCGGCGCTGCCTTTTCCGGCTTGTGGGATGGGGACCCCGATCCGGCCGAGATCGCACGCGATGTCATGCGCCTTGAGCAGCCCGCGATCCTCGATGGCCGGACACGAAACGGCGAGACTGCAATCGGGTTCGAGGTCCTGTTGCTGCCGCTCCGTTCCGGCGAAACGGCCGACCGCCTGTTGGGCTCGTTCCTGCCGCAGGCCTCGCCTGCTCCTCCCGTCACGCGCCCGCTTTCAGGACTCTCGCTTCAGGGTTGGAATTTTCTCGAAGCAGATCGGGAGCCCGCGTCATCCTCAACCGATGATCCGGGGCCTGCCCGAGCGCTCCTGCGTTTTCTTTCAACACGCCTGCTCGACAACGGAACGACTTGAAACACGTCCGCAAAACCTTCTGTTAACCGCGCCGCGGTATGAAGTTTGTTATAGTTGCGAATGGAAAAGTCTTCTCGAATGTATTCGTTTCAGCCGGCCCAGAACGCTCCCTCGCACCACATGCCGAACCAGCGGGCGTTCCAGCGGGTGGTCGTAAACATTGCCGGCCGGTTGATGCTTTCCAATCATGAGGAATTTCCCTGCAGCGTTATCGATATGTCGCCGGGAGACGTCGCCTTCGCCTGCGAAGCGCGGCCCGCCGTCAACGAACGGGTGATCGCCTATCTCGATCACATCGGCCGGCTGGAAGGCAGCGTGCTGAGCCTGTCGGGCAACGGCTTCGTCATGTCGATCACGGCGACGGAGCGCAAGCGCGAGAAGCTCGCTGCCCAGCTCACTTGGATCGCCAACAAGCATGAGCTCGGCCTGCCTGAGGATCGCCGCCACGATCGCCTGACGCCCCGCAACAGCCGGGCCGAACTTCTGCTGGATGACGGCCGCCGCTATTCCTGCCGCATCATGGACCTTTCGCTTTCCGGCGCGGCGATCGACATCGACATCCGCCCGGCGATCGGCACCCCGGTCCAGCTCGGCAATATGCGCGGCCGTGTGGTGCGCCATTTCCTGGAAGGCGTGGCGGTCGAGTTCAATTCGATCCAGCCGCGCGAATCCCTCACCCAGTTCCTCTGAGGAACGATCGCCGCCTGATCGCGGCGCCCCCTTTTCCCCCTATTGCTCGACGATAGACTGTCTCCATTAGAGGCAGTCGAACTGCTGTCTGACTGTCCCGAAACGGCTCCAGCAAAATTTTTTGTGCCTTTTCGAAACTTTTTTTCGGGGTTTTTCCTCTCCCGAAACCGGTTTGCGGCCGCATGAAGCCCCCATTTCGAGGTCTCCCACGCCCTTGCCGTTGCGTTCGCAACGAGCCGCCGCCGCGCGAGCGCATCTCACGAAAGCAGAAGAAAATCCCGTGAATACAAAGCGATAGCGAGGGCACTCGTGCCGGATCAGTGTCACCAATTGCCGACTGCCATCCGGGCCCATTTTGAATTCCTTTCCAGTTCGCAACCCGATCGATTCAAATTTTATGAAACTTCGATTCAAATAAGGATTTGATTCTACTACTATATTTTGCGCTCGCTCAAACCCTGCCTGCGATTGTCTTCCCATGAACGGGGAGACAAGAAAATGACCGATCGCAAGGCACTGAAGCTCGGATTTGTTGCCGCTCTCATCGCTTTCGTAAGCGCATCTTCGTCCTTCGCGGCGCCGGTCGGCACGATGCGCGTCATCGGCGAAGCCAGCCCGCCGATCGGTCATTACGAGTTCTGCCAGACCTACACGAGCGAATGCGACACCAGCTATGAGGATGCCGGCCCGATGCGGCTGACCGAAGAGAAGTGGCGCGCGCTGCTCGACATCAACTATACCGTCAACACTTCGATCCAGCCGATGACCGACCAGGAAATCTATGGCGTCGAGGAACGCTGGGCCTATCCGCGCACCGTCGGCGATTGCGAGGATTTCGTCCTGCTCAAGCGCAAGATGCTCATCAAGAAGGGCTTCGATCCGTCCGACCTGCTGATCACCGTCGTGCTTCAGCCGAACGGCGAAGGGCATGCGGTGCTGACCGTCCGCACCGACCGCGGCGATTACGTGCTCGACAACATGCGCAACAAGGTTCTGCTCTGGTCGGATACCGAATACACCTATCTGAAGCGCCAGGCCTCGAATGATCCGGCCCGTTGGGTCAAGCTCCAGGATGGCCGCGCAACCGCCGTCGGCAGCGTCGGGCAGTAATCATCTAGGGCTGAGGATCACCCGATACGGTTTCCGTCAGCGCCGAACAGATGCAGATGCTGCGGCGGGAACCTGACGAAAACCTCCGGCCCGGCCTGCATCGCCTCGCGGTCGAGGGTGAAGACCTTGAACGGCAGTCCATGCAGGGAAAGATGCAGGATGATGCCGAACCCGGTCGGCTCCACCAGCTCCACATGGGCTTCCATGCCGGCGCCGTCGGTCGAGATCGCGACATGCTCCGGGCGGATGCCGAGCGTCAGGCCCGCCTCGCTCTCCGCCTTCAAGGAAGCCTCGAGCGGAATGCGCGTTCCGTCCTTCAGCGTCACCGCCCCGTCCGCATGGGACACATCGAGGAAGTTCATTCCCGGCGAGCCGATGAAGCCGGCAACGAAGAGATTGGCCGGCCTGTCGTAGAGTTCGAGCGGGCTCCCGACTTGTTGCACGATCCCGCCATGCATGGCGACGATCCGGTCCGCCAACGTCATGGCCTCGATCTGGTCGTGGGTCACGTAGATCGAGGTCGCCTTCAGATCGGCGTGCATTTTCTTGATTTCCGCCCGCATCTGCTCGCGCAGCCGGGCATCGAGATTGGAGAGCGGCTCGTCGAACAGGAAGGCCTTGGGCTGGCGCACGATCGCGCGTCCCATCGCGACACGCTGGCGCTGCCCTCCCGATAGCGCCTTCGGCCGACGCTCCAGAAGCGGTTCCAGTCCCAGCTTGGCGGCAGCTCCCCCGACCGCCTGCTCGATCTTCTCCTTCGCCGCCTTCCGCAAACGCAGGCTGTAGCTCATGTTGCCGGCGACGCTCATATGCGGATAGAGCGCGTAGGACTGGAACACCATCGCGATATCCCGGTCCTTCGGATGCAGCTCGTTGACCCGGCCGCCGGCGATGCGGATCTCTCCGGCGCTGACATTCTCCAGGCCGGCGATCATCCTCAGCAGGGTGGATTTCCCGCAGCCCGACGGCCCCACCAGCACGATGAACTCGCCGTCGCGGATATCGAGGTCGATGCCATGCAGCACGGAGACGTGGCCGTAGGACTTTTCAAGATTCTCGATCTGAATGGACGCCATGTGACTACCCCTTGACCGCACCGGCCGTGAGGCCCTGGACGAGATACCGCTGAATGAGAAGGAAAAAGAGCGCCGCCGGAATGAGCGCCAATATGCCGGCCGCCATCATCTGCCCGAAATCGACGGAGAACTTCGAGACGAAAGTGAGAAGGCCGACCGGGAAAGTCGCCGCATCGTTGCCGTTGATGAGCATCAGAGCGAAGAGGAGTTCGCTCCAGGCGGCCGTGAACACGAAACCGAGTGTCGCAGCGATCCCTGGCAATGTCAGCGGCAGAATGATCTGCCTGAACGCCGTGAACTTGGTCGCTCCGTCGATCATCGCCGCCTCTTCCAGATCCTTCGGAATGCCGTCGAAGAAGGATTGCATGAGGAAGGTCGCGAAGGGCACGTTGAAGGCGGTATAGACGACGATGAGACCCGTCAGGCTGTTGGTCAGCCCCAGCGGCGAGAGGATCTTGAAGATCGGCGCGACCAGCATGACCAGCGGGAACATCTGCGTCAGCAGCATCAGCGCGACGATCCAGTATTTCGCCCGGAAACTGAAGCGCGAGAGCGCGTATCCCGAAAGCGAGGCGCAGATCGTCACGGCGATCGCCGTGGAGGCGGAAACGATCAGGCTGTTCTTGAAGAAGGTCGGGAAGGCGCTGTGCCGCAGGACGAACGCGTAATGTTCAAAGGTGGTGCGCGTGGGCCAGAGCCGCACGCCCTCCGAATAGAGCAGATCGTTCGGCGTCACCGAAACCTTGAGAAGCCAGAAGAGCGGGAAGAGCGCGAAGGCGATGTAGCAGAGGATCGCCAGCCTATGCGCGATGGTCGGGAGGACGGATCGCTTCATGGTCTCAATCCTTGTTCAACAGCGTCTGCCGCAGCAGGATGATCAGCATCGAATAGGCGAGCAGCAGCACGAGCAGCACCAGCGCGATGGC
>NZ_JBHFJG010000012.1:112726-125355 GCF_057559155.1 Rhizobium moroccans | reverse complement strand
CCACCTCCCCCCTCAAGGGGAGGTGAGTACCCCACAACGGCCGCCGCGCCCCGGCGCATCATTCGGAGCTTTCTTTGGACTGGCTGACACTAAGCGAAGAGGAATGGACGGCGATACGGCTGAGCCTCAAGGTTTCCAGCGTCGCGATGATCGCGAGCCTCCCCTTCGGCATTCTCGTCGCCTATCTGCTCGCGCGCGGAAGGTTCTGGGGCAAATCGCTCCTGAACGGCGTGGTGCACCTGCCGCTCATCCTGCCGCCGGTGGTCACCGGTTTCCTGCTGCTCATCCTCTTCGGGCGGCGCGGCGCGATCGGCGCCTTCCTCTATGAGCATTTCGGCATCAGCTTCTCCTTCCGCTGGACGGGGGCCGCACTTGCCTGCGCGGTGATGGCCTTTCCGCTGATGGTGCGCTCGATCCGCCTTTCCATCGAGGCGGTGGACCGCAAGCTGGAAGAGGCGGCCGGCACGCTCGGGGCAGGCCCCGTCTTCGTCTTCCTCACCGTCACCCTGCCGCTCGTCCTGCCCGGCATCATCGCCGGCATGATCCTCTCCTTCGCCAAGGCCATGGGCGAATTCGGCGCGACGATCACCTTCGTCTCCAATATTCCGGGCGAAACGCAGACGCTTTCCTCGGCGATCTATACCTTCACCCAGGTGCCGGGCGGCGATGCCGGCGCCATGCGGCTGACGATCGTGGCGATCGTCATTTCCTTCGCAGCGCTTCTCGCCTCGGAATTCCTCGCCCATATCATCGGCCGCAGGGTGCATCTCGAATGACGCTGACGGTGGAGGCAAAACAGCGGCTCGGCGAATTCACGCTCGATGCGGGCTTCACCTCGGAGCGCGGCGTCACCGCACTTTTCGGGCGTTCCGGCTCCGGCAAGACCTCGCTCGTCAGGATCATCGCCGGGCTTTCACGGCCGGACGAGGGGCGCGTCCTGCTCGATGGCGACATATTGGCGGATACGCAAGCGCGGATTTTCGTGCCCAAGCACCGCCGGCGGTTCGGCTATGTCTTCCAGGAGGCCCGGCTCTTTCCGCACCTGAGCGTGCGGCAGAACCTCAATTACGGGCGCTGGTTCGCGCCGAAAAACACCCATGCGGAAAGCTTCGGCCATGTCGTCGATCTGCTCGGCATCGGCTCCCTGCTCGACCGGCGGCCGGGAAAGCTTTCCGGCGGCGAGAAGCAGCGCGTCGCGATCGGCCGGGCGCTGCTTTCCTCCCCTCGCCTGCTTTTGATGGACGAGCCGCTCGCGGCACTCGACGACGAGCGCAAGGCGGAAATCCTGCCCTATCTCGAACGGCTGCGCGACGAGATGAACATCCCGATCGTCTATGTCAGCCATTCCGTGCCGGAGGTGGCGCGGCTCGCCGATCGGGTGGTGATGTTGGAGGACGGCAGGGTGAAGGCGATCGGCACGCCTACGCAGGTGCTTTCCGGTCCCTCGCTTTCGGCGGCCGACCGGCGCGAGGCCGGAAGCGTGCTTTCCGGAATCGTGGAGCGGGTGGACGAGCGCTATCGGCTGGCGACGATCCGGCTTTCGCAAGCTGCCCTCGTGGTGCCGGACGCGCATGTGGCAGCGGGAAGCCGGGTGCGGCTCCACATTCCCGAGCGCGACGTGATGATCGCCACCGCGCGGCCGGAGGGTCTGAGTGCCCTCAACATCCTCGAAGGGCGGATCGCCACGATGGAGCCGGACGGCGAAGGCACGATCCGGCTTGGCGTGGATTGCGGTGGCGATATCGTACTCTCGCGCATCACCGCGCTTTCCGGGGAAAAGCTCGGGCTTCTGCCCGGCATCCCGGTCTTCGCCGTCATCAAGACCGTCGCGCTCGAGCGCTGAACCTTTCTCCCGATGACCGACCGTCATCCTGAGCGGAACTCGACCGTTGGACTTGCCGGCTAAGCCCTGCTATCGAAATATTTTCGGATCGGGTCGAAGTCGAGGGCAGCATGCAGCTATTGCTGATTACCGGACCGGCCGGAGTCGGCAAATCCACGCTCAGCTGGGAAATGAGCGCGCAACTTGCTGCGGCCGAAGTTGCTCATGCCGTTATAGAAACGGATGAACTCGACAGGGTGTTTCCGCGCCCCAGCGCAGAAGAGCTCGAAGAAATCCGGCCAGGCACGATCGACGTCAGCAGCATCAACCTCGCGGCGATCTGGTCAACATACCGGCCCCTGGGGCACACCCGCCTGATCATGTCCGGCGTCATGATGCATCTGGATTTCGACAGGCGGTGGATACTTGCCGCCATTCCCGAGGCGCAGATTACCGTGGTGCGCATGCTGGCTACCGAGCCCACGCTGCTGGCGCGTCTTGCGCAGCGCGAGATCGGGTCCGGCGCGGAGGAGCAGGCGCAGCGCTCGCTTCGGCAGGCGAGACGCATGGCGAACGAGGATGGCGAAGGCGCGATCATTCTGCCCACGGACGGCAAGGCGCCCGCGGAACTTGCCGGGATCATTCTTCAGAAAACAGGCTGGCTGAATATCGGCCAGGAACGGGATTAGACGCCGCAGCACCCGGCAGATGGACGGGCGACCAGCAAACGGGGTAAGTTCGCCCGGCCTCACCGCCTCTGTCGGAAGTCTTCCCATGCCGCAGCGTAGCGCAGGATTGCTGATCCACCGGCTGAAAGGCGGGGAGCGCCAGGTGTTCCTCGTGCATCCGGGCGGCCCTTTCTGGGCGCGCAAGGACGAAGGCGCGTGGTCCATCCCCAAGGGGCTTATCGACGAGGGAGAAGACGAGCTGACCGCCGCAAGGCGTGAGGTGATGGAAGAGGTCGGCGCTACAATCGAGGGCACATTCGAATGGCTCGGCGAATACCGCCAGCCGGGCGGCAAGCGGGTGCTCGCCTGGGCCGTCGAGGCCGATATCGACATCGACCCCGAAACGATCGCCAGCAACATGTTCACGATGGAATGGCCGCCGCGATCGGGGCAGTTCAGAGAATTTCCCGAGGTGGACCGGGCCGGCTGGTTTTCTCTTTCGGAGGCGCAGGCCAAGATATTGAAAGGCCAGAAGCCAATGCTTGCGGACCTTGCGGAGCACCTTGGCCAAACCTGACCGGGCACATCTGCACCCGGTCAGGAACCGCAATCAATCCAGATAGCGGTCGTTATGGGTTTTGTTACGGATGTAGCGGGATGCCCGGTCCTGCATGCGCTCGATCTTCTGGCGCTCGCGTGGGGAAATGTAGCCGTCGCGGGCCGCATGACGCTGATAGCGATCGATCTCATCCTGTTGGCGGCGGAGGCCTCGAAGCTCCTGGGGCGTCAGTTCGCCACGCGCCATCCCACGATAGACACGATATTCCTGACGGTTCTCGCGCGCTTCGCTGCGATATGTCTGGGCAAGGGTCGGAACAGCCGACACCATGACAAGAGCGAGCGCGCTGATCAAAATTTTCTTCATGACGAACTCCTTTCGGTGCGATTCTCCCGATCGCGAACGGGCGCATGCTAGGTCGGCAACGATGAACGCCGGCTGAAGGTTTCATTCAGAAAATGGAGGGGAACTGCGGACTCGCGCCCGAGTTATTGCGTAAAGGAGAAACAGAAGTAGCCCTACGGCTGAGAGATGTCGCCAACGGATACATTCCCGCATTCTCAGGGGCTCTTCCACCGAAGTATCAAGATGATCAAGACCAAGCACATAATAGCAGCAGGCCAGAAGTCCGTAGCTTGGTCCCAATTCCAATTCCACATCAGATAGCCGTCAAGATGGGGAGGTTTCATTTTGACGCTGACCTCAAAATCGCGTTTCTCTCGACCGTGGAAGTGCCCGATGGCAAAGGCGAGACCAACAATTATCGAAAATCGCCAAGTGAAAAGCACGCGAACGAGAACGGCCACAACTGACGCCATTACCAGAGCCTCGACCATATGACCGGCCCAGTCCCAGTGACTCTGGATGTAGCTCCAATCAATCTGCATCACGACTATCCAGGCTTCTGATCGGAGGGGTCGCGGATTATCCGCTGGTTACGCTTGGAGGAAGTCAAGCTTCCCAAGGATAAAGCAGCCGCCCAATAAGCCGATACTCGGGCTCTTCCAACTCGCGAAAGAACCCAGCCGGGTTGCTCCGAAATTGTGCTGAATGCCGATCATTCCCCACCTTCGCAATGACCCTTGCAACCACGGGCGTTAGCAGATGGCGCCATCCAAGAAGACCATATGCACCAAACGGCCTCCATCGAATACGGGAAGCATCCGTTGATCGAGAGATGGTATCTTTGCGCGCCGATGCTCGCTCCAAGGTCTGCTCAAATGAGCTGGCCCTGCCGTCGATCTGGAAATAGCTTGGGTAAAGTATGTAGGCAGCTGCAAAGACTTCTTCCAACCTCAGCGCTCGCCCTCTTCTCGGCAGGGGCTGCCGATCATCCGTGAGACCCCACCCAGCATAAAATGGACCGCCAAGAACTGTTACGGTCTTCCCGCGCATGAGCGCCTCAAATCCGGCCAAGGACGTTATCGTGTAAACGTGGTCGGCGTTGTCGAGTGCATCCGGAAGCGAGACCTGTCGCGTGAGGACCGTGCAAAGGTGCGAGACTTCGGCTGGGTCGGACACCTGTCGCCGCATCCGATTTAACACATCAGGATGTGGCTTATAGAAAATCGACGCATCTGGATTCTCGGCAGCTGCAAGCCGAACCAAGTCGTTGTTGGTGATCGGCCTATCACAACCGAAGCGTATGGATGCGTCCTCCTCGTCGCGAAGCTCTTGAGGACGACGTGATCTATCGAAAAGCCGAAGGGCAACGCGTCGGACGCCTATGAGGATTCTGGCGCGGCTGCTAAGGTTCCTGCGCTATTGGAAAGCCGCCGGCACAAGAACGGACAAGGCGGGTAAGGACGTGACGCTTCATTATGTTGCGCACTCGGGATGAAAACCCTTGTAGGCCAAGGCTTCTAGCTGGTCGGAGTGGCAAGATTCGAACTTGCGACCCCCACGTCCCGAACGTGGTGCGCTACCAGACTGCGCTACACTCCGTGACCAGCGGCGCCTCTATAGACCAGCCTTCCGCGTTCCACAAGCGGGTTTCCGAATTTTCTGCAACGAGATTGTGACGGCGGCGGAACCCCCTCGAAAGCAAGGAGCGGCGGGAAGCGTGGCAAAAAAGCGGCGCTTGCAAATTTTCAGCAGAAGCCCCGTGCATCCGCTGCGAAGCCGGCGAAAAATCTGTTAGGTGCATCGCACATAGAGCGCCTTCCGGCGCTTGCGACAACAGGGGCTTTAGGGACATGAACCGCCGCATCATCGCATCGACCGCATTCTTCGCCATCGCACTTTCGGCCTGCACCAGCACAGGGCCCATCGTGGCCGCCAGCAACCCCATCGAGGCGCGCTGGGTGGGCCGTTCGGCCGGCGAGTTCTTCGCGAAGTATGCGCCGCCGCTCAGCGATGTCGAAAGCGGCTCCAACACCATCTACAGCTGGCGCGGCGGCTACAAGCGCGTCAAGCTCGCCAACGGCCGCAACGCCAGCGTGAGCTGCTCGGCGCAGATCACCGTTTCGCAGGACTACACGATCCGCGACATCAAGATCATCGCCGACCGCCCCGGCACCAATGGCCCGAGCTACTGCACGGAGCTGCTGACGGGGGAGTAAGACCCGGACAGTTGATTGTGGAGAATACAGAGCCCGCCGGTGAAGATCGGCGGGTTTTCGTTGCACAAAAATAAACGTGCCGAATGAACTGGCAACGTATGGCTGGGGCGCCAGGATTCGAACCTGGGAATGCCGGTACCAAAAACCGGTGCCTTACCGCTTGGCGACGCCCCACCATGGCGCGGGCGGCGATCGGAAAACGGCCGCCCCGCAAGTGCCGCCTGCTCTAGCAAAGCTTCGCGCGAGCGGCAATCATGCCGTGACGGTTTTTTGAAGATTTCCTCCGCCGCCTCATGCTAGAGCACGGGCAAGTTTTTCGACGGATCATGCCATGGCGGACGAAGACGACGTGACGGAACCCTCATTCGATCTCGAATTCGCGCCGGCCTATGGCACGGCGGTGCCGGTCGCCGACGGCGTGGAGCGGCTGACCGTCAACAATCCCTCGCCCTTCACCTTCCACGGCACCAATACCTATATCGTCGGACGCTCCTCCGTCGCCGTCATCGATCCGGGTCCGGAGAACGAGGCGCATTTCGAAGCGCTCATGGCGGCGCTGAAAGGCCGCGAGGTGACGCATATCTTCGTCAGCCACACGCATCGCGACCACTCGCCGCTTGCCCGCCGGCTGAAGCAAGCGACCGGGGCGCTCACCGTCGCGGAGGGGCCGCACCGCGCCTCCCGGCCGCTCCATGCCGGCGAGACGAACCCCTTTGCCGAAAGCGCCGATACCGATTTCATGCCGGATATCGCGGTGGCCGACGGGCAGGTGATCGAGGGCGACGGCTGGGCGCTTTCGGCCGTGCATACGCCGGGCCATACGGCCAACCACACCGCCTTTGGGCTCGAGGGCACGGGCGTTCTCTTTTCCGCCGATCATGTGATGGCCTGGGCGACCACGATCGTCGCGCCGCCGGACGGTTCCATGGCGGATTTCATGGCCTCGATCGAAAAACTGCTTACCCGCGAGGACCGCATTTTCCTACCCGGCCATGGCGGGCCGGTGAGGGAGCCCGGCTCGTTCCTGCGCGGACTTCGGGCGCATCGGCGCATGCGCGAGCGGGCCGTGCTGGAGCGCATCCGCTCGGGCGACCGGCTGATCCCCGATATGGTGAAGGCCATCTATTCCAGGACAGATCCGCGCCTGCATGGCGCGGCAGCACTTTCCGTGCTCGCGCATCTGGAAGATCTGATCGAGAAGGGCCGCGTCGTGACAGACGGGCCGCCCTCGCTTACCGGCGCCTATTGGATCGCCTGATTTCAGCCGCCGGAAATCCCCAAAAGCTCCACGTCCAGCCGATCGAGGAAATCCTCGGCGATCACCGCGCCGAGCCCGAGGTCGTGCGGGCCATAACGGGAGGCGACGCGGATATCGACCGAGGTGGTCTCGGCATCCTCCCTCAGCCGGATCACGACATCGAACCGCAGCCCGAGGACGAGCGTGCGCGTCTCTCCCTGCAAAAGCAGGTCGCCGGCTGTCAATTCCGGATCGGCAAGCAAGGGTTCGGGGCGCTGCAGCGGGATGGGCGCGACATCCGGGACGACCGCCTGATCGTCTCCCGGCGCCGGGCGCTCGCTGATATCCGGCTCCACCAGTTCCAGGCCTTCGTTGCGGGTGATCGTGATGCGGGCGGAGAGCGCGGCATTTTTTACGCCCTCATAGACGCGGTCGAGCGCGCCTTCGTAACGCCGGCCGGTGAGCCCCGGATAGGCGGCGAACTGCGCCCGGCGATCGGCCGGCGTGACGGTCGCGGAGCGCGGCATCCATTGCTGGTCCGCGCGCGGCTCGTTCACCCAGTCCGGCGGGTCGGAAAGGTCGGTCGAGATATCGTGAAGCGCAGGCTGCGTGTAATAGAGGAAAGCTCCGGTCGCGACCGTACCGAGCGGCAGGGCGGCGTAAATGAGGGCCTTTGCGGCGGCAACGCCGCCGCTGGCGCCCACCTGCCAGAGGCGCGCGAGGCCGATCAGCGCGAGCGGAACCGCGGCTGCAGCGATCGCAGCCGATAGGAAGAGGAGAGCCACGAAATCCGGCCCGGTCAGCGGCCCGAAGCGATGGGCAAGTGCTGCCAGCAGGAACAGGACAAGCGCGGCGAGACCGATCCGCCGGGCGGCATAGGCCGAATGGGAAACGGGCCTGACGAAGCGGACGGTCATCTTGCAGGAACATCCTCGCGAAGAGATGGTCTTCAATGTATAGATTCAATGTGTAGAACAGGTCGGCGGGGAATGGAATCGGGATCGTTCCGTCCCGCCGAGCTTATGGAGCCTTGCCATGCGACCCTATCGCCTCATCCTCCTCGCGGCCCTTCCGCTCCTGCTTGCAGCCTGCGAAACCATGTCGCCCGAGGAACGCCGCGCCGCCGACGAGCAGCACTGCAGGAGCTACGGCTTCCGGCCGGCCACGGAAGGCATGGCGCGCTGCCTGCTCGACCTCGATCTCGACCGGCGGGCGGAAAGCCGCAGCTGGCGCGATCAACAGGCGCGCACCGCCTGGGGCCCCATGTTCGTGGAACGGCGGGTGATCATTCACGATCGCAGACGGTGAAGATCGCCGCATCGGCGCCGGGACGGGCATGACCAGAGACATCCACTATTTTTCCAGCCGCGACTATGCGCGGCGCACCGGCGGCTTCGTCTACAACAGCCGCCTGACAGAGGCGCTTGCCAGGCAAGGGGGCCGCATTCTGCCGATCGGGATCGAGACGGCGTTTCCCACGATAGGCCAGGAAGCGCTTGCGGCACTCGCGCCAAACCTTTCTGCGATCGGCGGGAACGGTCTGCTCCTCACCGATCACATCCATGTCTGCCAGCTCCTGCCGCTCTTGTGCCACGCGGCGTTTCCGGTGGTTTCCATCTTCCACCACTCGCTTGTTGTGGAGCACGGCAATCCGCACGACGAGGAAGGGTTAAGGCTTAGCCGGATGGAAGGAGAGGCGCTCGCCGCAAGCCAGGGCATCATCGCCACGTCGCAGGAATCGAGGCGCTATCTCGAGCAGCACTATTCCATCGACGCCAAACGGATCAGGGTCGCCGTGCCCGGAAACGAGCGGGCTTCCCGATCGGCCGTCGGTGCCACACGGCCGCTGCAGATCCTGTCCATCGGCGCGGTGATTCCCCGCAAGCGCTACGACTATATCCTCGAAGCGGCAAGCCGATTGCGCGCGACGGACTGGCGGTGGCGGATCGCGGGCGACCCGAACCGCTATCCCGAGCTTGTCGCGCAACTCCGCAGAAGCATCGCCGACCTCGGCCTTGGCGGCCGCGTAGAGCTGCTGGGAGAGGTTTCCGACAGCGATCTCGCTTCTCTCTGGCAGACCACAAGCCTTTTCGTCGCCGCATCGCGCTACGAGGGTTACGGCATGGCCGTGGCGGAAGCGCTTAGCCGCGGCGTTCCGGTGGTCACGACGGATTCCGGCGCGGTGGCAACCTGGGCGAGCGGCGGAGTGATCGGCGCACCGGCGGACGACGCGCCGGCAACGGCCGCGCTCATCGATGCGCTGCTTGCCGATCCTGAGCGTCTTGCCACGGAAGCCGAACGCGCCTGGCGCTTCGGCCAGTCGCTACGGACCTGGGAGGAGACCTTCGAGGGCATGGGCGAGTGGATCGGCGGATTGCAGAGTACCGTCGCCGAAGCCCCGAGATAAGGCCTTCACTCTTCAGATCGCCTCTGCGATACTTGCAGCATGAGCACGACGCCAAAACCCATTTCCGTTGCGGATGCAATCTCGCCGGTTACGCCTTCCGAGGCGACGGAGGATGTGCTCGAATGGCAGATGAGGAAACTCAAGGAACGGCAGAAAGCAGCCGACGAAGGGCGCTTTGCCTCGGCGGAGGCCGTTCGGAGCGTTATCCGCAAATTCATCCCCAATGGATGAAATCATCTGGCTGGATGAAGCCCTTCAGGATCTCGACGACATCGGCTCCTATATCGCGCTCGACAATGTCGTGGCCGCCGAACAGGTAGTCCGGCGTATTGTCGAGGCAGTTGCCCTGCTTGCCTGGCATCCGAAGATCGGCCGCTTGACGGCCGACGAGGATACGCGTCGGCTGGTCATCAGCGGAACACCCTACATCGCCTTTTACCGCCTGCGTGAGCGGATCGAGATACTGGCGATTTTCCATGCCTCCCGGAAATGGCCGGAGCATCTTTAGAAGCCAATCGCTCCTATTCCAAACATGCTTTCCTCTGCTCGATCGCGGCTTGAGCGGCGGCGAGCCGCGCGATCGGCACGCGGAAGGGCGAGCAGGAGACATAGTCCAGCCCGGCCTCCTCGCAGAACCGTATCGAGGCCGGATCGCCGCCATGCTCGCCGCAGATGCCGAGCTTGAGGTCCGTACGGGTGGAGCGGCCCCGCTCGGCCGCCAGCCGGATCAGTTCGCCGACGCCATCGAAATCCAGCGAGATGAAGGGATCGTGCTCGATGATGCCCTTCTTCTGGTAGATCGGAATGAAGCCGGCCGCATCATCTCGGGAGATGCCGAAGGTCGTCTGGGTCAGGTCGTTGGTGCCGAAGGAGAAGAACTCTGCGGTTTCAGCGATCACATGAGCGCGGAGCGCGGCGCGCGGCAGCTCGATCATGGTGCCCGCCAAATAGCCGATCCTCCTGCCGCTTTCCTCGCCCACGGCGGCGGCCACGCGATCTATGACGCCCTTGACGTAATCGAGTTCCGAACGAAGGCCGACCAGCGGCACCATGATCTCCAACTCGACCGGCTCGCCGGCCTTTTCGGCGGCGGCAACCGCGGCCTCGAAGATGGCGCGCGCCTGCATCTCCGCGATTTCCGGATAGGAAATGGCAAGACGGCAGCCGCGCAGGCCGAGCATCGGGTTGAACTCGTGCAGCGCATCGACGCGGCGGCGCAGGAAAGCGGGCTCCATGCCCATGGCCCTGGCGACGTCGGCGATCTCCTCGTCCGTCTTCGGCAGGAATTCGTGGAGCGGCGGATCGAGAAGGCGGATCGTCACCGGCAGACCGTGCATGATCGTGAAGAGCTCGATGAAATCGGCGCGCTGCATCGGCAGCAACTCGGCAAGTGCTGTGCGGCGCCCCTCCTCCGTCTCCGCGAGGATCATCCGGCGCATCACGTGAATGCGGCCGCCCTCGAAGAACATGTGTTCGGTGCGGCAGAGCCCGATGCCTTCGGCACCGAACGAACGGGCAGCGCGGGCATCCTGCGGCGTATCGGCATTGGTGCGCACGGTCATGCGGCGGGTCTTGTCCGCCCATATCATCAGCCGGCCGAAATCGCCCGAAAGCTCCGGCTGGATCATCGGCACCGCGCCCTTCAAAACCTGGCCGGAAGAACCGTCGATGGTCACCGTGTCGCCGCGCTTCAGCGTCACGCCGCCGAGCCCCATCAGCACCTCATTGCGCAAATCGACGCGCATGGAGCCGGCGCCGACCACGCAAGGAATGCCCATGCCGCGCGCGACCACCGCCGCATGGCTGGTCATGCCGCCGCGCGTGGTCAGAATGCCCTCGGCCGCGTGCATGCCGTGAATATCCTCCGGGCTGGTCTCGATGCGGACGAGGATGACCTTGCGCCCCTCCTCCTCGGCCTGGACCGCCTCCTCCGCCGTGAAGACGATCTCGCCGGTCGCAGCCCCCGGCGATGCGGGAAGGCCGGAGCCCACGAGGTGACGTTCCACGCGCGGATCGATGGTCGGATGCAGCAGCTGGTCGAGCGAGGCCGGCTCTATGCGGCAGATCGCCTCCTCTTCCGTAATCAGCCCCTCTTCCACCATATCGACGGCGATCTTCATGGCCGCGCGGGTCGTTCGCTTGCCCGAGCGGGTCTGCAACATCCAGAGCTTGCCGCGCTCGACGGTGAACTCGAGATCCTGCATATCGCGGTAATGCCGCTCCAGCCGGGCGCAGATTTCCGTGAACTCGGCAAAGGCCTCGGGCATCAGCTTTTCCATCGAGGGCCTGTCAGAGCCGGAGGCAAGCCGCCCCTCCTCGGTGATCGCCTGGGGCGTGCGGATGCCGGCCACGACATCTTCCCCTTGGGCATTCACCAGGAACTCGCCGTAAAGCGCGTTCTCGCCGGTCGAAGGATTGCGGGTGAAGGCGACGCCGGTGGCGGAAGAGGAACCGAGATTGCCGAAGACCATGGCCTGGACGTTGACCGCCGTGCCCCAATCCTCCGGAATCCGGTGAAGCATGCGGTACGTGGCGGCGCGGGGGTTCATCCAGCTTGCGAAGACGGCGGCGATCGCCTTCCAGAGCTGCACATGCGGGTCCTGCGGGAAATCCTCGCCCAGCTCCTCCTCGATCACCCGCTTGTAAAGGCCTACGACATGCTGCCACTCCACCGCGGAGAGCTCGGTATCGAACTCATGGCCGAAGCGCGCCTTCTCGTCCTCCAATATCTCCTCGAAGATTTCGTGATCCAGCCCCATGACCACATCGGCATACATCTGGATGAAGCGGCGATAGCTGTCCCAGGCGAAGCGGGCATCGCCGGCGTCATGGCCCAGCGCCTGCACCGTGCGGTCGTTGAGGCCGAGGTTCAGCACCGTATCCATCATACCGGGCATGGAGGCCCGCGCGCCGGAACGTATCGAAAGAAGAAGCGGTCTGGCGCCGCCGCCGAAGGCGCGGCCGGTCAGCCCTTCTATACGGGAAATCCCCTCCAGCACCTGCGCCTTCAGATCATTCGGCAGGGTGCGACCGTTGTCGAAATACCAGGCGCAGGCTTCCGCGACGATGGTGAAGCCGGGCGGGACCGGCAGGCCGAGGCTCGCCATCTCCGCGAGATTGGCGCCCTTGCCGCCGAGCAGTGCAACATCGGCGGCCCGCCCTTCCGCCTCGTCGCCGCCGAAGCGATAGACCCATTTCACCATGCCTGCTCTCCACCCGCCGCAGTATTTTTCTTAACGATTACAGCTTTTGCGACAGTTTGGAAACGCTTCACGGCAGGATTATGTTGCAATGCAGCAATCGATTTGCCGAAAAGGGTCAGGGAAAGGGCGTGGGAGGAAGGGAAAGCAAAGCTTTGCGGGGCCGGATCACAAG
>NZ_JBHFJG010000012.1:72248-112706 GCF_057559155.1 Rhizobium moroccans | reverse complement strand
GATCACAAGCGGCCCCGCAAAGCTTTCCGTCCAGGACAGGAGACCCGGACGGGGGGTACATGAAACTGTTGGACCGTCGAAACCCTAACGCGGGTTAAGAATTGTGACGGGATAAAGGCATGTATAGCCCATTTCGAACATCACCCATATGGGTGATTTAACGCATTTGAATCGAATTTTCGGGGATGAAATATCGGGGTCGGAAGCCGGCCGTCAGCTTGCTTCGCGCATCAGCTCGGCGGTCTGCAGATCGACGGAAACGAGCTGCGAGACCCCCTGTTCGGCCATGGTGACGCCGAACAGCCGGTTCATGCGCGCCATGGTGATGGGGTTGTGCGTGATGATGACGAACCGCGTCTCGGTGGAGGCGGCCATCTCGTCCATCAGGTTGCAGTAGCGCTCGACATTGTGGTCGTCGAGCGGCGCGTCCACCTCGTCCAGCACGCAGATCGGCGCCGGATTGGTGAGGAAGACCGCGAAGATCAGCGCCATCGCCGTCAATGCCTGTTCGCCGCCCGAAAGCAGCGTCATCGTCTGCGGCTTCTTGCCCGGCGGACGCGCCAGGATTTCCAGCCCGGCCTCCAGCGGATCATCCGATTCGATGAGCTGCAGCTCGGCCGTGCCGCCGCCGAAAAGATGGGTGAAGAGGCGCTGGAACTCCGTGTTGACCACGTCGAAGGCGGCGATCAGCCGCTCGCGCCCTTCGCGATTGAGGCTCTGGATCGCGCCGCGCAGCTTGCGGATAGCCTCGATCACGTCATCCCGTTCGCGCACCAGCGTCGCGAGCTTTTCGGCAAGCTCCTGCTGTTCCTCGTCGGCGCGCAGATTGACGGCACCGAGCCGCTCACGCTCCATCTTCAACCGGTCCACCTCACGCTCGATATCGCGCGGATCGGGAGGCGCACCCCCCGCCTGGAGACCGGCGAGACGCAACACCTCGTGCGGCGCGACGCCGAGCGCCTCGCGGATGCGCTGTTCGCTTTCATGACGCTTTTCGGCGGCCGAAACCAGGCGCTCCTCGGCCCGGCCGCGTTTTTCACGCGCCTCGGCAAGCTCCAAAAGCGCGGTGGCGGCTATCTGGTCCGCCTCGCGTTGGCGGGTTTCGGCCTCGGCCAGCCGGTCGGAGGCCATGCGGCGCGCTTCCTCCGCCTTCTGCAGCTCGTCGATCAGGGCGCGGCGCTTGTCGTCGAATTCCTCCGGCGCGGCTTCGAGATCGACGATCTCTTCGCGCGCCTCCTCCTCGCGTTCCCGCAAGGTCGCCACATGATCCTCGGCGCTCGCGGCCCGGGCCTGCCACGAGGTGCGTTCCTGGGCGATCGCGCACAGCCGGCGGCGGCGTGCCTCGATCTCGCGGTTCAGCCCTTCGTGACGCGCGCGCGCTTCGGCGAGCAGGCCGCGATCGGTCGCAACCGCCATCTGCTGGTCGCGCAGCCGCTCATCCATATCCGAAATATCCGGCGCGTCTTCCAGTTCGACCCGGGCATTCTCCTCCTGAAGGCCGAGATCCTCGAGCTGCGCCTTCACCTGGCTCACAGCCTCCGCCACCACATCGCGGCGGCGCATCAGGTCGCCGGCGGCGCGTTCGGCGGCGGCCAGCACATCGCGGGCTTCGGCGAGCTGGCGCGCGGCAAGCCTGCTGCGATCGCGCGCATCAGCAAGACGCCGCTCCTGCGCGGCGATTTCGCCGGCGGCGGCGGCGGCCACATCTTCCGCCTCGGAGAGCAGGATGCGCGCCTCGTCGATTTCCGCTTCCAGCTCAGAAAGCCGGTTCTTCTGGGCGAGCCGAAGGGCGGCGGCACCCGGCGCCTCCGATCCCTTCACATGGCCATCCCAACGGTAGACCGCGCCTTCTTTCGTCACCAGGCGCTGGCCGGGCTTCAACAGCGCCACCAGCCTCACGGCATCCGCCAAGTCAACCACGCCGATCTGGCGCAGGCGGCGGGCGAGTTCCGGGGGAGCCGTCACGCGATCGATGAGCGGTTCGGCGCCCTGCGGCAAGGCCGGATCGTCGGCGCCATCGCCGTTGAGCGACCAATGGGCCGGAGCGGAGGCATCGACCGGGCTTTCGAGATCATCGCCCAGGGCCGCGCCGAGTGCGGCTTCATAACCGCGATCGACGCGGATCATTTCCGCGACCGGCGCGAAATCACCCGACGCATCGCCGGCAGCGAGCATCTTGCGGATCGTCCGGGCTTCCGTTTCGAGCCCGTTTAAGCTTGCGCGGGCAGCTTCCACGGGCGCGCGGGCAAGCGTCTCGTTCGAACGCGCCTCGGCAAGCGCCGCCTCGACCTCCTCGGCCATGGCCGCTGCTTCCTCGACCGCGAACTCGGCCGCTTCCACAGTCTCACGCTTTTCGGAAGGATCATCGAGACCGGAGAGCCGCTCGGTGATCGAAGCAAGCTCCGCTTCCGCCTCTCCCAACTGCCGGTCGAGCCGTTGGCGCCGCTCGGAAAGATCGCGGATCAGCCGTTCGAGCTGGTTGCGCGCCGCCGCGGCCTCGGCGCGCTCGGCAGTGATGGCGGCAAACAGCTTTTCGCTTGCCGCAAGGGTTTCGGCAGCCGCCTCGAAGGCCACCCGCACATCCTCTGCCTCCACGCCGGAATCGGCCAGGAGCTCATTGAGTTCGGCCTCCTCCTGGTCGAGCTTGGCGAGAAAGGCGGCGTTATCCGCCACCAAGCGCTCCTCGCGCCGGATATCCTCGGCGAGCTGCGCAAGGCGGCGGGTGAGTTCGTCGCGGCGTTTCAGGAGCCGGTTAACCTCCTCCTCGAGCTGGCCGCGGGCGATCTGCAGGCGCTGGAGCGCTGCTCCCGCCTTCGCCTCCTCCTCGCGCAGTTCCGGCAGCTTGAGGCTGGCGATGCCCTGCCCCTTGGCGGCCTCCATCTGCGCCTGCGCCTTTTCGGCGACGACGATGGTCGCCTGGTTGAGCGCGCTTTCGGCCTCTCCCTCGGCCTCCTTCGCCTGCACCCAGCGGATATGCAGCAGCATGGCCTCGCGGGAGCGGATATCGGCGGACAGCGACTTGAAGCGGTTCGCCTGGCGGGCCTGGCGCTTCAGGCTCTCGATCTGGCTTTCGAGCTGCGTGACGACATCTTCCAGGCGCTCCAGATTGCCTTCGGCAGCGCGCAGGCGAAGCTCGGCCTCATGACGACGCGAATGCAGGCCGGAAATGCCGGCCGCCTCTTCCAGAAGCTGGCGGCGAGCCTGCGGCTTTGCCTGGATCAGCTCACCGATGCGCCCCTGCCCCACCATGGAAGGCGAGCGGGCGCCGGTCGAGGCATCGGCGAAAAGAAGCTGGACATCCTTGGCGCGCGCTTCCTTGCCGTTGATGCGATAGATGGAGCCGGATTCCCGCTCGATACGGCGGGAGACCTGGATCTCGTCGCTATCGTTGAAGGCGGCGGGCGCGGTGCGGTCGGAATTGTCGAGGTGAAGGCCGACCTCGGCGGTGTTGCGGGCCGGGCGGTTGCCGGAGCCGGAAAAGATCACGTCGTCCATGCCGGACGCGCGCATGTTCTTGTAGGAATTCTCGCCCATCACCCAGCGCAGCGCTTCGACAAGATTGGACTTGCCGCAGCCGTTCGGGCCGACCACCCCGGTCAGCCCGCGCTCGATGACGAATTCCGTCGGCTCCACGAAGGACTTGAACCCGACGACGCGCAGCTTGGTGAACTTCATGCCGCGCCCCTCGCCTTCCCCCTTCGGGGGAAACGATCAAAGCAGGCTGTCGATGAGCGCCGACATGGATTCAACCGACATGTCTCCAGTGTACTTCTTCCCATTGATCAGGAAGGTCGGCGTGGAATTGACGCCGAAGTCGTTCGCACCCCGCTGCATGGTTGCGTTCACATCATCGAGAAGCTGCTGGTTCGTCAAGCAGGCGTTGAAACTCTCCTGTGAGAAACCCGCAAGTTTCGACATCTGCAGCAGCGCGGCGCGGCCATCTTCGGCCGCAGCCCAGGTCTGCTGCTGTTTGAAGAGCATGGAGACCATCGCTTCGTACTGTTCCGGCGTGGTGCGCTCCTCCGGATTGGAAGGATTGCAGCGGGCCAGCATGAAGGCGGCAGCAGCACGCGGATCGAACGGGAATTCGCGCACGATGAAGCGGACCTTGCCAGTATCCACATACTTCGTCTTGATCGCAGCGAAGGTGTTGTTGTGGAAGTTGGCGCAATGCGGGCAGGTCATCGACATGTATTCGACGATCTGGACCGGCGCATTTTCCGGTCCGAGCGCCATTTCCGGCAGCGGGCCGGGCTTCAGCACTTCGGCCATATCCACATCGTCGCCCTCGGATTTGGGAAGCTCCTGCGCCAGCGCCTGCGAAACGCCGAGCGGGGGAGCCAGGCAGAGAGCCGCGACGGCGGCGCTGCCGAGAAGAGCACGCCGGGTGATGGTGGTTTCGGTAAGCTGCATGGAACACCCTTGTTCAAGAAAGCTGAATTCTTCGTCATTTCCGTATCGCGGCCCCAAGGCACTAACAAGCCGTCGATAGGGAAATCTCTTCAAAGATGTGTGACAGGCCGGAGCTGAACGGAAGCTGTACGGGTGAAGCGCCGCGAACTTCCGGGTTCGCCCTCACGCCTTCGGTTACGCATGTCGTTATCGCAAAACCGCGGCACACTTTTGTGCGACCTACTTACCGCTTCTTCTGGAGAACCGCCGTGCCGAGGCGCTCGACGGCCTTTTTCAAGACCTCGCTCTCGATGCCCGCCGTCATCTCCTGAAGCTTGCGCGCGGCCTCTCCCTTCAAGGGCGGCGGCTTGCGCGGATGGCGGAAGGTGGCCGATACCGGCTTCTGTACGATGCGGATCTGACGCACCGCCGGAAAGCCGAAGAAGCTGTTGATGCGGGAGATCAGCTCGCCCTGCGCATGGGTGAGGAAGAGCGCACGCGCGCCTTCGCAAGCAATCGTCAGCACGCCGGATTGGTAACCTTCGGCCTCGCCGGCCGCGTCACGCCGAGGCCAGGCGATCTTTTCCGGACGCGTGCAATCGGCAAATTCCTCGCCGGCGATATCATCCCAGGAGCCGAGAAGGGCCGTGGAAATGCCGGCGCGGCGGGCGAGCACGGGATCGATGATCCCGTTCGCCACTTCCGAGATTTGCAGTTCGCGCTTCGGCGTAAATGGTTTCTTCAAGGCTTCGTACTCGAAACGGAGGTCGGGCAGGCAGGATGATCTGCCGGATATTGATCAAAATCTCCGTGGGGACACCAGCCGCTGGAAAAATTCAGCACCACCACCACAATTGCGAATGCAGTCACGACCATTAGAGCAAGCGCGGCGCGGAAAACCCAACGAAGTGCTTCCCCAGCCGTCATGCGATATCTCGACATCGTGAAACTTCAAGCTCATATAGCTCAGAATGACCCCTCAGCCAACAACGCAACCTGTCACCGCGCGCAATCCGGCAGATACACTCCTCACCTGGTACGACCGGCACCACCGGGAGCTGCCCTGGCGGGTGAGCCCGGCCGCGGCGAAAGCCGGCAAAAGGGCCGATCCCTACCACATCTGGCTTTCGGAAGTGATGCTGCAGCAGACCACGGTGCAGGCGGTCAAACCCTATTTCACCAAGTTTCTGACGCTCTGGCCGAAGGTGACGGACCTTGCCGCCGCGCCTGTCGAGGACGTCATGGCCGCCTGGGCTGGGCTCGGCTATTACGCCCGCGCCCGAAATCTCAAGAAATGCGCCGAGGCGGTGGCCGGCGAGCATGGCGGGGTATTTCCCGGTACCGAGGAAGGCCTGCGGCAGCTTCCCGGCATCGGCGACTATACGGCCGCCGCCGTCGCGGCGATCGCCTTCAACCGCCCCGCCACCGTCATGGACGGCAATGTCGAGCGGGTGATCTCGCGCCTTCATGCGATCGATGCGCCACTGCCGGGCGCCAAGCCGCTGATGAAGCGACAGGTGGCGGCATTGACGCCGACCGACCGGCCCGGCGATTTCGCGCAGGCAATGATGGATCTCGGCGCGACGATCTGCACGCCGAAGCGGCCGAGCTGCATTCTCTGTCCGTTGCGTGAAGACTGTCTCGCCTTCGCCGAACACGATCCGGAGAGGTTTCCGGTGAAGGCGGCGAAGAAGGAGAAACCGATCCGCGTGGGCGCCGCCTTCATAGCGGTGACGCCGGGGGGCGAGGTCCTGCTCAGACGGCGTGCCGAGAGCGGGCTGCTCGGCGGCATGACCGAAGTGCCCACCACCGGCTGGACCTCGCGGATCGACGGTGGCTCCACCGCGGGCCATGCGCCCTTCCCCGCAAAGTGGGAGGCCTGCGGCGCGGTTACCCATGTCTTCACGCATTTCGAACTCAGATTATCCATCTTCCGGGCACTGACCGAAAAGGTCGTGCATGATGACGGTTGGTGGGAGCCGGTCACAAATCTTGATGCCCAGGCGCTGCCGACCGTCATGAAAAAAGCGATCGTCCAGGCTATTCCACGGGCGTTCCAACCCAATTGATTCACGGGTTTAGTTAATCCAAGGGAGCCAAGGCATTCATGGCGGCAAAGATCGACCACATCGTTTTCGACATCGGCAAGGTTCTGATCCATTACGATCCCAACATTCCCTATAGCCGCATCATTCCGGACGAAGAGGAACGCCGCTGGTTCTTCCTCAATGTCTGCACCCATGAATGGAACCTGGAGCAGGACCGTGGCCGCAAATGGGAAGACGCCGAAAGCCTGCTGATCGAGAAGCATCCGGAGCGCGAGGAGCAGATTCGCGCCTTCCGTAAATACTGGCACGAGATGGTGCCCCACGCCTATGAGGGCAGCGTCGCCATCATGGAAGGGCTGATCGAGAAGGGCCGCGACGTGACGATGCTGACCAATTTCGCGGCCGATACCTTCACCCATGCCCGCGAGCTCTTCCCCTTCCTCAACAAGCCGCGCGGGGTCACCGTGTCGGGCGAGATCGGGCTCATCAAGCCGGATGTGGCGATCTATGAGAAGCATAGCCGCGATTTCGGGCTGAAGCCGGACGCCACGATCTTCATCGACGATTCCTACCCCAATGTGGAAGGCGCCAGGGCTGCCGGCTGGCAGGCCATCCACTTCACGGATGCCGAAAATCTAAAGAAGGACCTCGCCGCCCACGGCGTCGAGGTTTAAGCGCTTGCGCGTGTCGTTATCGCAAAACCACAGCACGGTTTGGCGCGACATGCTTCAAAGCAGCAGACGCAGCAGGTCCACCTGACGGCTCACGCCGAGCTTGGCGTAGATGCTCTTGATCTGGGTGCGGACCGTCTCGCGCGAAACACCGTGGGCGAAGGCGACTTCGTCCACGGTTTCCCCCTTCACCAGCCGCGCGGCAACCCTTGCTTCGGCCGGTGTGAGACCATAGGCGGCAAGCAGCGCGTCCTGCTGGCGGGCCCTATCCTGCTCGTTTCGTTCGATCAGGACCGCGACGGTCGGCCCCTCGAGAAATTCGCTGATGTAATCGGAAGCCAGGCGCAGGAGAGTATAGCGGAACCGCTTGCCGTTCCGCTCGGCCATGGTGGAGAAAACGGAATTTCCGGTGAAATCGCGCTTCAGCATCAGGTCGAGCCGTCCACTCGCTTCGTCATCGGAAAACATGGCGCGGCCTGTTGGCGAAATGCTGATGCCGCATCCTTCCTCGATCATTATCCGAGCCTTATCGCTCGTGGAACGGACGAAGCGCCCCTGCCGGACGAGCACGGTACCCACGCCTATCGCGGTCAGCATGGCCTCTTTTTCGGCGGCTTCGGCTGCGGCGCGGCGCCGGTAAAAGTGAAAGGCGCGCTGCAGGTGCGGAGAGAGACGGGTGAGAAGATCGGCAACCGCGAGCATCTCTTCCGGTTCCGCGCTTGCATTGAGCGTGCTGAGAAGCAGGACACCCTCGCTATTGCGGACCGGAACGACGCCGACGCCGCATGTTACCCCCAGCGGCCGCATGAAGTCGTTATAATATTCCGTCCGCATGGATTGGCTTCTCGGCATCAGCTGATCCGAGATCATGCCCATGCCGATAGGCTGCATGAAAGCCTTGGACATCCACGGATGCACGCGATGATAATAGCTGTTGTAGCTTTCTATGGCATCGGCCGGGCAATTGGTGCTGAGCTCGACATTGGCACGCGAGCCGCGGCTTTCCACCATCACGAAATTGCTGATCGCATTCGGCAGCAGCGCATCGATGCGCGTCATCAGGCTCGGCCATGGCAGCTCGCCGAGGAGACAGGCATAGATCGTCTCTACGAATTCCTCTTCCGGTATATGCTCGATCATCCGCCGCGCCCGAAACTGAATATCGATTGGTCCTGAGGTATGCGCCTGTTCAAGATATGCTGAAAAGCATCGAAGATTCTTGATCTTCAGTAATATATGAATCAAAACTTAAATAAAGAGGCTTGATGGCGGGATAAAATATTCCCCGAAAGAGTAACGCCCGACGTCAGCTTCTGCGAATGGGCCTATTTCTGCTTTCGCATCCAATCCATGAACAATTTCAACTCGCCGGCTCGTGGATTGGAACTCAGGAACACGCCCCAGAAGGCCAGTCCGGGAAGGGTAATCTGCGATACCCGGATAAGCTCGCCGCGCGCGAGCAAATCCGAAACAAGCACCTCGGAGGCCAGCACCACGCCCTGCCCCGCGACGGCTGCGTCGATCGCATGGACCTCTTCCGAGAAAGTTTGAACCGCAGGCTTTCCCGGCAGGCCTTGGGCCGCACGCGCGAACCAGCGCTCCCATGACGGGGCATCTTTCGATTTCGACTTCCAGCGATAGTGTATCAGCGGCAGCCCGGCTATTTCTCCGGGGTCCAGGTCAGGGGAACGCCCTTGCAGAAGCGGCGGCGCGCAGACCGGCACGATGCGGTCGTCGAAAAGGCGGACCCACTCCGCCCCCTGCCCCGGCGCTTCCGAATAGCGGATCGCGATATCGACATCGGAGGCATGCAGATCCACCGGCCGATCCTCCGCTTCGATCGCGAAAGCAAGGCCGGTTTCGGCCCGCAGGCTTGGCAGGCGCGGCGTCAGCCATCGGCTTGCAAAAGCCATCGTGACGGAGACGGTCAGCGGCCGATCCAGACGCACGGCCGAGATATCCTCGACCGCCGCGGCAACGCGATCGAGCGCTTCTCTCAGCACCGGATAGAGCGTCTCGCCTTCCGGCGACAGACGAACCGGACGAGGATAGCGGTGGAAGAGCGTGACGCCCAGAATGTCTTCGAGATGGCGAACCTGGTGGCTGACCGCCGTCGGCGTCAGGTTGAGCTCTTCCGCCGCCTTGGAGAAGTGGAGATGCCGGGCGGCGGCTTCGAAGGCCCTGAGCGCGTGCAAAGGCGGCAATCGGCGCATGTCGATCTCTTTTCGGGAGCTCGGAAGATGAATCTCATTCACCTTATCTCTGAAATATTCGCTTTCGCCAAGCCTTTCGGCCGCTGGTAGCTCTTGGCCCCGAAGCGGGCTTTTGCCCGCGACCAGAGACAAGGAGATACCATGACCACCCTGCTGCGCATCGATTCGAGCGCCCAACTCGAAGACCGCTCGCTGACCCGCCGCCTGACCAATCTCTTCATCGAGGAGTATCGGCGGCAGGCTCCCTCGGCCCGTATCGTCACGCGGGATGTGGGGCGTTTTCCGGTTCCACCGATAGATCACCGCTTCATTCATGCCGCGTTTACCCCACCGGAGACGCGCGAAAGCTGGATGACCGAAAAGCTGGCGCTTTCCGACCGGCTTATCGACGAGGTCATTGAGGCGGATATCCTTGTCATGGGCGTGCCCATGTACAATTACGGCATTCCATCCACGTTGAAGGCATGGATCGACCATGTCGCCCGAATCGGCCGCACCTTCTCGTTCGATCTTTCACGGGGCGACATACCCATCGCGCCGATACTTTCGGGCAAGCGGCTCGTCGTGTTGTCGTCGCGCGGGGAATTCGGCTTCGCGCCGGGCGGGTTGCGCGCGCATATGAACGCGCTCGACCCGGCGATTGCCGCCTGCGCCCACTATTTCGGCGTCTCAGCGGACGCAATCGAAACCGTCGCGATCGAATACCAGGAATTCAAGGACGACCGGCACAGAGTATCCGTAGAACTTGCCGAAGCGCAGGCTCGCGAGATCGCGCGCCGGCTGGCGATGAGCGCTCTGGAAGCGGCCTGACCTCATCGGATGCCGCGCGCCCTAAGCGGACGGCGGCAGACTATTGACGCCCGGGGTCAGCCTCCCCGGGCGTCAATTATCCTTCTTCGGGACTAGAGGTGAAACCGAGAGAAGGAATTTCGAGATCGGGCTTGAGGACCGGTGGATCAGTCCAGTTTCGCAAGACCACTGCGGATAACCGCGCGCAGGTCGTCGATCGGACGCAGGGATTGTCCGTCGTCGAAGTGCCAGAAGGTCCATCCGTTGCAGGCATCGAGCCCCTGGACCTTGGCGCCGAGACGATGAATGGAGCCGGCGTCGCCGCCCGAAGCAACCGTGCCATCGGCGCGGATGATGGCGCTGTAGCGACGCTTGGCGTCCGTCAGCACCTGTCCGGGCTTGACCAGCCCGCTTTCGATCAGCGTGTTGAAGGCGACGCGCGGCTCGGCCTTCTTGCCGGTCATGACCGTCAGCTCGGCTTTGCCGAGAGGCTCGACGGCGGCGATGCGGGCGGTGGCGGCATCGATATAGTCCTGCTCGCGTTCGATGCCGACGAAGTTTCGGCCGAGGCGCTTGGCGACGGCGCCGGTGGTGCCGGAACCGAAGAAGGGATCGAGCACGACATCACCGGGCTTGGTGGAAGCCATGATGACACGGGCGAGCAGCGCCTCCGGCTTCTGGGTCGGATGAACCTTCTTGCCGTCCTCGCCCTTCAGCCGCTCGTGGCCAGAGCATATCGGGAAGAGCCAGTCCGAGCGCATCTGAACGTCGTCGTTGGAGGCCTTCAGCGCATCGTAATTGAAGGTATAGCCCTTGGCCTTCGGATCACGGCTGGCCCAGATCATTGTCTCATGCGCGTTCTGGAAGCGACGGCCCTTGAAGTTCGGCATGGGGTTCGTCTTGCGCCAGACGATATCGTTCAGGATCCAGAAGTTGAGGTCCTGCAGCATCGTGCCGACGCGGAAGATGTTGTGATAGGAGCCGATGACCCAGATCGTGCCGTTCGGCTTCAGAACGCGCCGGCAGGCGAGCAGCCAGGCGCGGGTGAAGGCATCATAGACCTCGAAGGAGGCGAACTGATCCCACTCGTCATCGACGGCATCCACCACCGAGTGATCCGGCCGGTGCAGCGTGCCGCCGAGCTGGAGATTGTAGGGAGGATCGGCGAAGATCGCGTCGACGGACTGATCCGGCAGCGCTTCCAGCGCGGCCACGCAATCGCCCTTGATGATGGAATTAAGCCAGGAGGCTGGCCGAGCCTGAACTTTCAGGTCGGCGAGCGGCAGGACAGACGCCATGGGATACTCGCTACGCTAATACTCTTTACTGGCTGTTATGGTTACCCAAGTTGGTTACCAAAACCTGAAGCGCATGAGCGATTTCGAGAAAAAATCCGGACACATGGAAAGACGTGAGCCCATGCGCTAGAATGATGCCCATGAAAAAGGACGAAGCGATCGAAAGACTGAGACGGAATGCCGATGCCATCCGGGCACTCGGCGCGACCTCGCTTTATCTCTTCGGCTCGGTTGCAAGGGACGAGGCCGCGGAAACGAGCGACCTCGACCTGTTCATCGATTACGATCCGCAGAGCCGCTTCAACGCGTTCGACCTCGTTGGCATCAAACTCTTTTTGGAAGACGAGTTGCATCTGCCGGTCGATGTAACCACGCGAGACAGCCTGCATCCGATGCTGAAGGACAAGATCGAAAACTCCGCCGTGCAGGTCTTTTAATGGCGCGTGAAATCCGGCATTTTCTCAATGACATTCTTCAATCGATCGCTATCGTCGAGACGGCGATTGCAGGGAAGTCATTCACTGATTACCAGAATGACCCAATTCTAAAACTCGGGCTGGAGCGTGCCGTCGAGATAATCTCGGAGGCCAGTCGCAGTATTCCGGCCGAGCTCAAGAATACGCGGCCGGAAATACCTTGGCCGCGGGTCAAGGGCATCGGAAACGTGTTGAGACACGAATATCATGGCCTGTCCGACAAGATCATCTGGGGCGTTATCATCGATGAGCTTCCCAGACTTCGGATCGCGATTGAGGCCATTCAAAAGCAGGTGGACCAGTCCTACTAAGCCGCATGCGCTTCCCGGCTATCCTCCGGTGCCTCGGCGCGCTCGGTCATGCCGTAGTCGCGCACCACATGGCCTATCCGCAGGCGGTAATCGGCGAAGATGCCGTTGCGGCCGGCGCGCTGGGCCGCGCGGTGGCTCTCGAGATTGCGCCATTGCCGCACGGCCTCCTCATCCCTCCAGAAGGAGAGCGACAGGATCTTGCCGCGCAGCGTCAGGCTCTCGAACCGCTCGATGGAGATGAAGCCATCGATCTTTTCGAGTTCGGAGCGAAGCTCGCCCGCAAGGTCGAGATATCTGTGGCGTTCGCCCATATAGGGCAGCACTTCGAAGATGACGGCGATCATGGCTTTACGAAAGCTCCGTGCGGCAGGGACATGTTCTTCAGGAAAATGCGGTCTTCCTTCAGGATGAAGCGCTCGCGCTTGGCGAACTCGTAGTTCTCGCGGCCCAGCGGGTCTTCCGCCAGACGCGCGCGATAGGCCTCGTAGGCCGCGAGGTTCTCGATGTTATAGAGGCCGTAGGCAGTGGTGGCCGAGCCCTCGTGCGGGCCGAAATAGCCGATCAGGTCTGCTCCGCAACGTGGGATAGCCTGGCCCCAGGCGCGGGCATAATCCGCAAATTTCTCCTTCTTGAAAGGGTCGATCTCGTAGCGGATGAAGCAGGTAATCATGTTGTCTCTCCGTTTTTCATGGGATGACTTTGACACGTTGTGCGACGGAGATGCTTCGGTTATGATCGAAGTATGAAGGAAGGTCCCGACATAGCCCGCATAGGCACGCTGATCGGCGATCCGGCACGCGCCAACATGCTGACTGCGCTGACGGGCGGCCGAGCGCTGACGGCGACCGAACTTGCCCAGGCCGCCGGCGTGACGCTGCAGACGGCAAGCTCTCATCTTTCCAAGCTCGAAGACGGCGGCATCATCTCACAGCGGAAGCAGGGCCGGCACCGCTATTATGCGCTCGCGGATACTGCAACGGCTTCGCTTCTGGAAGGCATCATGGTTTTTGCCGCAAGCCGCGGGCATCTGCGCCATCGGCCAGGACCGAAAGACCCCGCGCTGCGCAAAGCGCGCGTCTGCTACGACCATCTTGCCGGAGATTACGGGGTGCGGATGCTCGACAGCTTCGTGCAGAGCGGGGCGATCGATGCGGAGGGCGAAAACCTCCGGCTCACGGATCAGGGCCGCGCCCGGCTTTCCGAAATCGGCATCGATCTCGATACGCTCGCTTCGAGCAGGCGGCCGCTCTGCAAATCCTGTCTCGACTGGAGCGAGCGCCGTTCGCACCTTGCCGGCACGCTCGGCAAGGCATTGCTTTCGCACTTCCTCCAAAACGGCTGGGCGCGGCGGAGTGAGGATAGCCGCGCGATCCTCTTCACCCCATCCGGCGAGCGGAAGTTTCTCTCGCTGTTTCCGGCCGAGTGAGACGGGCCGGACCGACCAGAACGCCGTCGAAGCCTTCGGTCGCGATGCGATCACACAAGGAGCTCCATTCGCAGCCGCTACAGGCCCCGCGAACGGAATGCTTTGAAAATCCCTCGCGAAGCTTCGCCAGGAATGCCGCATCGGGCCGGATCACCAACCCCTCCACTATCGCCATGCCGAGCAGCGCGCCGACATCACTCGCGGCGAGTTGATCTCTCGTTTCGACGCTCTGTCGGAAGCAATGCGCGTCGGCATCGGCCAGGAGCGGAGCGCAGATATCGTCCGGACCATGGACGATCTCGATCTCCTCCCCCGCCGACAGCCGCTCGGCGATGCGGCGGTAATTCGCGGTGAAGGCCGGACTATAGCCTTCACCGACGAATGTCAGCATGCAGAGGAGATGATGGGCCCGAAGCCGGATCGTCAATTGAGATCGGTGCGACCGCTATAGGCCCGCACGCCCTTGAGCACGGCAGCCGCCAAAGCGGACTTCAGGAAGGCCCCGAGAATGAAGGGAGCGACGCCCAGGAGCCAGCCCTTCTCAATTCCCATCAGCCACGAGAGATAAGCACCGCCGATCGCCAGGCAGAGCAGATTGGCACTGAAATGCGCGAAAAAGCTCCGCACCATCTTTTCGCCGGTCCAGCCACGCTCGGCAAGCCAGCCCACAAGTGCGGCGATGATCGGGAAAGACGCGAGATAGCCCGCGGTTGGACCGACGAAAGGAGCAAGCCCGCCTGATCCGTTGGCGAGAACCGGCGCGCCCAGCGCTGCTTCGCCAAGCCATGCAAGCACCGTGAGGCCACCGAGCCGCCAGCCGTAAAGCGCGCCGATCATGGTGATCGCAAAGGTCTGCATGGTGATCGGCACCGGATACATAGGCACCGAAATGCGCGAGGCGAGCGCCAGCACGAGCGTGCCGGCGAGGACGAAAACCGCCTTCGTCGCGAGCGAGCGGTCGGCCAGCCGCAGAGGGTCGAATACGAGGGTCTCATAGGAATTGGTCAGGGACATTTGCCTCTCCTTTTTTAAATTATAGATAAAATTCGATTCCCATATATTTTCATGCCGACGATTTTTCCCAAAGGCAAGCGCCGTTCCGAAAGATGCCGAAACTTCGAGGCAAAGAAGAGCCAAAAACCTCTGAATTTTCCAGGGAAAATGCAGATTTAAAAAAATCTATAATTTTTGAGAAATCGTCAACCGACGATGGCGAAGGCTTCGCGTGCAGCGCCGGATTTCACGCTCTGGGGTGCGCGGCCGATCCACTGCACGTGCTTTTCGAGGATGCCGCAGGCCTCCTCCGTCCGCCCCTGACGAAGCGCCAGCAGAATGGCCCGGTGGTCGTGGTCGGTACGTTTTTCCCAGCCGGACTGCCAGGCGGAGAAGAGGAAGCGGGCGCTCGCGGCGTGCAGATCGTCGATCGAGGCGAGCAGGCGGTTCATGCCGCAGGGGGTCAGGATGAGCCGGTGAAAGCGGCGATTCGCCTCCTCCCAGGCCCGCACGTCGGCTGCGGCATCGCCCTCGCGGGTCGCCTCTTCCGCGGCTTCAAGGATCGCGGGCGTCAGGTGGCGCGCCGCATGGCGCAATGCCAGCACTTCGAGGGCGGCGCGCATTTCCGCCACTTCGCGGACTTCGGCCAGATCGAAGGAAGCGACCCGCACGCCACGGCGCGGCTCGCTGATCGCCAGCCCCTGCGCCTCCAGCCGGCGGAAGGCCTCACGCACCGGCACGTGGCTGGTCTGGAATTCCTCGGCTATGTGATCCTGGCGGAGGCGGGCGCCCGGCGCCAGTTCGCCGCGCACGATGCGATCGGCAAGCTCCCTGCTGATGCGGCTGGCGATTGTGTCTTCCGGCTCCTTGCCCATGTGCGTTCATTAGACGGCCTGCCTGGGGTTGTCGAGGGCTGCACCCCTGCCATGCAGCCGCATCGGTTGAGCTTGCCGCGCGCCTCGTATAAAAGGCCCCGTACCTCCCCCAACAAGGCGTTTCATCATGAGTGGATTCGACCTCATCATTTTCGATTGCGACGGCGTTCTGGTCGATTCCGAGATCATCGCGGCACAGGTGGAATCACGGCTGCTCACCGAGGCCGGCTATCCGATCAGCGTCGAGGAAATGGGCGAGCGCTTCGCAGGCTTGACCTGGAAGGACATTCTGCTGGCGGTCGAGAAAGAAGCGGACATCCCCTTCTCCGCCTCGCTGCTCGACAAATCGGAAAAGCTGCTCGACGCCAAGCTCGCGCGCGAAGTGAAGATCATCGATGGCGTGAAGTTCGCCCTTGCGCGCCTCACCACGCAGCGCTGCATCTGCTCCAATTCGAGCTCTCACCGGCTCGACATGATGCTGACCAAGGTCGGGCTGAAGCCCTATTTCGCGCCCCACATCTTCTCGGCCAAGGATCTCGGCCCCGATCGGGCAAAGCCGAAGCCGGACATTTTCCTGCACGCAGCCGAGCAATTCAACGTCTCGCCGTCCAAGGTGCTGGTGATCGAAGATTCGGTCCACGGCATCCATGGCGCACGCGCGGCCGGCATGCGCGTCGTCGGCTTCACCGGCGCCTCGCACACCTATGCGAGCCATTCCGACCGGCTGACGGATGCCGGCGCTGAAACCGTGATTTCGCGCATGGTCGATCTGCCGGCGGTGGTCGCCGCGCTCACCGAATGGGCGGGCGCGGTCTAAACATCCGCTATCAGGACCGGGCCTTCTTCGCCGGTCCCGTCTCGAAGCCGAGGCGAACACGCGTGAAGCGCGAGGCACCGCCTTGTCCGTTCGGAATGGAGACATCCGGTTTGTTGAAGACGAACTGGGTCGAAGGCGCGCCCGGCGGCAGGTCGACCCTGAAATTGACGACCTGCGAATAGAGGACGTTGTCGCCATCGATCACTTCCACCCGAATCGGTAGGGAGACCGGGCCCGAAGCCCCGGCCGCGCCGGTGACGAGCCGTCCCTGGGCGACCACGTTGATGGTCAGGGTCGTTTCGTTTGCGGTGCAGGCGCGGGTCGCGTCCGCAAGCGACGCCTGATAGAGGAGCTTCTCCGGATCGTCCTGGCCACCGCGTGCATAGACACGATGGAAAGCCGCCTCCTCACGCATCACCACGGGCGGGCAGAAAGCCTGAACCACCGGCGTCGCCGGCTGTTGCGCCTCCGCGGAAGCCTGCTGGCCGAGCCCCAGCCCTCCACCTTCCGAGGAAGAATTGCAGCCGGCCGCGACAGCCAGGAGCGATATGGAGACAAGCGCGCGCGATATCTTGCCGAACACCTTACTCAACTCTCTTCACCTCTTCCCGTTGTTCCGCAGCAACCGGTCTGCGATCACGTTTTGTGGCCTTTCATGGCCAATTTTCCTGGTCTATACCAGCGGCGCGAAGAAAAATCGATTGGGGATTGAAGGTCGTGGACTACATTTCTACCCGGGGCGAAGCGCCCGCGCTCGGCTTCCGTGACGCGCTGCTGGCTGGACTCGCTCGCGACGGCGGCCTTTACGTGCCCCGCGAATGGCCGGCACTGACGAAGCGCGAGATCAGGGCGCTGCGGGGAAAACCCTATCAGGACGTGGCCTTCGAGATCCTGAAACATTTCGTGGGCGACGAGATCCCCGCCGACAAGCTGAAGGCGATGATCGACGAGGCCTATGCCACGTTCCGCCATCCGGCGGTGGTGCCACTCGTCCAGACGGGGTCCAACGATTTCGTGCTGGAACTCTTTCACGGCACGACGCTCGCCTTCAAGGACGTGGCGATGCAACTGCTCGCCCGGCTAATGGATTACGTGCTTGCCGAACGCGGCGAACGCGCGACCATCGTCGGAGCAACCTCCGGCGATACCGGCGGCGCTGCGATCGATGCCTTCGCCGGGCGGGACCGCACCGATATCTTCATCCTCTTCCCGCACGGCAAGGTCTCCCCCGTCCAGCAGCGGCAGATGACCACCTCGAACGCCACCAACGTGCATGCGCTTGCGGTCAGGGGCAATTTCGACGACTGCCAGAACCTCGTGAAGGAGATGTTCAACGACACCGCCTTCCGCGACCGGCTGAAGCTTTCCGGCGTGAACTCGATCAACTGGGCGCGCATCATGGCGCAGGTTGTCTATTACTTCACCGCCGCGGTTTCGCTCGGCGCACCGGACCGGAAAATCTCGTTCACCGTGCCCACCGGCAATTTCGGCGATATCTTCGCCGGATACGTCGCCAAGAAGATGGGGCTGCCGATCGACCGACTGGTGATCGCCACCAACGACAACGACATCCTCGCCCGGACGCTGAAGAGTGGACGGTACGAGATGAAGGGCGTCAAGGCGACCACATCGCCTTCCATGGACATCCAGATTTCCTCCAATTTCGAACGGCTGCTGTTCGAGGCCTATGGGCGCGACGCCTCCTCCATCCGCTCCGCCATGGCGGGCCTCAAGCAGTCCGGAGCCTTCGAAATCCAGCCGCCGGCGCTGAAAGCCATCAAGCGCGAATTCCGCGCCGGACGCGCCACCGAACGCCAGGTGGCGGCGACGATCCGGGAGACGCTTGAGGCGACCGGCTACCTCATCGATCCGCATACCGCGACCGGCGTTTTCGTCGCGAAAAAGAACTCAAGACCGTCCAGTCCGATGGTCACGCTGGCAACCGCGCACCCGGCCAAATTCCCCGCCGCGGTAAAATCCGCTTGCGGAATTGATCCCGCGCTTCCATCATGGCTCGCCGATCTGATGGACAGGGAGGAGCGCTTCAACGTCTTGGAACCGGACCTCAAGGCCGTCGAAAAATTCATCGGCGAGCATGCGCGGGCAAGGAACTGAGTATCGGCGGCGCCCGGAAAGACAGACTATGAATGTACAAATCACCCGGCTTTCCTCCGGGCTGACGGTAGTGACCGAGACGATGCCCCATCTGGAGAGCGTGGCGCTCGGGGTTTGGATCAAATCGGGGTCTCGCAACGAGACCGAAGAAGAACACGGTATCGCCCACCTCCTCGAGCACATGGCCTTCAAGGGCACCACCCGGCGAAGCGCCCGCGATATCGCCGAGGAGATCGAGAATGTCGGCGGCGAGCTGAATGCCGCCACCTCCACCGAAACCACCTCCTATTATGCCCGTGTGCTGAAGGATCATGTCCCGCTCGCGGTCGACATCCTCGCCGACATCCTGACGGAATCGGTCTTCGACGAGGAAGAGCTACGGCGTGAGAAACACGTCATCCTGCAGGAGATCGGCGCCGCCAACGACACGCCGGATGACGTGGTTTTCGACCGTTTCTCGGAGGTCGCCTATCGCGGCCAGACGATCGGCCGGCCCATTCTCGGCACGCCGGAAAAGGTGAAAAGCTTCACGCCGGACCAGATCCGCGGCTATCTCTCTCGCAATTACACGACCGATCGCATGTTCGTCGTCGGCGCCGGGGCTGTCGATCACGAGACCTTCTGCCGCCAGGTGGAGCAGGGCTTTGCAAAGCTGCCGCAAAGTGCGAGCGCGCCTCCGGTCTTCGATGCGGCCCGCTATATCGGCGGTGACGCAAGGGAAAGCCGCGACCTTATGGATGCCCAGCTCCTCCTCGGCTTCGAGGGCAAGGCCTACCATATGCGCGACTTCTATTGCTCGCAGATTCTCGCCAATATCCTGGGCGGCGGCATGTCCTCCCGCCTCTTTCAGGAGGTGCGCGAGCATCGCGGCCTCTGTTATTCGGTCTACGCCTTCCATTGGGGCTTTTCGGACACCGGCATCTTCGGCGTTCATGCGGCAACGAGCGGCGACGAGCTGCCGAACCTGGTGCCGGTCGTCATTGACGAATTGCGCAAGGCTTCCGACAGGATCGACAATCAGGAGATCGACCGCGCCCGCGCCCAGATCAGGGCGCAATTGCTGATGGGGCAGGAAAGCCCGGCGGCACGCGCCGGCCAGATGGCCCGGCAGATGATCCTTTACGGGCGCATCATCCCCAACCAGGAAATGATGGAGCGCCTCGAGGGAATTACGACAGAACGCCTGACCGATCTTGCCGGCCGGCTGTTTTTCGATACAGTTCCGACATTGTCGGCCGTGGGCCCCATCGAAAGGCTGGCACCCATGTCGGAAATCTCCGCTGCGCTTTCCTCGCCCGGGGCAAGGACGCAGAAAGCCGCAAGTTAAAGGGCGCCTGGAGCAAGGGCATGGCAAAATCGGTGTTTCGGTTCTTGTCGCGGCAGCCGGACACACCAGAGCTTTACGGCGAGAACCACATGCTGCGCCTGCCCCGCTATTCGGATTACAGGCAGTGGCATGCGCTCCGCTACGAGAGCCGTGCCTTTCTGCAGCCCTGGGAGCCGGTCTGGCGCAGCGACGACCTGACCGAAAGCTCGTTCCGCGCCCGCGTGATACGCTGCGGGCAGGAATTCAATTCCGGGCTTGCCGTTCCCCTTCTCCTCTTCCGCCGCCAGGACATGGAACTGCTGGGCGGTCTCACCATCGGCTATATCCGCCGGGGGGCGGCGCAAAGCTGCATGATCGGCTATTGGATGGGAGAGCGTCACGCCGGGCAAGGCCACATGCTTTCCGGCCTCAATCTGGCCATCCCCTACATCTACGGCGAACTTCAGTTGCACCGGATTGAGGCAGCCTGTATTCCGGAGAACTGGAAAAGTGTGCGGCTTCTTGAGAAGGCCGGTTTCGTGCGGGAAGGTCTTTTGCGGAAATATCTGAAGATTAACGGCGAGTGGCGCGATCACGTGATGTATTCCCGGCTGCCGGAGGATGGCGAATTCGGGAAGATGCTGAAATCATGAGTACCCGCCGCCTAGGTCTTGTCCTTCCGCTCCGCTGGCTCGCAGCGCTTCTTGCCCTGATGACGGTGACGGCCGTGCTCGGGGCGCACCCCGCACGGGCGGCCGAGCCGGTGAAGATTTCCCGTGACGATACGGCGCTCGATCTCACCGAGACGACCGACATCTACACCAACCAGGGAGAGGCCTTTCAGGTTTCGACGGCCGCCGGCGCCGACGGCATCCGCCGCCGCATCGAGGTACGGGCGAGTTCTCCCCGGCATCAGGGCGACTGGGCCGTCTTCGCGCTTGCCAACGTTTCCGAAGAACAGCTCGAACGCGTGATCGTGGCGCCGCATTTCCGGCTCGTGAATTCACAGCTTTTCTGGCCTGACCTCGGCTCGCAGCGCATCATCGCCATCACGCCTTCCGAAGGCTTCGCGCTCGACCGCGAGCCGAGCCCCGATGCGGACGTGTTCCGCATCACGCTCAATCCGGGCTCGGTCATCACCTTCGTTGCGGAACTCGCAACCCCGCAACTGCCGCAGATCTATCTGTGGGAGCCGGAAGCCTACAAGGACACGGTCAACGCGTTCACGCTCTATCGCGGTATCGTGCTCGGCATCGCCGGCCTGCTTGCGGTGTTCCTGACCATCCTTTTCGTGGTGAAGGGCACCTCCATGTTGCCAGCCGCGGCCGCGCTCGCCTGGGCGGTGCTCGCCTATATCTGCGTGGATTTCGGCTTCCTCGACAAGCTCATCACCATCACCTCCAGCGACCAGCGAATATGGCGCGCCTGCGCGGAAGTGGCGCTCGCCTCCTCACTGGTGATTTTCCTCTTCACCTATCTCAACCTCAACCGCTGGCACGTGCATCTCGGCTATGCCACGCTTGCCTGGATAGTGGGTCTGGTGCTGCTCTTCGGCGTGGCGATCTACGATCCCTCCATCGCTTCCGGCATCGCGCGGCTTTCCTTCGCGCTCACCTCGACGGCGGGCATCCTGCTCATCGTCTATCTCGGCTTCAACCGCTATGACCGCGCCATCCTGCTGGTGCCGACCTGGGGGTTGATCCTGGTCTGGCTGTTCGGCGCCTGGCTGACGGTGACGGGCCGCCTCGACAACGACATCATCCAGCCGGCGCTCGGCGGCGGCCTGGTGCTGATCGTGCTCCTGATCGGCTTCACGGTGATGCAGCACGCCTTTGCCGGCGGCGCCTACCAGCAGGGCCTGTTCTCCGATCTCGAGCGCCAGTCGTTGGCGCTGACCGGCAGCGGCGACACCGTGTGGGATTGGGACGTGGCGCGCGACCGCGTCGTCACCACGCCCGACATATCCACGCGCCTCGGGCTTTCGCCGGGCTCCATGCACGGACCGGTCCGCAACTGGCTGCCGCGCCTTCATCCAGACGATCGCGACCGCTTCCGCGCCACGCTCGATGTGCTGCTCGAACACCGGCGTGGCCGACTGAACCACGAATTCCGCATTCGCGCCGAGGACGGGCATTTCCACTGGCTGCAGATTCGCGCGCGGCCGGTGCTCGGCTCCGACGGCGAGATCATCCGTTGCGTCGGCACCGTCGTCGACATCACCGAGCAGAAGAACTCCGTCGAACGCCTGCTGCAGGATGCGGTGCACGACAACCTCACGGGCCTGCCGAACCGCCAGGTCTTCCTCGATCGGCTGCAGGCCGTGCTGACGCTGGCGCCGGGCGGCGACACCGTGCGGCCGACCGTGCTGTCGATCGACATCGACCGCTACAAGCAAGTGAACGATTCGCTCGGGATCGCGGCGGGCGACAACATCCTGATCGCGCTGACGCGCCGGCTCAGGCGTCTCCTCAAGCCGCAGGATACGCTCGCCCGCCTCAACGGCGACCAGTTCGGCCTCATCCTGGTTTCCGAACGCGATCCGGTGAAGGTGGCCGATTTTGCCGATGCGGTTTCCAAGGCGATCATGGTGCCGATCAATTTCGCGGGCCGCGAGATCATCCTGACGGCCTCGATCGGGCTCGCCTCCTGGGTGGACCAGCAGGAAAGCGCCGCCAGCCTGCTCGCCGACGCGGAGCTCGCCATGTACCGGGCCAAGCGCGCGGGCGGCAACCGGGTCGAGCCGTTCCGGCCGGCCTTCCGCTCCTCCGGAACCGACCGGCTGCAGATCGAGACGGACCTTCGCCGGGCGATCGAGCGCAAGGAACTTTCGCTGGCCTATCAGCCGATCATCCAGCTGAAGGACGGCGAGATCGCCGGCTTCGAGGCGCTGCTGCGCTGGGAGCATCCCAAACGCGGCAGCATTCCGCCCTCCGAATTCATCCCGATCGCGGAAATGTCGGACCTCATCGGGGAACTCGGCATGTTCGCGCTCGACCGCGCGGCGAACGACCTGATGGACTGGCAGCAGCATACGGGAGAGCTGCCGATCTTCGTTTCCGCCAACCTTTCCAGCGCCCAGCTTCTCAACGCCGAGCTCTACAACGACGTGCGCACGCTGCTCGCCAAGACGCAGGTCAATCCCGCGCAGCTCAAGCTGGAACTCACCGAATCGGTGATGATGGAAAACCCGGAACAGGCGCGCCTCGTGCTCGCGCGGCTGAAAGAGACGGGGCTCAGCCTCGCGCTCGACGATTTCGGCACCGGCTATTCCTCACTCGCCTATCTGACGCAGTTCCCCTTCGACACGATCAAGCTCGACAAGGCGCTCGTCGGCGATACCTCCGATAAACGGGCCGTGCTGCTGCGCTCGGTGATCGCCATGGCCCGCGCGCTGGAGATGACCGTGGTGGCGGAGGGCGTGGAAACCGACGAGGATGCGGCCGAGCTCGCCAAGATGGGCTGCCATTTCGCCCAGAGCTTCCTCTTCAGCCCGCCTGCGCCGGCCGATGCGGTGCTGCGTTTGCTGAAAGAGCGTTTTCCGCTGACCAAACGGGCCTGAGCGCAAGAGCTCAGGCCGCCGTGCTTGCCGCCTTCCCTTCGCGGGCGAAGGGGCTCAACCCAAGCCATTGCTGCATGGAGGCCGCAAGCACGGGATCGCCGTCAATTTCCAGACGCCCCTCCTCCACCTCGCTTCGCACGGTAGCGAGCCCCATCCAGATGGCCGTCATGGTGCGCAGCGAACACTCGACATAGAGATCCACCTCGAAACCGGGATCGGTCGAGCAGACATCCACGTCGCGCCCCTCCACGACCAGCCAGTATCTCTGCCGGGCGGAAGGCAGGTCCGGATAAAGGAACAGGATCGTGCAGCGCCCCGCGACCATGGGGTCCGGATCGAGGTGCCGGCGCATATCCCACATCAGAAGCGAAGGATCGAGCTTCCTCAGCGCGAGATCGCTTTCGACCCAATGCTGTCCCCAGAAACCCAGCGCCATCACCACTTCGCGCAGTTCCTCTCCCGCGGGCGTCAGGTGATATTCCATACTTCCGTCCGCGCTTCTGCGGCTTTCTATGATGCCCGCCTGGGTAAGCTCCTTGAGGCGTTTCGACAAAAGCGTCGGCGACATGCGCGGCACGCCGCGCCTCAGATCATTGAAGCGGCGGCTGCCGCAGAGAAGCTCTCTCAGGACAAGCGGCGTCCACCGGGTGCAGAACACCTCGGCAGCCATCGCGACGGGACAGAACTGGCCGTAGCTTGCAGTCATTTCCATGACGGCACCCTCCTCATTGGCCAAAGAAGAAATATAGACCCTCCGGCCCGCCTGCAAAATACACTTTATGTACCTTCCAGCCCGCAAACCTCCGCCACCAATAGTGGCAATAGCAGACGCGGCCGAAGTACACTTCCTGTACTTGAGGAGTATCCCACCCCCGCCGACAATCGCCTCCGTCTCAATGGGAGGAACATGACCATGTCAGCAGTCAGTGAACTTAATACCGGTCCGGCGGCGCTCGGCGTCGTCGCCATCGCCCGGTCGCTGGGGCCGAGCTTTGCGGCGCGGGCCGAGGCGGCGGATGACGGCGATGCCTTCGTCGCGGAAAACTATCAGATGCTCAAGGAATCCGGCCTTGTAGAAGCCGGTGTTCCGGCCGATCTCGGCGGCGGGGGCATCGAGATCGCAGAGCTTTGCGCGATGATCAAGGAGCTGGCTCATCATTGCGGCTCCACTGCGCTTGCCTTCTCCATGCATACCCATCAGGTCGCCATTCCCGCCTGGCGCTGGACGCACCAGCAGGCGGCACCTGTCATGCCGCTTCTCAAGCGGGTGGCCGCCGAAAGGCTGGTCCTGCTTTCCAGCGGCGGTTCCGATTGGATCAGGGGCTCCGGCAAGGCCGAGAAGGTCGAAGGCGGCTATCGGATCACGGCGCAGAAGATCTTCACCTCCGGTTCGCCCGCCGGCGACATCCTGATGACTGGCGCGGTTATCGAGGAGCCGGACGGAGCGAAGGTCCTGCACTTCGGCCTGCCGATGAAATCGCCGCATGTGCGGGTAGCCCCCACATGGAAGGCGATCGGCATGCGCGGCACCGGCTCCAACGACGTGATCGTGGAAGGGCACGTGGTTCCCGAGGAGGCGGTGGCACTGAAACGCAATCAAGGCGAATGGCACATGCTCTTCCACATCGTCTCGATGCTCGCCTTCCCGTTGATCTACGCCGCCTACCTGGGCGTGGCGGAAAGCGCCCGCGACATTGCGGTTGCCATTGCTAAGCAGCGGGCGCCGGACCCGCATGTCATAGCGCTTGCCGGTCAGATGGAAACGGAGCTCCGGGCAGCGCAATACGCCCATGCCGCCATGATTGCGACTGCCGAGCGCGGCAATCCCTCGCCGGAGACGACCAACGAAATCATGATCGGCCGCGGGCTTGTGGCACGCCACGCGATTTCGGCAACCGAACTCGCCATGGAAACGGCAGGCGGCTGCGCCTTCTATCGGGACAAGGGTCTGGAACGCCGTTTCCGGGATGTGCAGGGCGCACGCTACCATCCGATGAGGACCGGCCCGCAAAGCGACTTTGCCGGCCGGATCGCACTCGGGCTAGATACGAAGACGACGTTCTGACGTCTCGCGCCTCCGCATCCGCCGCAGCTCCCCGGGGAGCTGCGGCATCATCTATGCCGCGCCCGGATAAGGGCATGGATGAATTCGAGCTTCGCCACCACGGTCGGCGTGAGGATGAAGGGATAGAAATCCGGCACGCCCATCGAGCGATGGATACCGTTCAGGGCCAGGCTGAAGGGTATCCAGGCTGCGACGAGCTGCTCGGCATCGCGGGCGGCATAGGGATTGAAGACGACGACGGCGGCCAGATCCTCATGCCCGCGCGGCTCGATCGCCATGCCGTAGGACCGCGCGGTCTCCAGCGTATCGACGATATGCACGTAATGGGCAAAGCATTCGGCGAAATCCTCCCAGGGATGAGCGCTCGCATAGGCGCTGATCCAGTTTTCCTGCCAGCCCGCCGGCGGGCCGTTCTCATAGTGGCGCCTGAGCGCTGCACCGTAATCCTCGCGCTCGTCGCCGAACGCCAGCCGGAAGGGCTCCAGCCGATCGGCGTCGCGCACCAGCTTGTTCCAGATGTAGTGACCGATCTCGTGACGGAAATGGCCGAGCAGGGTTCGATAGGGCTCCTTCATCGAGACCCGCACCTCTTCGCGCGTGAGGTCGTCCGCCTCCGCCGCCCGGATGGCGATCACCCCATTTTCATGGCCGGTTCTGGCGGGGATGACGACGCCGTCCGCCCCGATCTCATCCACCAGGAAATCGAAGACGAGACCGCCTTGCGGATCTTCCTCCCGATCGGTCAGGGGCAGGTTCCAACGCAGGAGCGAGTAGAAGAGGTGCCGCTGGGCCTGGCCGATGCGGCGCCACTGGTTGAGCCCGGCTTCCGTGGAGGCATCGGGAACCAGCCGGTTGTGCCGGCAGGACGAGCAATAGGCATGCGGATCTTCCGCCGCGACCGTCCAATTGCAGATATCCATGGCTGCGTTGGCGCAAAGCCGAACCCTGTAGTCCGGCTGAGCGACCAGATGCCAGGTCCCGTCCCCATCCTCCCGCAGAGCATGCATGGCCAGCCGCTCCGGCACGAAGGCAAGACGATGGCCGCAGCTCACGCAGGAGCGGTTATCGAAGTGGACGGGTCGACCGCAGTGGTCGCAATCGTAAAGACGCATGCACAATTCCATTGAACGTTAACACAAGAAGACCCGCCCCGGCGGCCCTCGGAGCAGGTCTTTACGTCAAAAAGATGAGAGGCTGTCAGAGACGGTCGAGCGTGCTCTTGGCGGCATCCTTGACCTTGCCCTTGGCCTGCTGCGCATGTCCCTTAGCCTCCTGGGTTGCGCCCTTGGCGCGAAGGCTGTCCTTGCCCGTCGCAGCGCCCGCAGCCTGCTTCGCCTTGCCGGTCACTTCATTGGCCTTGCCGGCCAGTTTGTCCTTGGTGCTGCCCATTTCACATCTCCCTGTTTGCGGACGCTCATCGTCCGGAGCGCAGGAAACGCGGGGCGTGCTGTTCGGTTCCAGCCGGATTGCGCGCTCAGGCGTGGCCGGCTTCGCTGGACAGCATTTCCGGCGCGATGCCGAGGAGCGCCAGGGCCCGCTCGTACTTGCCCTCCAGCACACGGTCAAAGATGAGCTCTTCCGTAGCCGGGCAAGTGAGCCATCCGTTGCCGACAATTTCCGTCTCGAGCTGGCCTGGCCCCCAGCCGGCATAGCCGAGAAGCATGGTGGCGCGGGCAGGCCCCCTGCCCTCACCGATGGCGCGCACAATGTCGAGCGTGGCGGTCAGCGAAATCTCCTCGCTGACGGGAATGGAGGATTCGGAGAGGAAATCATCCGAATGCAGGACGAAACCGCGGCCGGTTTCCACGGGCCCCCCTGAGAGGATCGGAAAATCGCGGGTTTGATCCGGCAGCATGATGGCTTCGGTCTGATCGCAGAGCTTGAGATGCAGCAGGACATCCGTGAACGAGATGTTCTGGGGCCGGTTGATGATGAAACCCATGGCGCCGGCGAGCGAGTGAGCACAGATATAGACGACAGCGCGAGCGAAATCGCCGTCCTGCATGCCGGGCATGGCAATCAGGAATTGGCCATCCAGGAAGCCGCGCTCGTCCGTATCCTTCAAGCTCGACAAGGCCATCGCGCCTCCAGTCCGCTCTTCCACCCGGCTCGGGCGGAAGGCTTCAGAACAACAATAAAATGAAGATGGGGCAGAGTGCCTTCGCAATCAACCGAAAATGATCGCCTTCTCGGGCTCGTGACTGGCCCGCGACGGCCGGATCGGCTAAATGCATTGCCGGCATGAGAAGAATTTTAACCAATCGCCTATCTTCCCGATGGCGCTCGCTGACGCTTGCCGGCGCCCTGGCCGCTGGCGGGCTGCTCTACCACGTCCCAACGGCCAATGCCGAGATGACGCCATGGGCGCAGAACGAAGGCGGGCGGATGCGCATCATAGCGCTGCCGCCGGAGCCTAACGGCAAGGTGCGCGGGGCGCTGCAGATCGAGCCGAAGGCGGGCTGGATCACCTATTGGCGCGAGCCTGGCGACGCTGGAATCCCGCCCAAAATGGTCTTCTCGAAGGCCGGCGGCGTGACGCTCGACAGCATCTCCTACCCCGTGCCGAAACGCATCGACAGCGGCAAGCTGCGCGACATCGGCTACGATCAGGCCGTGACCTTTCCCTTCGAGCTCACGGTGAGCGATCCGGAAACGCCCGTCAGTCTCGGCGCCTCCGCATTCATCGGGCTGTGCCGCAACATCTGCATTCCCTTCCAGGCGGAATTCACGCTGGCGCTCGGCTCGGTCAAGGGCACGCCGGTGGAAGAGGCGATGATCCTCTCCCAAGCAGCCCTGACGCTGCCGGAGGCCCCTTCCGACGATTTTTCGGTCACCCATTACGCCGTGACGCAAAGCCGCGATCTCCTCAAGCTCACCCTGGAACTGCCGGCCGATGTTGAGAAAGCGCCCCAAGTCTTCGTCACCGGGCCGGAGGGACACGTGCTCTTCGACAGCCTCAACGGCGAGCGGAAAGGCAACAGCTATTCCCTCGACATGCCCATCGGAAAGCTGCCGGAAGATTACGAGATGAAGGGCCAGCGCTGGGGCATTCTGGTGATCGCCGGAAACCGCGCCATGGAGACCTCGCTCACCTTCGAATGACGGCCCGTTTTCTGCGGCCATCTTTCCTTGCCATCAATCCGGCTGGGTCTATAGTGCGCCGCGAAGGGGCGGGCCATCCCAACTTGCCCGAACGAAGGAGAGCACCATGACCATTGCCGTCGGCGACAAGCTGCCCGAAGCCAAATTCAAGGAAAAGACCGCCGAAGGTCCGGTCGAGGTCACCACGGAACAGCTCTTCAAGGGCAAGCGCGTGGTGCTGTTCGCCGTGCCGGGCGCATTCACGCCCACCTGTACGCTGAACCACCTGCCCGGCTACCTCGAAAACCGCGACACCATTCTCGCCCGCGGCGTCGACGACATCGCAGTGATCGCCGTCAACGACTGGCACGTGATGGGCGCCTGGGCCGAGCATACCGGCGGCTTCGGCAAGATCCATTTCCTCGCCGATTCCGACGGTGCCTTCACCAAGGCGGTCGGTCTCGATACGGATCTTTCCGGCGGCGGGCTCGGCGTTCGCTCCAAGCGCTATTCTATGCTGGTGGAAGACGGTGTGGTGAAGTCGCTCAACATCGAGGAAAGCCCCGGCCAGGCGACCGTCTCCAGCGCCGCCACGATGCTGGAGCAGATCTGATCCGACATTCGGGCGGGGCCGCGAGGCTCCGCCGTCACACCGCCAGATCGAAAACCAGCAGGCCGGCGAGCCCTCCGTCGGTCGCGCTGACGATGCGCTCTCCGACCGCCATATGATCCGGATGCTCCAGATAGGCGTCACGGGCCTCCGGGCTCTCGAAGGTCACCACGAATCCATCCACGAAACCGCCGTTCAACCCTTCCGGTGAGATATTCGGTCCGTATTTCACGTCGAGCATGCCGGGAACGACCTGTTTCAAGGCCGCGACGGCATCGTAGAGAGCCTGCTTGTCGGCCGCCTGCATGGATGCCTTGAAGCGAAGAAACACGCAATGAAGGATCATAGTCCCAGCCTCCCGATCTTTTGGCGGCAGAATAGTGGCTGACGGCGCAAGCGCAACTGGGGATCAGGCGATTTCCAGAAGCAGTGCGCGGTGATCCGAGACCTCGGGTTCGGCGACCACCTCGAAGCAGGCAATCCCGATATCGGGCGTGGTCAGCAGGTAATCCGCATACCGGCCGTCCTTCGCATACCAGGAGGTGCGCGTATCGGTGAAGCCGCGCGTGGTGACGAGTTCCGTTAGGCCGAGCTCGCCGAGGATCGGAAACGTTTCGCTATCCGGCAGCACATTGAAATCGCCGCAGACGACCAGGCCCTCGCCCGGCTGCCAGACCTGCCGGACGAGCTTCACCAGCGCACGCGCCTGAGCAAGACGCGCCGGAGTATCGCCCTTGCCGGCGGGATCGCGCAGGCCATGAAGCTGGACGACTGTCATCGCCCTGTTCAGCCCATAGCTGAAGACGCGGACGCCGTGGGCATTGCGCGAGCGGGGGTGATCTCCCCAGCCATCCGCCGAGAACGCGCCGTGGATGAAGCCGAGCGCCTGGCCGATGACCGAATGCGATTTCCTGACGAAGGTGGCGAGCCCGAATTCGGAGGCAACCACCTCGTCGCCGTCGAAAAGATCGCCACGGGCGACCGGCGCGAAGAAGGCTTCGTAATCGGGAAGCGCCGCCCGCACCTCCTCGAACAGATTGGCGCGCTGCGGCAGCACCAGCGATCCGTCGCGATAGGCGAGCCATTCGGCCCCGCGCGACGGGGTGCGCGTCACCTCCTGCAGGCAGATCACATCCGCATCGACCTTCGGCAGATAGCGCATCAGCGGCTCGTGGACGCGGCCGCCCCAGGCGTTCAGGGAGAGGATGCGGAACGACATCGGTGCTAATCCGGCAGGTGCGCGGAGAGGATCATCATCATCGGCCGATCCATCTCCTCCTCAAAGGCGGGATTTGCGGCAAGCTGCTCCGGCGAAGGATGCCATTCCACCAGCCTATCAAGCACGAAGCCGGCATCGATCAGCGTATTGATCGTGGTGCCGAGCGTGCGATGATATTTGATGACGCCTTTGGCGAGCCAATCGGTGGTGCGCTTGCCTTCCACGGAATAGCCATCGACCGGCCAGATCCTGCGGCCGGCCTCGTCCGTCCGGAAACCCGGCTGGGTGGGCGCCATGTAGATCGGATGCTCGATGGTGAAGACGAAGCTTCCGCCGGGCACCAGCGCGCGCTCAACCTTCCGAACCATGCGCCCGAAATCCTCCAGATAGTGGAAGGCGAGCGAGCTGTAGACGAGGTCGAAGGCGGCCCCGGGCAGCTCGACATGCTCCAGATCGGCGATCTCGTAACGAACCGCGGGATCGCTGGTTTCCGCCCGCGCCCTGTCGATCATGTTCTGCGAGAGATCAAGGCCGAGCACGGAGGCGGCTCCCTCGCCTGCCGCGAACCGGCAGAACCAGCCGAAACCGCAGCCGAGGTCGAGGACGCGCAGGCCCTTCAGCGCGGGCAGTTGCGCCTGGATGGAAGGCCATTCCGGCGCACCCGCCAGCCCATGCACCGAGCGGGGAAGCTGGCTATAGCCTTCGAAGAATTCCGGCTTGTCGTAGATATTCTGCGCCATGTTCTTCTGCTCCCTTGATCGCTTACCTTTTCTTGAACGGCGCCATGCCGAGGCGGGCAAGCTCGTCGGCCCGCTCGTTTTCCGGATGTCCGGCATGGCCCTTGACCCAATGCAGGGTCACCTTGTGCTTATTACGCGCTTCCTCGAGCTGCTGCCAGAGTTCGGCATTCTTCACCGGCTTCTTGTCGGCCGTCTTCCAGCCGTTCTTCTTCCAGCCGAAGATCCATTTGGATATGCCGTCCTTCACGTAAGCGCTGTCCGTATAGAGATCGACCTCGCAAGCGGCTTTGAGCGCGTTCAGCGCCTGGATCGCCGCCATCAGCTCCATGCGGTTGTTGGTCGTTTCAGCCTCGCCGCCGAACATCTCCTTCTCCGCCTCGCCATAGCGCAGGATGGCGCCCCAGCCGCCGGGGCCGGGATTGCCGGAGCAGGCGCCGTCGGTGAAAATCTCGACATGCTTCATGATCCGGCCATCTCCGGCGCCAGCCCGTATTCCGCGCTGGACGCGATCTGGCGGTGAAAGCGCAGCTTGCGCAGATATTCCAGCGGGTCCTTCTTGACCACCAGCGCGCCGGCGGGCGTCGTCAGCCAGTCATAGAGGCGGGTCAAGAAGAAGCGCAGCGCCGAGCCACGGGAGAGTGCCGGAAGGGCGGCAATCTCGGCTTCGGACAATGGCCGCACGCTGCAATAGCCTTCCAGCAGGGCCGAGCCCTTGGTGATGTTGTAGGAACCGTCCTTCTCGAAGCACCAGGCATTCAGGCAGATCGAGACGTCATAGGCGAGCAGGTCGTTGCAGGCGAAGTAGAAGTCGATCAGGCCGGAGAGCCGGTCGCCCAGGAAGAAGACGTTGTCCTGGAAAAGATCGGCATGGATGACGCCCGCCGGCAGATCCTTCGGCCAGTTCGCCGCCAGAAAATCCAGTTCGGCCGCGATCTCTTCCTGCAGACCAGGCTCGACCTCGTCGGCCCGCTCGGCGGACTTCGCCCAAAGCGCCTTCCAGCCCTCGAGCGAAAGCGCATTCGGCCGCTCGATCGTGAAATCGGCGCCAGCGAGATGCATTCCGGCAAGCGCCTTGCCGACCTCACGGCAATGCTTCGCCTCCGGCTTCCTCAGCCACATGCCTTCCAAGAAGGAGATGAGCGCCGCCGGACGACCGGAAAGCTCACCGAGAAGCGCCCCATCCCGGCGCGGCAGAGGCAGCGGACAGGAAAGGCCCTTCGAGGCAAGGTGCTGCATCAGACCGAGGAAGAACGGCAGATCCGCCTTCTCCACGCGCTTCTCGTAAAGCGTCAGGATCAGCGGATCGCGGGTGGTGTGCAGCAGGAAGTTGGAGTTCTCAACGCCCTCGGCAATTCCCTTATAGGAGGTAAGCTCACCGACATCGTATTCGGTGAGGAAGCGCTTGAGGTCGTCTTCGGTGATATCGGTGTAAACGGCCACGTTATTCTCTTAAATTTCAAAGGTAGAATTCGGAAGCGTCGCCCGGCCCTGCGCTATGGCTCCGGGCGTTCGTCCTTCGGAGTGTTTCCGAATTGCTCCGCTACCTTCGCCGCCTCGTCCGGCCCTTCGCTATAGCTCCGGGCGTTCGTCGCTGAAATCGATTCACTGGATCGATTTCTCCGGCTTCGCCGGACCGCTCCTCACCCTCACCCATTGACCCAGGCCATGTCTTCCCGGGTCAGCGGAACGCCGCGAAGTTCCCGGTTGACCAGGAAGTTCTCGTTCTCCTCGGCCGTGATCGCCAGCTCCACCCGCGCATCGAAGCACTCGCGGAAGGCGTCGATGATCTCGTCGACGATCACTTCCGGCGCGGAGGCTCCGGCGGATATGCCGAGCGTGCCGATATCGCCGATCTCGTTCCAATCGAGCTCGGAAGCGCGCTGCACGAGAAGCGACCGCTTGGCGCCGGCGCGCAACGCGACCTCCACCAGCCGCTTGGAATTGGAAGAATTCGGAGCGCCGACGACGATGAAGAGATCGCAGCCGGGAGCAGCCGCCTTCACCGCCTCCTGGCGGTTCGTCGTCGCATAGCAGATCGAATCGGCGGCCGGCGCCTGGATATTCGGAAACCGCTCCTGCAGCTTGGCAATGACGCCAGCGGTATCATCGACCGAAAGGGTCGTCTGGGTGACGAAGCCGAGAGTGTCCGGATCGGCCGGCTGGTAGGCCTCGGCATCCTCGACGGTCTCGACCAGCGAGACCGCGCCTTCCGGCAACTGCCCCATCGTGCCTATCACCTCCGGATGACCGGCATGGCCGATCAGAACGACGTGGCGGCCGAGCCGCTGGTGGCGCATGGCCTGCTTGTGGACCTTGGAGACCAGCGGGCATGTGGCATCGAGATAGAAGAGATTGCGGGTCTGCGCATCCTCGGGCACGGATTTCGGCACGCCATGGGCAGAGAACACGACCGGCTGCTCCCGGTGTTCGTCCGGAATTTCATCGAGCTCCTCGACGAAGATCGCGCCCTTGGCCTCCAGCCCTTCGACCACATAGCGGTTGTGGACGATCTCATGGCGGACATAGACCGGGGCGCCATAGGCCTTCAGCGCCAGCACGACGATCTGGATGGCGCGATCGACCCCTGCGCAGAAGCCCCGCGGGCCGCAAAGCCTTATCGTGAGCGCCGGTTTGGTGACCTGAATGTTCATTCCCGTTCCGTCGTTAACCGCCGAAGCGTGTTACGCTTCGTTTTCCCTAGCGCATGTCGTGATCGGAAAACCGGTTCCCACTTTTCCGCGACATGCGTCAGGCTCCATATAGGCGAGCCAATCCGGCCCCGCCAAGGAAAATGTTTGCTCAAAGCTCCGCGCCGCCGGAGCGCCTGCGCTTCCACCAGACGCCGAAGACGACCGCGAGAAGCGCCGCCGCCAGCCCGTACCAGGTCACCGCATATTGAAGGTGGTTGTTCGGCAGGTCGAACTGGGTGACACCGCCCTCAGGCCAGCCGCCGGGGCTTTTCACCGAGGCATCCGCATCCACGAAGAAAGGCAGGACCTTGCCGGCGCCGAGGCCGGCGCTCGATGTCATGAGATCGAGATCCTTCCAGTAGAAGATGTTCTTGGCCGTATCATTATCCGGAACCAGCGAGGACGGCTTTTCGGAAAGCCGCCCACGCGCATATCCCGTAAGGGTCACTTCACCCGCGACTTCGCCATCCGCACGCGTCGAAGGCTCCTTCATCTCATAGGGCACGAAGCCGCGGTTGACGAACAGCACGCGGCCATCGGCGAGCGTCATCGGGGTGTAGACGTAGAAGCCGGTGCGGCCCTCATGCGTGGCGAAGAAGTGCCGCTCGCGCGAATGGTCGAAACTGCCGGTCACCGAAACGGTGCGATATTCGATATCTCCGCCGGCTTTGGCAATCTCCTCGATCTCCGCCACCGTGACCGGCGGGGCGGTGCGGCGCTCGGCGATATCGGCAAGCAGCCTCTCCTTCCAGTGAAGGCGCTGCACCTGCCAGGTGCCGAGCGAAAGGAGGATCGCCAGCGCGAGGATGACCACGCCAACCGTCGCGACGGATTTCCACCGGCTCGCGGGCACGCTCGCGCCGCCGTCCTTTGCGTTTGCCATATCCTTCACGGCCATATCGTCATCCCAATTCCCGAAAGCAGAAAGGGCGGCCCAAAGCCGCCCTCCCGATACCTTTAAATTCCCGTTCAGTGGGCGATCGGAGCGCCCCAGCCACCCCAGATGTAGATGGAGAAGAACAGGAAGAGCCAGACCACGTCGACGAAGTGCCAGTACCAGGCGGCAGCCTCGAAGCCGAAGTGATGGGTCGGCGTGAAGCCGCCGCGAATGGCGCGCAGCAGGCAGACGGCCAGGAAGATCGTGCCGATCAGCACGTGGAAGCCGTGGAAGCCTGTCGCCATGAAGAAGGTCGCGCCATAGATCGAGTTGGAGAACTCGAAGGGCGCATGCGCATATTCGTAAGCCTGCACGAAGGAGAACAGGACGCCGAGAGCCACGGTGAGCGCAAGGCCGTTGACCAGGCCCTTGCGGTCGTTGTGCAGCAGGGCGTGGTGAGCCCAGGTCACGCAGGTGCCGGAAAGCAGCAGGATGACGGTGTTGTAGAGCGGCAGGTGCCAGGGATCGAGCACTTCGATGCCTTGAGGCGGCCACTGGCCGCCGGTCGCCTGAACGCGCGAGGCCTGGATCGCCTCGTTGGTGAAGAGGCTCGCATCGAAGAAGGCCCAGAACCAGGCGACGAAGAACATCACCTCGGAGGCGATGAACATGATCATGCCATAGCGCAGATGCAGCGATACCACGCGGGTATGATGCCCCTCGCGGCCTTCCTTGATGGTGTCCGTCCACCAGCCGATCATCGTGTAGAGGATGATCGCCAGGCCCATGTAGAACAGCCACGGATTGGCCATGTTCACGCCGAACAGGTTGAACTGCCCGCCATGCAGGTAGCGCATGTAGCCGACACCGCCGAAGGTGATGATGAAGGCGCCGACCGAGGCCAGAAGCGGCCACGGGCTCGGATCGATGATATGGTAGTCGTGATTTTTCTGATGCGCTTCGGCCATGTCAGAATCCCCGATGAATGCCTGCTCCGCCGGAAACCGGCGAACCCTCTACTCTAAAGTTTCCCGTCTCCCCCCTTACCCTTTTCCGGCAGCGCGGCCACAGGTTTGGACGGCTCGCTGGGGTAGAAGGTATAGGAAAGCGTGATCGTCTTGATGTTTTTCGTCTCTTCCGCCTTGGTGATCTCCGGGTCCACGAAGAACAGCACCGGCATTTCCAGTGTTTCGCCCGGCTGCAGCGTCGTTTCCGTGAAGCAGAAGCACTGCACCTTGTTGAAATAGGCGCCGGCTTCCATGGGCGTCACGTTGAAGACGGCCGTGCCGGTGGTCGGATTGGGCGAGCGGTTGGTGGCGGTGAAATTGACCTGCACAGTCTCGCCGATCTTCGGCTCGATCGCCTGCGCCGCCTTGAAATCCCAGTTCAGGCCACTCGACGTGTTCGCATCGAAGGTGACGCGCATGGTCTGGTCGAGGATCGTATCGGAAAACTGCTCGACGCGCTGGGTCGTGCCGTTATAGCCGGTGACCTGGCAGAACAGCCGGTAGAGCGGCACGGCGGCATAGGCCGCACCCACCATGGCCGCCACGAAGACGACGCAAGCCGCCAGGATCGCGCCGTTGCCGACCTGCTTTCTGCCGTTGCCTTGAGCCATTTCCGCCATGTCCGCCTCCTGTCCCGTCAGTTCCCGAGCCCGCCGATCTTCACCAGCGTAATGACATAGAAAAGCACGACGAGCGCCGCGAGCACGACGCCGAGCGCGACATTGCGGTTGCGCCGCGACTTTCTCTGAGCGTCGTTGAGCTTGACGGTATCGATCATAGCGTACCTCCCGCGAGGTTCAGAAGCCCTCCGGCCAGCCGATCGACCAGAAGAGCGGAGAAGATCGCGAACAGGTAGAAGACCGAATAGGCGAACATCTTCTTTGCCGCGATCATCTTCTCGTCGCCGTCTGGCATGCGCCGGACGGCGATGGAACAGTAGATGAAGATGGCGCCGAGCACGGCGGCGAAAGCACCGTATGCCCAACCCGCAAGCCCCGTAACGGCGGGTGCGACGGCGGTCAGCGCGGTCAGCACCGCATAGGCGAGGATCTGGTTCTTCGTGGATGCCTCGCCGGCGACGTTCGGCATCATGGGAATGCCGACCGAGCCGTAATCGCGCATCTTGAAGAGCGCCAGCGCCCAGAAATGCGCGGGCGTCCACAGGAAGATGATGAGGAACAGCAGCACGCTGTCGAAGGAGACGCCGCCCGTCACGCAGGCCCAGCCGATCATTGGCGGAAAGGCGCCGGAAGCACCGCCGATGACGATGTTCTGCGGCGTCGAGCGCTTCAGCCACATCGTATAGACGACGGCATAGAAGAAGATGGTGAAGGCTAGCAGGCCGGCTGCGAACCAGTTCACCGCAAGGCCGAGAATGACGACCGAGAAGACCGAGAGCGTGAGGCCGAAGGCGAGCGCTTCCTGCGGCAGGATGCGGCCGGCCGGGATGGGGCGCTTGGCGGTACGGCTCATGACGGCGTCGATATCGGCGTCATACCACATGTTCAGCGCGCCGGAGGCCCCTGCCCCCACCGCGATGCAGAGAATGGAGATGAAGCCGAGCACCGGATTGATGTGACCGGGCGCCAGGACCAGGCCGGCAAACGCCGTAAAGACCACGAGCGACATCACGCGCGGCTTCAAAAGCTCGAAGAAATCACGCGCACCGGCTTCCGACAGGCGCGAACCCGCTTCGGTGCCGAGTACCTCGTGATTGTCGATGACCGTCATTGATCCATCCTGCTACACGTCCTAGAGCATTTCCGGTGAAACGGTCGCCTGAAATGCTCTATCTCTTTTTTTAAGCAATTCCGGACGGAAAACCGGTTCCCACTTTTCCTGGAATTGCTTCAGGGCATCGCGGGTGCCGCGACGCCCTCTTTCGATGAACCGCCGCTTACTTGATGCGCGGCAGTTGTTCCCACTGGTGGAACGGCGGCGGCGAAGAAAGCTGCCATTCCAGCGTACTCGCACCCTCGCCCCACGGATTGTCGCCCGCGACGCGCTTCTTGGCGAAAGCTTCCCACACACAGTAGAGGAAGATCAGGACGCCGACGAAGGAGATGTAGGAGCCGATGGAGGACACGTAGTTCCAGCCGGCGAATGCATCCGGGTAGTCGATGTAGCGGCGCGGCATGCCGGCAAGGCCGAGGAAGTGCTGCGGGAAGAACACGAGGTTCACGCCGATGAACATCACCCAGAAATGCAGGTTGCCGAGGGTTTCGGAATACATGTAGCCGCTCATCTTCGGGAACCAGTAGTACCAGGCCGCGAAGATGGCGAAGACCGCGCCGAGCGACAGAACGTAGTGGAAGTGAGCCACCACGTAGTAGGTGTCATGCAGCGAGCGGTCGAGGCCGGCATTGGCGAGCTGAACGCCCGTGACGCCGCCGACGGTGAACAGGAAGATGAAGCCGATCGCCCAGATCATCGGGGTGCGGAAGGAGAGCGAACCGCCCCACATCGTCGCGATCCACGAGAAGATCTTGATGCCGGTCGGAACGGCGATGACCATCGTGGCGAAGACGAAATAGCGCTGCGCATCGAGCGACAGGCCGACCGTGTACATGTGGTGGGCCCAGACGATGAAGCCGACGGCGCCGATCGCGACCATGGCATAGGCCATGCCGAGATAGCCGAAGACCGGCTTCCTCGAGAAGGTCGATACGATGTGGCTGACGATGCCGAAGCCCGGCAGGATCAGAATGTAGACTTCCGGGTGACCGAAGAACCAGAACAGGTGCTGGTAGAGGATCGGGTCGCCGCCGCCTTCCGGCGCGAAGAAGGTCGTGCCGAAGTTGCGGTCGGTCAGAAGCATGGTGATGGCGCCTGCAAGCACCGGCAGCGAGAGCAGGAGCAGGAAGGCGGTGACCAGCACGGACCAGGCGAAGAGCGGCATCTTGTGCAGCGTCATGCCCGGAGCGCGCATGTTCAGGATCGTGGTGATGAAGTTGATCGCGCCGAGGATCGAGGAAGCACCCGAAACGTGCAGTGCGAAGATCGCCAGATCCACCGCGGGACCCGGCATGCCGGTCGACGAGAACGGCGGATAGAGCGTCCAACCACCGCCGACACCGTAAGCGCCCGCCGGACCTTCGACGAACATCGAGAGGATCAGCAGCAGGAACGCGGGCGGCAGGAGCCAGAACGAAATGTTGTTGAGGCGCGGGAAAGCCATGTCCGGCGCGCCGATCATGATCGGGATCATCCAGTTGGCGAAACCGCCGATGAGAGCCGGCATGACCATGAAGAAGATCATCACCAGCGCGTGCGCGGTGGTGAAGACGTTGAACATGTGCTTGCCGCCGTCGATCGCGGCGTCACCCTGGAAGCCGTAGACCATCGCCGCCAGACCATGGAAGATCTGGATGCCGGGCTCCTGCAACTCCATGCGCATGGCGACCGACATGAGGCCGCCGACGATGCCGGCCATGATGGCGAACATCAGATAGAGCGTGCCAATGTCCTTATGGTTTGTCGACTTGAACCAGCGATCGAAAAAGCTCAGCTTGTGATCGTGGTGGTCATGGGCATGCGCATCATCGTGAGAGGTGCGGGCATGAGCGTGATCGTCGTGAGCGGAATGTCCAGCCATTGTCCTCACTCCTCTTATTACTTGGATTCGGTTTCGGCGACGAGAACGGCCGGCTTGCCGCCGTCGACCGAAGCCATCAGAGCGCGGTTCGCGGCAGGCACGTCGGATGCAGCCGTCGCGAGCCAGGTCGCATACTGCTCATCCGAAACGACGCGGATCGCGATCGGCATGAAGGCATGGTCTTTGCCGCAGAGTTCGGAACACTGGCCGTAGTAGAGGCCTTCCTTCTCGGCATGGAACCAGGTCTCGTTCAGACGGCCGGGAACGGCGTCGATCTTGAGGCCGAAGGCCGGCATCGCGAAAGCGTGAATGACATCGGTCGGAGCCGCGGTCACGAGCAGGCGGACCGTCTTGTTGACCGGCACGACCATTTCGTTGTCGACGGCGAGAAGGCGCGGATAGGCGGAGCGGTCCTCCTTGCCGGCGGCGGCGCGGTCTTCGTCCTTCAGCAGATAGGAATCGAAGGAGACCGGATTTTCGCCACCTTCGTACTCGTAGCTCCAGAGCCACTGGGTCGCGGTCGCCTTGATCGTCAGATCGGGATTCTGCGGGATCTGAAGCTGGGCGTTGAGAAGGTTGAAGGAAGGAATGGCGAGAAAGAAGAGAATCAGGACCGGACCGATGGTCCAGACGATCTCGATCATCGTGTTGTGGCTCGTGCGCGAGGGAACCGGGTTGGCGCTCGCGCGGAACTTCAGCACCACGTAGATAAGCAGCGCGAGGACCAGCAAGGTGACGGGAACGATGAACCAGAGCGTATATTGCTCGAACCAGCGGATTTCCCGCATGATCGGCGTCGCCGCCTGCTGCAGACCCATCTGCCAGTCCACAGGCTTGTCCGCCGCTGCGGCGGACGCAAAGAGCAGACAGATGAGCCCCGTCATCACTGCATAAGCTCTGTTCATCGCTATTTTCTCCCCATGCGTTTGATCTCGATCAATCGAACGCAGAATCCAAGGTATATAATCCTGCTTCAATCACAGTTTTCCGGCCGCCGCAATATCTGCCCCGACATGCCCGTGCGGCATTTTTGCGCTCCCTCCACCCTGCGGCGGAAGCAGCACGCGGGCGCCTTTTACTCCTATCCGCGGCAGGACGAAACCGTCTTCGGGTCCCATTTTCGCCGCACTCGACTGGAATGAGAGCGGGGCTTTCATTTCCGCTGCGGAGCGACAAAATAGCCGCACTGATTCGCCAGCCAGAGGTTTCCATGCGTCGTTTCCTGCTTCTCAGCGCCTGTCTTGCCGCCGCGGTTACGGCAGCATCGCCGTTTTCGGCGCTCGCC
>NZ_JBHFJG010000012.1:41737-72228 GCF_057559155.1 Rhizobium moroccans | reverse complement strand
ACGCGCCGACGCCACAGCCTTCGCCCGGCGCGACACAGAATCCCGCCCAGCGCCCGGCACCGCAGCCTTCCGCGCAGCAGCCGGGGAACGTGCGCGCCAACCATGGCGCCTGGTCCGTCATCTGCGACAAGCCGGCCGGCGCCTCCGTCGAGCAATGCGCGCTGATGCAGAACGTGATCGCCGAAGACCGCCCGGAAGTCGGCCTTTCGGTCGTCGTGCTGAAGACCGCCGACCGCAAATCCAAGATCCTGCGCATCCTCGCGCCGCTCGGCGTGCTTTTGAAGGACGGCATGGAGCTCTATGTCGACAACAACAATATCGGCCGCGCCTATTTCACCCGCTGCTTCTCCGAGGGCTGCTATGTGGAAGTGGAGATCGACGACGAGCTGATGCGGATTCTGCGCGCCGGCAAGAACGCGGTCTTCGCGTTACGCGAGTCGGTCGATCAGGACCGCGTCGGCATTCCGGTCGAACTCGCGGGCTTCGCCCAGGGCTACGACGCGCTTCCCTGACGCTGGTTGTCGAAGGCTTGCTTCCTGCCAGGGCGGGACCTACATCGCAGGTTCAGACACAAGCCGGCGCCTCCATGGCACAGGGAGCATTGCATGAATACCGACCTTCTCAACCTGTTCGACTGTGTCGAAGCCAGACTGCGGAGCCTGCTTTCCGACACGCTCTCGGGCGCCGACGACGGCGAGCTTTTCGTGGAACACGCCCAGGCGGAATCGCTGACCTTCGACAACGGACGGCTCAAGGGCGGCTCCTTCAATACGGACCAGGGTTTCGGCCTGCGGGCAGTCGCGGGCGAAGCGGTCGGCTATGCCCATGCCGGCGAACTTTCCGAAGCCGCGCTTTCCCGCGCTTCCGATGCGGTGCGCGCGGTCACGGCCGGTCATTCCGGCTCCTATGCGGCCGCCCCCCAGCGCAGTAACAAGAAATATTATGGCGACGAGAACCCGATCGGCAGCCCCAGCTTCGAGGAGAAGGTGAAGCTGCTGACCGATATCGACGCCTATCTGCGCGGCAAGGACGACAGGGTTCGCCAGGTGACGGCAACCGTCTCGGCGAGCTGGCAGGTGGTCGATATCCTGCGCGCCGACGGGCATCGCGTGCACGACGTCCGGCCGATGACCCGCATCAACATCTCCGTCGTGGTCGGCCAGGGCGACCGGCAGGAATCCGGCACGTTCGGCACCGGCGGGCGCATCGGCTTCGGCGATTTCGTGACCGACGGCAACTGGCATCAAGGCGCCGACGAGGCGCTGCGCCAGGCGCTGGTGAACCTCGAGGCCATCGACGCGCCGGCCGGCACGATGGACGTCGTGCTCGGTTCCGGCTGGCCGGGCGTCATGCTGCACGAGGCTGTGGGCCACGGGCTGGAAGGCGACTTCAACCGCAAGAAGACCTCCGCATTTGCCGGCCTGCTCGGCGAGATGGTGGCCGCTCCGGGCGTCACCGTCGTCGACGACGGCACGATCGACAACCGCCGCGGCTCCATCACCATCGACGACGAGGGCACGCCCTCCGGCTACAACGTGCTGATCGAGAACGGCAGGCTCACCGGCTACATGCAGGACCGGCAGAACGCGCGGCTGATGGGCATGAAGCCGACCGGCAACGGCCGCCGGCAGGGTTATGCGCATGTGCCGATGCCGCGCATGACCAATACCTACATGCTCGGCGGGGACAAGACGCCGGAAGAGATCATCGCCTCGGTGAAGAAGGGCATCTATGCCGTTTCCTTCGGCGGCGGCCAGGTGGACATCACCTCCGGCAAGTTCGTGTTCGGCTGCACCGAGGCCTACATGATCGAGAACGGCAAGATCGGTCCGGCAATCAAGGGCGCCATGCTGATCGGCAACGGGCCGGAGGCGATGAAGCGGGTTTCCATGGTCGGCAACGACATGAAGCTCGATACCGGCGTCGGCAATTGCGGCAAGGGCGGCCAGTGGGTGCCCGTCGGCGTCGGCCAGCCGCATCTGCGCATGGACGAGGTGACGGTCGGCGGCACCAAGGCGTGAGCGCAACTGGCTCGAACGCCATGATCCCCGAACTATCCGTCAGCGATTGGCGGGCGAGCCGGGACTTCTACTGCGACCTCATCGGCTTTTCGGTTCGTTACGACCGGCCGGAGGAAGGCTTTGCATTTCTTACGCTCGGCGAGGCGCAATTGATGATCGACCAGATCGGCATCGGCCGGGATTTCGACATGCCCGGCGCGCCAAGAGAGCGCCCCTTCGGGCGCGGTGTCAATCTGCAGATCAGGGTTTCCGCACTGGAACCGATCCTCGCAAGGCTTCAGCTTGCGGGCATTCCTCTATATCTGGAGCCCGAGGAGAAATGGTATCGGCGAGACGACTTGGAGGTCGGCAATCGACAGTTCATCGTCGCCGATCCGGACGGCTATCTGCTGCGGCTTTTCGAGGATCTGGGCGAAAGATGACGGGAAGGCTAAGCAAGCCCGCCAGGCTCAATCCTCCACAGGCCTGAAAAGCCATTTCCGCTCGATCGCAGCGGTGAGATCCAGGCGGTTGTCATGCGCGAAAAGCAGGATGTGCCCGAAAAGATCGGCGGTCTCGTCGGCGAGATCGCGGCGGAGTTCTTCATCGCTCCTCCCCTTCTTCCGTCCTCGACCCGTCGCCCGGTTCCACGCCTGGGTCAATTCTCCCACTTCTTCCTGCAGCTTCAGCAGAAACCAATCCGGGTCGCGCGTGATGCCGTTGGCCTCGGCATAATCTGCGGAGGCCACCTCGAACTGCGCGCTCAATCTTTCCAGCATGAAGTTCCCTCTTTGTTCATGAGGACAACACACCGATTCTCGAAAGCTGTCGAGCGTCACGGGACGGTTCATCATCAAATTGCCCGCTTTTCTCATCTGCAAGCTTGACATAGCCACCCGGCTTTCCGCAGCTATGGCGTGCAAGATGCCAGCCTAGAGTCCTTCACCCGTGCCATTTGAAAACACGCTTTCCGCATTCCTGGGAACGGTCCTTCCCGGCCATGCGCCCGGTCAGATCGCCTTTCTCCTGGTTTCCGCGGTCGTCGCGGGGCTGGCGCGCGGCTTTTCTGGGTTCGGCGGGGCGCTGATCTTCGTGCCGCTTGCGGGTGCCGCGACAAGCCCGCAGATCGCCTCCGCCCTGCTGCTCATCATCGACGGCGTGATGACGCTCGGCATGGTGCCAGCCGGCTGGCGCCAGGCAAACCGGCGGGAAGTGGCAACAATGCTGATCGGCGCGACGGTAGGGGTTCCGCTCGGCACGACAGTGCTTGCTCTTGCTCCTCCGATCATGCTGCGCTGGATCATCTCAGGCGTCGTTCTCGCCCTGCTCGCCTTCCTGATTTCGGGCTGGCGCTATCACGGACGGCCGAAGACGGTACTGACGATCGGCGTCGGCAGTATTGCAGGCCTATTCGGGGGCGCGGCACAGATGTCCGGACCGCCGGTCGTCGCCTATTGGCTCGGCGGCGCCATTCCGGCCGCGACGGTGCGCGCCAATCTGATCCTCTATTTCGCGCTGGCGACCTGCATCTCGATCTCCGCCTATCTCTTCGGCGGCCTGCTGACGCGGGAAGTCCTGCTGCTCGCCGTGCTGACCGGCCCCGCTTACGGGCTCGGTCTCTATACCGGCTCGCGGCTCTTCGGCCTCGCGGACGAGGCGACCTTCCGCAGGGCCTGCTTCTTTCTCATCGCTTCGGCCGCCCTGATCGGCCTTCCCCTATTCGACGGCTGGCGCTGATTTTTCGGGAACCTTAGTCAAGGTTTAAGACAGTCGGACGTAGGTTCCCCTGTCTTGAAGAATACGGGCGTGACCGCAGCAGGGCACATGATCGACAGGGTGCATGCCATTTGGCGTCGTGACGTCAAGCGCCGGCTGATTGCCGGCGGGCTCGACGTCGCCGCACTTCTCGCCCGGGCCGGCGTGCTCAACCAGGCGCGCGGCAACGGCGCGATCTTTACGCTTCACCACGTCCGTCCTCACAGGCCGCGCCCGCTCGAGCCGAGCATGCATCTGGAGGTGACGCCCGAATTCCTCGAAGCGGCGATCGTCCGGCTGGCCAGGGAGGGCTATGAATTCGTTCCTCTCTCCGAGATACCGTCGCGGCTGCGCTCGCCCGGACAACGCCGCTTCGCCGCCTTCACCCTCGACGACGGCTATCGCAACAATGCCGAGCACGCGCTTCCGGTCTTTGCCCGGCACAAGGTGCCCTTCACCGTATTCGCGACACGCGGCTTTGCCGAACGCACCCATTCGCTCTGGTGGGAAACGCTTGCCGAACTCCTCGGCCGTCTCGATGAGGTAAGCTTCGATTTCGGCGATGGTTTCGAAAGGCTCGACCTTTCGACCGAGGCGCGCAAGTTCGACGCCTTCGACCGCTTCTCTCATCATATTGCCGGAAGGGACGAGGCGGCAGCCGTCGCGGAACTCGACCAGCTTGCCCGGAGCCATGGGGTCGATCCGCTCGGCATCACGGCAGAACTCGTCATGGACGGCGAAGAATTGCGCAGGCTTGCGGCCCATCCCCTCGCCTCGCTCGGCGCGCACACGATCAGCCACCGCGCCATCAGCCGGCTTTCCGCGGAGGAAGCCGCGCGGGAAATGCGGCAATCGGCCGACTGGCTGGAAGAGCTGACCGGCGAGCGCCCCCGGACATTTGCCTTTCCCTACGGCACGCGGGAAGCGGTCTTGGCCCGCGACGAGGCGATCGCCCGCGAACTCGGATTTTCAATCGCGGTGACGACGCGGCCCGGCACACTGGACGGCAAGAATGCCGATCGCCTGACCGGCCTGCCCAGGATATCCCTCAACGGCTATTACCAGCAGCCCCGCCACGTCTCTGCGCTCGCCTCGGGGATACCGTTTGCGATCGGCGGCCGCTGACACCCGTTATCCACAGGAAATCAGGGATACATCCGCACCTTTTCCCAAGGACCATCCGGATGGGACCGGCGGAACTCGATACGGTCGTGGAGGCGGAACGAACGGTCGTGCCAGAACTCGATGGAGACCGGCTTGATGCGAAAGCCCGACCAATGGGGCGGACGCGGAATATCGCCTATGGCATAGCGGGCGGTATATTCCGCCACCGCCTTCTCCAGCGCGAAACGGCCCTCCAGCGGGCGGGACTGTTTCGAGGCCCAGGCGCCGATGCGGCTTCCGCGCGGCCGGGAGCGATAATAGGCATCGGCCTCCTCGTCGCCGACGACCTCGACCTCTCCCCTGAGACGTACCTGCCTTCGCAGCGATTTCCAGTGGAAGCACATCGCCGCCTTTTTTTGACCCAGGATTTCGCGTCCCTTCTGACTTTCGAAATTCGTGTAGAAGACGAAACCGTTCTCGTCATAGCCCTTGAGCAGCACCATGCGTACATTGGGCAGGCCATTTTCATCCACCGTCGCCAGCGCCACCGCGTTGGGATCGTTGATCTCGGAGGCCTCGGCCTCCTTCAGCCAGGCGCCGAACAAGGCGAAGGGTTCAGTCTCCTCGGTGAAGTCACCGGATGTTAACCCGCTCTCGGACATATTGACTTAAATGCTCCTAATCTGATCATTGCCCGTGACTCGTTGCCGGACAGGGACACCAGAAGACGTGATAGCAAAGTCGAAGAGCCGCAAAAAGGGGTCGCTCCCGTTCTGCCTCAGGGCGCTAGCGATGGCCGCGGTAGGCTTCTCCCTTGCCGGCTGCACCAGCAGCATGGACCTTTTCGGCGGCGTCAAGCGGGTGGATCGTTCGATCGCGACCGGAACCGTTCCGGTGCCGGCAAGTTCCGGCGTCACCCTTTCCGACGAGACGACCGTCCGCAATGCCGTGACCTCCGCCGATCTCGCGAGACTCGGCTCCAGCTCGGTTCCCTGGGCCAACACCGCAACCGGCAGCGCCGGCGTGGTCTCCTCCATCCGCGAGGCCCGCAATGACGGCCACGTCTGCCGCTACTTCACCACCACGCGCCATTCCTACGAAGGCATTGCCCGGTTCAACGGACAGGCCTGCCTCACGGGCACCGGCGACTGGCTGCTGACGGCCTTCGATCGGCTGTAACAATTTATTTACCCTGTCTGCGATTGGCCGCCGGCTGCAAAGCCGACGTAACACCTGATTCACGAGTGCGTTGATAGCCTCCGGAAAGCAGGCAGCGCGTCCCGAATACGAGGCGGGGCGAGGACTGCGCGAGTAATTGAGTATCGGGGTTCGGGTTTCCTGCGCGGGCCCGCCGCCCGGAGCGACCGGTGAAGAAGATGCGCGATCCCTATTCCGTACTCGGCGTGAAACAGACCGCCGACGCAGACGAGATCAAGGCCGCCTGGAGAGCAAAGGCGAAATCGGCCCATCCCGACCGCAACCGGGACGACCCTTCCGCCACGACGCGTTTCGCGGAGCTCGGCCAGGCCTATGAGGTGCTGAAGGACCCGGAGCGGCGGCAGCGCTACGACCGGGTCGCCGAGATGCAGCAGACGATCATGCAGCAGCGCGAAGCCACCCGCCAGGCGGCCGAGCGCGCCAAGGCCGCCCGCGCCAATGCCGAAAAGGTGATGGAGGAATTGGCCAAGGCCGACGCTCGCCGCGCTCAGACGCAAGGTCAGACCCAAAATCAAACCCAGGGCCAAGCGGGCGGCAGCGCCGAATCGGCCGAGGAGATGATCGAGCGGATCTTCGGCTCCGCCTATGCCGGCAAGACGGAAGACCAGGGCAAGCCGCAACCGCAGGGTCACTCGGCGAGCGGCCCGGCTGCGGACGAGCCGTTCGAGACCACCAATTTTTCCGTTCCGGAAACCGGCCCGCGGACGGATGCCGAGCAGAAAACCCCGGCGGTCCTGCAGGCCGTCGATCTCATCGCCTCGCTGGTCCGCCGCATTCGCGGCACGGTACCCGCGCTGGAAAAGGCGCCCGACCTCACCGCCGAGGCGACCGTCACGATCGACGATCTTCTGAAGCAGAACTGGGCGGTCGTGCAGCTTCCCGACGAGCGCGAGGTGCGCTTCCCGCTCGAAGCGGGCATGACGGCGGGGCACGTGCTGCGCCTGAAAGGCCAGGGGCTGAAGCTTCCAAACATGCAGCGCGGCGATCTGGTCGTCACGCTGAAGATCGCGCCGGAAAAGGATTTCCGCGTCGAGGGCTTCGATATCCACACGATCATGCCGATCTCGCTGGAGGACGCGGTCCTCGGCGCGGAGGCGGAGCTTGCCACCCCGGAAGGCACACGGACGATAGCCGTACCGGCCTGGTCGGGCTCCGATCGCTCGGTAAGGCTCGAAGGGCTCGGCCTGCCGAATGATTCGGACGGCCGCGGCGATCTCGTCGTGGAACTCAGGGTGCTGCTCTGGGATCAACCTAACGACAAGGTGACCGACCTCATGCGCCACATGCGCGAAGGTCTCTATATCTGAGCTCCGCGCCACCCCCCTTTGTTTTCAGGGGCTCGGCGCTGGCATCCCCGTTGCGCACCCTTTGTTACCACAGCTTACACGAGATGATCTGCGCACGCTTGAACCGATTAGCTGCCTATGCCATAGGCAGCTTTCGAATTGAGCATAGCTCTTCACGAGTTTCAGGGGACTTAGCATGGTTCAGGCTTCCGGCCTCATGGCAGGCAAACGCGGCATCATCATGGGGGTTGCGAACAACCGCTCCATCGCGTGGGGGATAGCGAAGGCCATCCATGCACAGGGCGGCGAGATCGCCTTCACCTATCAGGGCGACGCACTCAAGAAGCGCGTCGAACCGCTCGCAGCCGAACTCGGCGCGATTCTTGCCGGGCATTGCGATGTCGGCGACGAGGCCTCGATCGACGCCGTTTTCGAGAACATCGAAAAGCAGTGGGGCAAGATCGACTTCCTCGTGCATGCGATCGGCTTCTCGGACAAGGACGAACTGACCGGCCGCTATGTCGACACTTCGCCGGAAAACTTCGCCAAGACGATGCAGATCTCGGTCTATTCCTTCACGTCGGTCGCCCGCCGTGCGGAGAAGCTGATGACCGATGGCGGTTCGCTGCTGACGCTGACCTATTACGGCGCGGAAAAGGTGATGCCGAACTACAACGTCATGGGCGTGGCCAAGGCCGCTCTGGAAGCGAGCGTCAAGTATCTCGCAGTCGACCTCGGCCCGAAGAACATCCGCGTCAACGCGATCTCCGCCGGCCCGATCAAGACGCTTGCCGCATCCGGCATCGGCGATTTCCGCTATATTCTCAAGTGGAACGAGTACAACGCGCCGCTGCGCCGCACCGTCACCATCGAGGAAGTCGGCGATGTCGGCCTGTACATGCTGTCCGACCTCTCGCGCTCGGTGACCGGCGAGACGCACCATGCCGATAGCGGCTATCACGTCGTCGGCATGAAGGCGGTCGACGCGCCGGACATCTCGGTCATCAAAGACTGATCGAAACCAGGGAAGTCCGCCGTGCTCATCTACATGATCCGCCACGGCCAGACGGACTGGAATGCCGAAGGCCGGCTTCAGGGCCAGAGAGACATCGGGCTCAATGAGACCGGCCGGAGCCAGGCGACGCGCAACGGCGAAATGCTCGGCGAAATCATCGGAAAGGGCGAGGGCTTCGACTATGTCGCAAGCCCTCTTTCGCGTACCCGCGAAACCATGGAGCGCCTGCGCGCCGCCATGGGCATAGAGCCCCTCGCCTACCGGACCGACGAGCGGCTGGTCGAACTCTCCTTCGGAGATTGGGAAGGCCACACGCTCGAGGAAGTCAGCCATATCGCACCGGACCGGCTGCTCGCCCGCGCCGCCCAGAAATGGAGCTTCATCCCTCCCGGCGAAGCGGCCGAAAGCTATGAAATCCTCTCATGGCGGGTGGGCGCCTGGGTGCGCTCGGTCGAGGCTCCGACCGTCTGCGTCAGCCATGGCGGGGTCATCCGGTCGCTCTTCCGGCTGATCGCCGATCTTTCGGAGAACGAGGCGGCCACCATGCCGGTACCGCAGGACCGGATACTCAGGATCGATACCGGAGCCGGCCGCATAGAATGGCTATAGCTATTCCATGACCTGAAGGTCATCCACGACCCGGCTGCCGTTCTCGACGGTGTAGAAGACCAGCACCTTCACGCCGGATTTCAGCCCTTCGAAGTTGAACTCCTCGGGCACCTTATAGGTCTTGCCGTCATCGAGCGTCAGGCTCAGGGAATTGACATCCACCGACTTGATCGTCGCTTCGACATCGGCACTCTGCGCAAAAACCGAGAGCGGCGACAAGATGCTTGCGGTGACAAGCAGGGTGGCGATCAGGATGCGCATGGTCGAAGCCTTCAACGGAATGAGTGCTGTATCTTTTCGGAGCAAAGAATAGTCCTTCGATTGTGGCGAAATTCGCCCATGACCATGACATTTTCATTGCAAGTAATGATCTGAATCTTAACACTTTTCAAGAATTGACCGAATGCGGTTGCATGTTCTTGCAGCCACTAAACCAGAAGAACAGTCCGGCCCAAGAAATAGCCTGCGACAATGCGCATGGACGCTCAATCGGAAATTAACGCCGCCTGTATACCGTCCCGCCAACAACACAATAACGAATGAAAAAGGGTGCTGCGGTTTTGAAGGTCCGGCTCTCGCCTCTTGGGAAAATCCACCATGCTGCCCGCGGCATCCGCACATCCGCCGCCGCGGCGATGCTGCTCATCCTCGGCGTCATTCTGACGGGCGTCGTGCTCGATCGCCAACATACCGAAAGCTACCGCCAGGAATTGCGCGGCAGGACGGAAAAAGCCGCGACATTCCTTTCCGGGCGGCTTGCCGCGCGGCTGGACAAGGATGTCTGGCTCGCAAAACACCTGGCGCAGGCCTTTACCGGCGAGGCGGGAGGATCGGCTTCACGCTTCCGCCATGTCGCCGAAGAGGAGATTGCCGGAACGCCGCATTTCCTCGCGATTGCCCTTGCTCCAAATTCAGAACTCGCAGACGTATTCACCCGCCAGTCGCTCGGCCTGGACGCGCATGATCTCGAGGTCGACGCCGGCCTGCTGGGAGAACAGGTGAATTCCGTCCGGCAAGACGGCCCCGCCAAGCTCCTGAGCGACGCGCGGAACGGCCATCTCACGTTGGTTCTGCCGTTCGGCGAGCCCGCGGCCGGCACAACCGGCCACGGGTCCATCGCCGTCGCCATCGACCAGGCCGGACTGATGGAGGCAAGCGGCATCAGCTTCGCGCCGACAGGTTCGGGTTCCGGCGCTCTCGCCGATCTTTCCTGGATGGACGTCGCCATCCGCGACATGGGCCGCGAAGGCGGACCGGTGATCTTCGGCGACGCCTCCATTCCAGCCCCGCGGGCCTGGCCGCTCGCGGTCAATGGCGCCACCTGGGAAATTCTTGCCGCGCCCAAGGCCGGCTGGAATGCCGTCCCGCCGGATCAGACGATTATCCGCCTTTCGATCGCCCTTGCAGCACTCGGCATGATCGTGCCGATCATCGTCGCCAGCTTGCTGATCGACGAGCGCAATCGCAACATCGCGGCCCTGAAGGCCAGGGAGGCCAACCTGCTGCAGCTTTCGCAGCGTTTCCATCTCGCCATGGAATCCTCCAATATCGGCATATGGGAAGTGACGGACGACCACCGCCTCTACTGGGACGAGCGCGCAGCCGCGCTGCACGGCCGGCAAGCGGAGGCGAGAGGAAGCCGTCTGGAGGACTGGCTGGCCTCGATTTTTCCGGAGGACAGGGCGGCGGCGGAAGCGCATTTCTTCATCGCCACCTGCTCCATGAGCCCGTGCAGCGACATCTACCGCGTGCGGCTCGAAGACGGGGCGCTGCGTTACCTGCGCTCCGCCGGCGCAAGCTACCTCAATGCCGACGGCAGCCGGCGCACCACCGGCATCGTCTGGGACATCACGGCCGACATGGTGATGACGGAGACGCTGCGCGCCGCCAAGGAAACGAGCGACATCAAGAACGCCGAGCTCGAACTGGCGCTCGACGAACTCTCCAATCGCGAACAGGAGCTGGAGGAACTTTCCACCAAGCTCGATCTGGCGCTCGAGGCATCCAATTGCGGTATCTGGGAAAGCGATCCGGCAACCCATTTCGAGACCTGGGATGCGCGCATGTGCCAGTTGCACGGCATCCCCTTCACCGACGGGCGGATCACCGCGGATCGGTGGATCGAATTGCTGCACCCGGACGATCGAGCGCTGGCGCACAACTCGTCCTTCCATTTCCGGGAGGAGTTCCGCTCCGAGATGCTGGTGGCCCGCGTGCTGCTGCCGGACGGCAGCGTCCGCTACATCCGCTCCATCGGCAAGCTGCGCACCGGCCGCGACGGCACCCAGAAGGTCATCGGCATCGCCTTCGACGTGACCGCCGATGCCGTGCTCGCAGAGGAATTGAGGGCCGCGAAGGAAGAGGCGGACGCCAAGAACGCCGAGCTGGAACTCGCAAAGAGCCGCATCGAACACAACGCGCTGCATGACCCGCTGACCGAGCTTGCCAACCGCCGGAAGCTTGATCTCGAACTCGACCGGCTTTCCCGCGCCAGCCAAGGCGAGCGGCAAAAGTTCTCGATCCTTCATCTGGACCTCGACCGCTTCAAGCAGATCAACGACACGCTGGGCCATGCGGCGGGTGACGCCATGCTCGTGCATGCGGCGCGAGTTCTATCGCGCAATGTCGGCAGCGGCGATCTGGTCGCCCGCATCGGCGGAGACGAGTTCGTGATCTTTGTGAACGGCAATTGCAGCGCCGAGCAGATGGCCGATCTTGCCGCCGGCATTATCACGGAGCTGCGCCAGCCCATCGATTTCGAGGGTTTTTCCTGCCGCGGCGGCGTCTCGATAGGTATTGCCCAGGCCAGCGGCTTCAACCTAGATGCACGCAGGACGCTGGTGAATGCCGATATCGCGCTCTATCGCGCGAAAGGCATGGGCCGCAATCGCTATGAGTTCTTCACGCAGAACCTGCAGGCGGAAATCATCAGCCATAAGCGCACCGCCGACGAGGTGCTGGCAGGCATCGACAACCATGAATTCGTCACCTGGTACCAGCCGCAATTCGATGCTCGCTCCAACGAGCTGACCGGTGTCGAGGCGCTGGTACGCTGGAACCATCCGCATCATGGCATTCTGGCGCCCGATCGCTTCCTCAAGATCGCCGAGGATCTCAATGTCGCCGCCACGCTCGACCAGATCGTGCTGGAGACGGTGTTGAAGGACCGCATGCGCTGGGCCGCGCTCGGCATCCGAATACCGAAGGTTTCCGTCAACGTCTCTTCCAGGCGCCTGCATGACGAGGGCCTGATCGACAGCTTGAAAGGGCTCGCCATCACGCCCGGCCAGGTATCCTTCGAACTGGTGGAATCCATCTTCCTGGACGAGAGCGAGGCTGCCGCGGCCAGCAATCTGGAAAGGATCAAGGCGCTCGGCATCGATATCGAGATCGACGACTTCGGCACTGGCCACACGTCCATCGTGAGCCTGCTCAAGCTGAAGCCGAAGCGGCTGAAGATCGACCGCCAACTCGTCATGCCGATCCTCACCTCGCCGCAGGAGCGGGCGCTGGTGCGCTCCATCATCGATATCGCCCGCTCGCTTGGCGTCGAGACGGTGGCGGAAGGGGTGGAGACCATGCAGCACGCAAGCCTGCTGCGCGAACTCGGTTGCGACCTCCTGCAGGGTTACGCCTTCTCCCGGCCGCTCTCCTTCGACGATTTCACCCGCTCGGCGCTTGCGGGCTGGCGGAAGGCCGCGGCTTAAGAGGTGGCCGGCCGGCGCTGCTTGCGCATGCCGCCAAGAAAGGCTTGTCCCTTCCGCCGTTTTTCCACTATGACAGGGCCGCTTTCAGGAATGGAGCAGCCATTCCCCCACGGTTCCGGTCGCCACCATGTCGCACAACACCTTCGGTCATCTTTTCCGCGTCACCACCTGGGGCGAAAGCCACGGGCCGGCGCTCGGCTGCGTCATCGACGGCTGCCCGCCCGGCATCCGCTTCACGCTCGCCGAAATCCAGGCCTGGATGGACAAGCGCAAGCCCGGCCAGTCGCGTTTCGTGACCCAGCGGCGCGAGGAAGACCTCGTGAAGGTGCTTTCCGGCGTGATGCCGGACGAGGATGGCGAGACGCTGGTGACCACCGGCACGCCCATCTCCATGCTGATCGAGAACACCGACCAGCGTTCCAAGGATTACGGCGAGATTGCCCGGAGCTACCGCCCCGGACACGCCGATTTCACCTATGACCTGAAATACGGCATCCGCGACTATCGCGGCGGCGGCCGCTCCTCCGCCCGTGAGACGGCGGCGCGTGTCGCTGCAGGCGCGCTCGCCCGCAAGGTCGTGCCCGGCGTCACCGTCCGCGCCGCGCTGGTGCAGATCGGCAAGCACAGGATCAACCGGGCGAACTGGGACTGGAACCAGATCGACCAGAACCCTTTCTTCTCGCCCGATGCCGAGATCGTGCCGGTCTGGGAAGAATATCTCGACGGCATCCGCAAGGCGGGCTCGTCGATCGGCGCGGTCGTGGAAGTGGTCGCCGAAGGCGTTCCGGCCGGGCTCGGCGCGCCGATCTACGGCAAGCTCGATCAGGATATCGCAAGCCTTCTGATGTCCATCAACGCCGTCAAGGGCGTCGAGATCGGTGAAGGCTTTGCCTCCGCCGAGCTTTCCGGCGAGGAAAACGCCGACGAGATGCGCATGGGCAACGACGGACAGCCGATTTTCCTTTCCAATCACGCAGGCGGCATTCTCGGCGGCATCTCCACCGGACAGCCGGTGGTCGCCCGCTTCGCCATCAAGCCCACTTCCTCCATTCTCGCCGAGCGGCGCTCGATCGACGCGGACGGCAACAATGTCGATATCCGCACCAAGGGCCGCCACGACCCTTGCGTCGGCATAAGAGCGGTTCCTGTCGGCGAGGCGATGGTCGCCTGCGCGATTGCCGACCATTATCTTCGCGACCGCGCCCAGACCGGCCGATTGAAGTAAGGAATTCCCCATGGCTTATGACCAGAAGCGTGTCGTCGATGCCATCCGCGCCTTCGAAGCCGGCGAGATCGTCGTCGTGACCGACGACGACGATCGCGAGAACGAAGGCGACCTGATCGTCGCTGCCGTCCATTGTACGGCCGAGAAAATGGCCTTCATCGTGCGCCATACATCCGGCATCGTCTGCGCGCCCATGCCGCGCGAGGAGGCCAAGCGCCTGAACCTCAACGCCATGGTGGCGGAAAACGACAGCGCGCATACCACCGCCTTCACCGTCACGGTCGATTTCAAGCACGGCACGACCACCGGCATTTCCGCCGATGACCGGACGCTGACCGTGCGCAATCTCGCCAATCCCAATGCGGGAGCTGCCGATTTCGTGCGCCCCGGCCATATCTTCCCGCTCATCTCCCGCGAAGGCGGCGTCTTGATGCGCTCAGGCCACACGGAAGCGGCGGTCGACCTCTGCAAGCTCGCCGGCCTGCCGCTGGTGGGCGTGATCAGCGAACTGGTCAATGACGACGGAAGCGTCATGCGCGGCCAGCAGGTCGCCGCTTTCGCTCAGGCCCACGGCTTGAAACAGGTTTCGGTCGCAGACCTCATCGCCTACCGCCAGCGCAAGGAAACGCTGATCGAGCTGCAATCGCAATTCGGTGTGGATACTGCCTTCGGCAAGGCCAAGGCGCATGCCTATTCCCTGCCCTGGGACCCCATGCAGCATGTGGCGGTCATCTTCGGCGACATCCGGGACGGCGTCGATATTCCCGTTCGCCTGCATCTCGAGAATGTCGCGGATGACGTCTTCGGCGCCGAGCGGCCCATCAACCGCTACATGGAAAAGATCGCCGAGGAAGGGCGCGGGGTCATCATCTACCTTCGCGAGGGCTCCGTCGGCGTCGGCCAGATGGACCATGGCCGCAAGCTTCGCCATAGCGACAAGGAAGAGCACGAGCAGGCCAAGGCGCGCGAGAGCGAGTGGCTGGAAATCGGCCTCGGCGCGCAGATCCTGAAAGATCTCGGCGTCACCTCGATCAAGCTGCTCAGCCGCAGCGAGCGGCACTATGTCGGCCTGGAAGGCTTCGGCATCAAGATTGCCGAGACGGTGATCTGCTGAACCACTAGTTGCATTCGGCTCCGGCCACGTTAGATTGCTTCTGCTTGAGGGGAAGCAATTTTTCGTGTACGAATAATATGAAATTCGTTTGGGATGAGCTGAAACGGCTGGCGAACATTGAGAAGCATGGCCTCGACTTCGCTGAGGTGCACGCCTTTCAGTGGGAAACGGCGGTCATGGAGGCCGGTCATTCAGGCCGGATCAAAGCCATAGGCTATTTCGAAGACGGCACCGCAGTCGTCGTTTTCGCGACGCTTGGTACCGAAGCGATTTCGATTATCAGCTTTCGTCCCGCCAATACCAAAGAGAAGAGGCTGCTCCAATGGCCACGAAGTACCGAACATTGAAGGAATTTCAGCCCGGCCGCGGCTATACCAAGGAAGATTGGGATGCTGTGGACAGCCCTCCGCTAACGGACGAGGAGTTGGCGAGCATGCGCCCCGCGCGCGAGGTTTTACCCGCCGAGGTATTTCGTGCGCTCGAGGAAGCGAGCCGCCGTGCCCGTGGCCGTCCCAAGATCGACGCGCCAAAGGTAGCGGTGACGCTTCGGCTCGAACCCGAAGTGCTGGAAAAGTTCAAGGCCAAGGGCAAGGACTGGCGAAACGCCATGGCCGAGGAGCTAAAGAAGGCTTCTCGACGCTAGTCTGGGCGCCAGCCGTCCAGGAAGCTCACCTTCTCCACGCTCGCAAACCGGGCGACGCGCAACAGCTCCGCCTCCAGCTTTTCCAGCCGACCGGTCGATGGCCGGACGCCCTTTTCGAGCCATAGACGTTTGACGTCCAGCGTGCCCGACTTGCGATCCGCCTTCATGTCGATACGGCCGATCATCCGGTCACCCTCGATCAGCGGAAAGACGTAGTAGCCGTATTCCCGCTTGGGTTCCGGCACGAAGACCTCGATGCGATAGAAGAAGCCGAACAGCCGTTCGGCGCGATCGCGGTCGCGCAGCAGCGGATCGAAAGGACTGAGAACCCGCACACGTGCCGGCGGCTCGGGAATATCGCCGAGGTTTTCCGGAAAGCCGGTAAAGGCAAAGGAGGGTCTTGGTTTGCCGCCATTGACCGGCTCGACCAGCACCTCATCCAACTCGTCGCGATGGGCGTGCACCCAATCCTTCGCCTCCTGGGGTGTCACGAGGTCCCAGAAGGCCGCGATCTCGCCGGATGTGGCAAAGCCCAGCCTCTTCAAGGCGCTGCGGCAGGCCCAATCGATGAACTCCTGATGGCTCACCTCGGGCTCGTAATGGCGCGCCGGAATCACCCGCTCGGTCAGATCGTAGATTTTCTGGAAGTTCACCCGGCCGGCGATCGCCAGCTTGCCGATGTGCCAGTAATATTCGAGCGCCGTCTTGTTCGGATGCCAGTTCCACCAGCCGCCTGACTTGTGATTTTCCACCTTCATGTCGCGCGACATGATCGCGCCGCCTTCGGCAATGTGCCGGTAGGTATCCTCGAAGGCGGAGTTGAAATCCTCGCCCTGCCATTTTTTCCAGCGTTCGGCGATGATCGGCTCGCGACGGCGGAAACGGTGCTTCCAATAGCGGAAGAAGGCGGACGGCAGGATGGAGGCATCATGCGTCCAGTGCTCGAAAAGCTCGCGATCCTTTTCCAGAAGCGTCTTCAGATGCTCCCGCCGGTAGGTCTGGTTGCGGGAAAACAAGATCATATGGTGGGCGCGCTCCACCGTGGCGATGCTATCCACCTGCACGAAGCCGATCTCGTGGATGAGGTTCAGAAGCCCCGCTTTATCGAGAGCGCGGCCGGGCGGCTGGGAAAGTCCCTGCCGCTCCAGAAAGATTCGTCTTGCCTGAGAATTGGGTATGAGAATCGCCATGACCGCCAGAGTAGAATGCCCTGGCGCATGTTTCAATGTTCACGTTCAGTTCCGCATTCCCCTATCTCCATATCCGGTCTATAGGTCCTGCGAAAGAACGAGGGACCGGGTTGGACATCCGTTTCGAAGAAGCCAGTGCAAGTTTCGAGGGCCGGGTGGCGCTTCATCCGCTGACGCTTTCGCTCTCCGAGCGGCGTATCGGCGTGATCGGCCTCAACGGTTCCGGCAAGACCACCTTCGCGCGCATGATAAACGGGCTCGTGAAACCGTCCGAGGGCCGCGTCATCGTCAACGGCATCGATACCGCGGCCGATGCCGAGCGCGTGCGGGCCCAGGTCGGCTTCATCTTCCAGAACCCGCAGAACCAGATCATCCTGCCGATCCTGAAAGAAGACATCGCGCTCGGTCTCAAGGCGCAGAAGCTTTCGAAAGAGGCTATGGATGCCGCCGTTGCCGCCATCCTTTCCCGTTTCGGCATCCCTCATCTCGCCGAGCGGCGGGCCCACGAGCTTTCCGGCGGAGAGTTGCAACTGGCCGCACTCGCCTCAGTGCTCGTCACAAGGCCGCCGATCCTGATCCTCGACGAACCCACCAACCAGCTCGACCTCAAGAACCGCGACCTCGTGGAGCGGACGATCGCCACACTCGATGAACATGTGATCGTCATCAGTCACGATCTGCCGCTTGTTGCCGATTTCGACCGCGTCCTGCTTTTCGATCAGGGCCGGCTGGTCGCCGATGGCACGCCGGGAGAGGTCATGGCGCGATATCGCGAGCTTGCGGCATGAACACGCTCTACGTCGAGGGAAACAGTCTTCTGCATCGGCTTTCCGCCCGCGTGAAGCTCCTCGCGCTTGCGTTAACCGGCATCGCCCTCATCTTCATCATCTCCCCCTTCGCGCTCGCGATCGCCGCCCTTGCAGCCGGCCTTCTCTATGCGTCGCTTCGAATCGGGTGGCGGCAATCCTGGCTGCGGCTGCGGCCTGTTTTCCTGACGATCTTCGTGGTTGCGGTCTTCGCCTTCTTCGTCAGTTCCGCGCACGAGGCGGCCACCACGCTCTTCAGGCTGACCACGCTGATGCTGCTCGCAGCCGCGGCGACGGCCACCACCACGATCGGCGATTTCATCGATGAGATCACGCTCGCCGCCCGCCCGCTGGAGCGGATCGGCCTCGTGAAGGCCGCCGATATAGGGCTCTCGGTCGGCCTCGTCATCCGCTTCGTGCCCGAGGTGATGACCCGCTATCGGGCGATCCGCGAGGCGCATGCCGCCCGCGGTCTGAAGCCCCGGCCGCTGACGCTCGCCGTACCGCTCATCATTCTGACGTTGAAGAGCGCCGACGAGATCGCCGCGGCCATTGACGCCCGCGGCATCCGAGGGCAGAACTGATCGACAGCTTTATTAGGGAATCGCAAACCATGAGCACCCGGGATCTCGTTCTTGCCGCACTGTTTGCCGCCATCATCGTCGTTCTCGGTCTCCTGCCGCCGATAGCCATCGGCTTCATTCCCGTGCCGATCACCGCACAATCGCTTGGCGTCATGCTGGCGGGTGTCGTTCTCGGCGCCAAGCGCGGCACGGTCGCGGTTCTGCTGGTGCTATTGCTGGTCGCTATCGGGCTTCCGGTTCTTTCCGGCGGACGTGGCGGGCTCGCCGCCTTTGCCGCCCCCACTTCAGGCTTCCTGATCGGCTGGGTTTTCGCCGCATTCGTGACGGGCTACCTCTCCGAACGTCTCATCAGCCGCTCGCAGACGGGCCTCGTGCAGGGTGCGGGCTTTTTTCTGGCGGCGCTCACGGGCGGGGTCGTCGTTCTCTACGCTTTTGGCATCACCTATCTCGCGCTCATCACCGGGCTGGGCTTTAAGCAGGCTTTCCTGGGTTCGCTCGCCTTTGTCCCCGGAGATGTCCTCAAAGCCTTCGTCGCCGCCCTGGCCGGGCGCGCGGTCATGGTCGGCTATCCGCTGCTGCCGCAGCGCGCCTGATCCTTTGTTTTTGCGCATGTCGTTATCGCGAAATCGCAACACACTTTTGCGCGATATCCGTTAATCCAAGAACTGATAGAGCCAATCGCGCAGGTCCTCCGGCAGCGCGATCGGCTCCCGGCTTTCAGGGTCGCAGGCGGTCCAGACGATCTCGGCTTCGGCGACCGCCGTGCCGTCCCGTTCCATGTGGACCAAGAAGCCCGCGGATTTCCCGCCGATCTTGCTCACCCCGACATGCGTTTCCACCAGATCGCCGAGCTTCAGGGGTTCGTGGAAGGTGCAGACGACCTTGCTGACGGTGAATTGCGGATCGCTTCTGGCCGACCGGCGACGGCGCCAGAATTCCGTGACCGCCTCTTCCGCGCGGGCGACATAGGCAGCGCGGAACATCTCGCCATGCATATCGACATCGCGATACGGGACCTGGAATTCATGAAGTTTAGAAGGTTCTTTGGCCACGATGCACCCAAGCGGGACGCTTCTTCTCTTCCTCCTGATTCATTTCGGGCGAGCGGGCGCGGGAACAAGAGGTGCCGGCTTGAAAAATTGCCGCGTCTGCGCCATGTCCGGGGCATTCCTTCCAAGAGGTCGGCCGCATGACCACCCGCCTGTACGAGCATGACATCTTCCTGGAGCACCGCACGCCTTCCGGACACCCGGAACGGGCCGACCGGCTGCGCTCGCTGGCAATCGCCCTCCAGCACCCGAATTTCGAGAAGCTCGACCGCAAGCAGGCGCCGCAGGCGAGCGAAGACGGCGTGCTGCTTGCCCATCCGGAATCGCACCTGCGCGCCGTGATGCGGGAAATTCCCGAAGAGGACGAGATCAACCAGATCGAGGCGGATACCTATGTTGGGCCGAAGAGCCTGACAGCGGCGCTGACCGGGATCGGCGCGGCCATGGCAGCCGTCGACGACGTGCTTTCCCGCAAGGTGGACAACGCCTTCGTCGCGGCACGCCCGCCCGGCCATCACGCCGAAAAAGAAAAGGCGATGGGCTTCTGCCTGTTCAACAATGCCGCGATCGCCGCCCGCCACGCCCAGAAGGCGCATGGTGTCGAGCGCGTGGCGATCGTCGATTGGGACGTGCATCACGGCAACGGCACGCAGGATATATTCTGGGACGACCCTTCCGTGCTTTTCTGCTCCACGCACCAGATGCCGCTCTACCCCTGGACCGGAGCGAAGGACGAGACGGGCAAGACCGGCAACATCGTCAACGCGCCCCTCTCGCCCGATACCGGCAGCGAATATTTCCGCGAGGCATTCAAATCGCGCGTCCTGCCGGCGCTGGAAAACTTCCGACCGGATTTCATCATCATTTCCGCCGGCTTCGATGCGCACCATCGCGATCCGCTGGCGCAGATCAATCTCGTCGGTGAGGACTTCGACTGGGCGACCGGCCGGTTGATGGAAATCGCCGGGAAATACGCGGGCGACCGGGTCGTCAGCCTCCTGGAAGGCGGCTATGATCTGGAAGGCCTCGCCGAATCGGCGGGCATGCACATCTGCAGACTGATGAAAGGATAAGGAATGACCGAAAACGCCGAGAACTCCGGCGCCATTGGCGATGTGAGCGGCTATTCCTTCGAAAAGGCCGTGGCGGAGTTGGAAAGCATCGTCGCGCGGCTGGAGCGCGGCGACGTGGCGCTCGACGAATCCATCGCCATTTATGAGCGCGGAGAAGCGCTGAAGAAGCATTGCGAGAAGCTTCTCGCAGCCGCCGAGAACCGTATCGAGAAGATACGCCTGGACCGCGCCGGCAAGCCGCAGGGCGTCGAACCGCTGGACGGCGAGTAGGCCCGGAGACGACCATGGTGCTGGGCCTCAAGCACAACGCCAACCTGCTGGTCGATTATGATCCCGATTGGCCGACCGAATTCAGTGTGGAGCGGGAACGGATTGCACTTGCGCTTGGAGCGTTCGCAAAAGGCATCGAGCACTACGGTTCGACATCGGTGCCGGGAATGCGTGCAAAACCCATCCTGGACATTATCGTCGGCCTTGAACCGTTAAAAGACTGGCAAGCCTGCCACGATCCTCTGCTTGCGCTCGGTTACGACTATGCTGCCCATGCCGGTGTGCCGGGACACTATATCTTCGGCCGTGGCCGGGACAAAACCGAGCGGACCCATCTCGTGCATCTCGTGGAGTTCAAAGGATATTCGTGGGTCTCCAACCTTGCCCTTCGGGACGCGCTACGGCGCGATCCGCAACTACGTCGGGACTATACTTCCATAAAGGAAAAAGCGGTTTCTGACGCACCGGATAATCGGGCTCGTTATAACGAACTAAAAAGCGGCTTCATCGATCGTGTCAAGGCGACCCTGCTCTAGGTCGTGGTGAACCAAAGTCTTACGACCTTCGCCACGATGAGGCCACAAAGCGGTTGACGCACCGTGGCCGCCTCCCCATGATAGCCGCCATAGGTTGCTTGGGAGGAACAATCGTGAAATTCAATAAAATCAATGTCATGTTCGCGGGCGCGCTGGCCGTTTCGACGGCGTTTTCAGCCGTCGGCGCGAAGGCGGCGGAATTCATCAACGTGCTGACCGGCGGCACATCCGGCGTCTATTACCCGCTCGGCGTAGCGCTTTCGGAAATCTACGGCCAGGGTATCGAGGGCGCACGCACGCAGGTGCAGGCGACCAAGGCATCCGTCGAGAACCTGAACCTGCTGCAGGCCGGCCGCGGCGAGATCGGTTTTTCGCTGGGCGATTCCGTGCAGGAGGCCTGGAACGGCAACAAGGAAGCAGGCTTTCCAGGCAAGCTGGACAAGCTGCGCGGCCTCGCGGCCATCTATCCGAACTATATCCAGGTCGTCGCCAGCCGGGATTCGGGCGTGAAGACGCTTGCCGACCTCAAGGGCAAGAGCCTGTCGGTCGGCGCACCCGCTTCCGGCACTGAGCTCAACGCGCGGGCGATCTTCGAAGCCGCCGGCATGTCCTACAGCGATCTCGGCAAGACCGAGTATCTGCCGTTCGCCGAATCGGTCGAGCTCATCAAGAACCGCCAGCTCGACGCCACCCTGCAATCGGCCGGTCTCGGCGTCGCCTCGATCCGCGACCTCGCCACCTCCATGCCGATCAATGTGGTGGCCATCCCGGCGGCCGAGGTCGCCAAGATCGGCGCGCCTTACATGTCCGTCACCATTCCGGCCGGCACCTATGAAGGCCAGGCGGAGGATGTGGAAACCGCTGCCGTCGGCAACTTCCTCATCACCCACGAGGGCGTTCCCGAAGAGACTGTCTACCAGATGACCAAGCTTCTCTTCGAAAACCTGCCGAAGCTGACGGCCGCGCATGCCGCCGCCAAGGCGATCGATCCGAAAAAGGCACTCGAAGGCATGCCGGTGCCGCTGCATCCGGGTGCGGAGCGTTATTACAAGGAAGCCGGCTTGCTGAAGTAAGGGCTGGAGTCCCGCACGCTGCAAGTCCCCTCCCCAACCCCTCCCCACAAGGGGGAGGGGCTTACCCTGCCAAGACGCCGCGTATGAAGCAGAACTTTGCCGCGGGTTTTCTCCCCCCTTGTGGGGGAGATGGCCGGCAGGCCAGAGGGGGCTCACTATAAACCAGAGAGCATATTGAGAGTCCGAATGTCCGCGACCGCGATGCAGAGCCCAAACGCCCCCCATTCCGCCGAGGAAGCCATAGAAGGCCTGCCGGCAGGCTTCGGGGAAGGCTTGACCGGCCGTATCGCCTTCTGGATCGCCTTCGTCTTCACCGCATTCCAGATCTGGACCGCGGCCTACGGCACGCTGCCGAGCCAGGTGGTGCGCGCCATGCATGTGGGCTTCCTGCTTTTGCTCGGCTTTGCGCTGTTCGGCAATCTGGTGGCGAAGACCCCGGCCGGAAAGGCCTGGTTCTGGGGGCTCGGCATCATCGGCTTCCTGACCGGCATCTACAACTGGGTGTTCTACGTCGACCTCATCCAGCGCAGCGGCTTTCATACGACGCTGGACCTGGTCGTCGCCACGGCGATGATCGCTCTCGTCTTCGAGGGCGCGCGGCGGCTGATGGGCCTGCCGCTGACGATCATCGCGGCGATCTTCCTCGCATACTGCTTCTTCGGGCAGTATGCGCCCGGCCCCTTCGTGCATCGCGGTTATGATTTCGAACTCATCATCGAGCATTTCGGCTTCGGCACCGAGGGCATCTACGGTACGCCGATCTATGTTTCGGCCGCCTACATCTTCATCTTCGTCGTCTTCGCCGCCTTCCTCGAGCGGGCAGGCATGCTCGGCCTCTTCAACGATTTCGCGCTCGGGCTCGTCGGCACATGGCGCGGCGGCCCGGCGCAGGTCTGCGTCATGTCCTCGGCGCTGATGGGCACGATCTCCGGGTCGGGCGTCGCCAATGTCGTCGCATCCGGCCAGTTCACCATTCCGCTGATGAAGCGCTTCGGCTTCCGTTCGGCCTTTGCCGGCGGGGTCGAGGCCACCTCCTCCATGGGCGGGCAGATCATGCCGCCGGTCATGGGCGCCGTCGCCTTCATCATGGCCGAGACGCTGAACGTTCCCTATGCGGAAATCGTCAAGGCGGCGCTCATTCCGGCGATCCTCTATTTCGGCGTCTGCTTCTGGATGGTGTTCCTGGAAGCCGGCAAGGCGGGGCTCAAGGGCATGAACAAGGCGGACCTGCCGAATCCCTGGGCTGCAGTCAGGGAGCACTGGCCGCTTATCCTGCCGCTCGCCGCCCTCGTCTACCTGCTGTTTGCCGGATACACGCCGATCTTCGCCGGCACGATGGGGCTGGCGCTCGTCGTCGTCCTCATTCTCGGCATGCCGCTCGCGGCCTCGATCGGCCCGCTCGCCTTCCGCCTCGTCTTCTGGCTGGCGCTGGGGCTGGCGGCGGCCTCCTTCCTCAAATACGGCGTCAATTTCCTCGTCATCGTCATCGCGGGGCTGATCGCCGGCTGCCTCTTCATCAAGGGTGGCAAGGAAACGCTCGCCATCTGCCGCGACGCGATGGCGGAAGGCGCCAAGAATGCGCTGCCTGTCGGGATCGCCTGCGCCATCGTCGGCATCGTCATCGGCACGCTGACGCTGACCGGCATCGCCTCCACCTTCGTCGGCGCGATCATCCGGGTCGGAGAGCACAACCTCTTCCTCTCCCTGGTGCTGACGATGATCACCTGCCTCATCCTCGGCATGGGCATACCGACGATCCCGAACTACATCATCACCTCCTCGCTTGCCGGCCCGGCGCTGCTCGAACTCGGCGTGCCGCTGATCGTCAGCCACATGTTCGTCTTCTATTTCGGCATCCTGGCGGACCTGACGCCACCGGTGGCGCTTGCCTGCTTCGCCGCCGCACCTATGGCCAAGACCTCGGGGTTGAAGATATCGATCGACGCGACCAAACTTGCGACCGCAGGCTTCGTCGTGCCCTTCATGGCCGTCTACACGCCGGCGCTGATGCTGCAGGATCCAGGCCCGATCGCCGCTGCCTGGGGCTATCCGGTGGAAGTCGCCTATGTCTTCCTCAAGGCCTGCTTCGGCATCGCGCTCTGGGGTGCCGCCGTCGTCGGCTTCCTCTTCGCGCGCATGGCCATATGGGAACGGGCGATCGCCTTCATCGCCGGCGCGAGCCTGGTTCTCGCCCTTCCGTGGACGGACGAGCTGGGCTGGGCGCTCGGCATAGCGGTGGTCGCCCTGCACTGGTGGCGCAGCCGCGGGGTGCCCTCCCCCACCGCCGCGCCATGAGCCTCTGCATCCTGGCGGCGGGAAAGGTGACGTCACTCGCCGTCTCCCTCTTCACACTCTCCTGGACCCATTCGGTACAGAAGACCGAGTGGCGGGAAAGCTGGGAGGCGACGCCCGCCGGCCTGGAATTGCGGCAGGCTTCCATTAAGGGGTCCGGCGCCGGCATGGAACCTGGGACGGATGCCATATTGCGGGACGGCTGGTGGATATGGAAGCCGAAGCTGCCGCCGCAGCCGCGCCTAGCGCTTGCGGCCTCCGGCGCGATTGTAAGCGGCTGGCGGCTCTGTCACGAGGGCGGCTGCATGGAGCTCGGGACGACGGCCGGAGAGGAAATAATTCTGAACTCCTGCCCGTAATTAGGCGGTGAGCCAGAAAAAAGCAGTATCCCTCCATTTAACCCTTCCGCTTCAATCTATTTTTACCTGAAAAACCTACAAAGCCCTCGGAATTACTGCGGGACTTCAACGAACACCGACAAATAGAGGCGGATGATGGGCAGGATACGCCCGCTTACAGCCGGCGACGTGCCTGCGATCGCTGCGCTTTTCCATAGGGTCTTCCGCCACTCCGATCGCCAGCCGCCCGCGGGGCTCGTCGAGTATCTCCGGCACCTTTATCTTGAGGCCGCGGCCTGCGCGGAAGATATACCTTCGCTGGTCCACGAGGGCGATGACGGCGGAATCTCCGGCTTCATCGGGCGGCATGTCCTGCCGATGCGGCTTGGAGACCGACCGCTCCGGGCAGCGCTTCTCAGCACCATCATGGCCGACGAGCGCGCCGGAGACCCGCTAGCGGCTGCGAAAATCCTCAAGGCCGCCCTCAACGGACCGCAGGATTTCTCATTCAGCGAAACCGCAAGCGAAGTTTCCTTGCGCATGTGGAAACATGCAGGAGCCGTGGCATTGCCCGGCCACAGCATGGAATGGTTCCGGATCATACGGCCGGCGACGAGCGCGGTCGAAGCATCCGCCAGGCGCTATCCGGTCCTGCGCGCGCTAAGCCCCGTCTCCTCCCGCGTGGACGACGTCTTCCGGCGGCGCATCGTGGCCGAGCGACCCCGCTGGCTCGGGCTGCCCAAGGCACAATCCGGCAGAGCCGGGCTTTCGGTCCGCGAAATCGATGCGACAGAGTTCGCCGGGCTTTTCCGTCTGATGACGGAGCGCTTTCCGTTGCGCCCGGACTGGTCCGCCGAAGCGCTCGATACGACGCTTCGCGAAGCGATGGAAAAGCCGCTCTTCGGCAGGCCCGTGCTTGCCGCAGCCATCGACCGGGGCGGCCAGGCCATCGGCGGGTTCTTCTATCATCTCGGCCCGCATGGCACGGCACGGGCGACCCAATTGCTTGCGGCTCCCGGCAAGGAGGAGGCCGTGCTCGATGCGCTCATCACGCATGCGGCGGAAGCGGGCGCGAGCGCGGTGCGCGGCCGCACGCAGCCTTTCCTCATGGGGGCGATGCTCGGCCGGCGCATCGGCTTTCTCAACAGCGCCTCCACCGTTCTCCATTGCCGCGATCCCGAGATCACAGCCGCGATCCACAAAGGGGATGCTTTCCTCAACGGACTTGCCGGGGAGCAATGGAGTCGGCTGATCGGCGATTTCGGCTGAACATCCCGGAATTGCTATACAGTGTGTCTCCATGGGCTTCGGTTGTCCGCCCGTCCGGTCTTCGATAGAGTCCATCCTCGAAACGGAGACCCGCCCATGTCCTTCTTTCCCGGAAAGGACCCAGTCGCAGGCGATGCCTTTTCCTGCGATGGGATCGAGAACCTGATCATCCCGCGCACCAGCGATATCGGCGGATTTTCCGTACGCCGCGCGCTGCCGACCCGGCAACGCCGGCTGGTAGGCCCCTTCATCTTCTTCGACCGCATGGGCCCCGCCCTTCTGCGGGCAGGAGAGGCTCTCGACGTGAAGCCGCATCCGCATATCGGGCTTTCGACCGTCACCTACCTATTCGACGGCGAGATCAAGCATCGCGACAGCCTCGGCACCGAGCTTGTCATCAAGCCCGGCGATATCAACCTGATGACGGCCGGGCGCGGCATCGTGCATTCCGAAAGAACGCCGGAAAACCTGCGCGGCAAGCCCATGTCCGTCTCCGGCCTGCAGACCTGGCTGGCCCTGCCGGACGACAAGGAGGAAATCGACCCCGCCTTCGGCCACACCGACCGGCAGGCCATGCCGCTGATCGATGCCGACGGCGCGAAGGGGCGCGTGGTGATCGGCAGTTTCGAGGGGCTTGCCTCGCCCGTCACCACCTTCACCGACACGCTCTATGTCGATCTCAGCCTCGAAGCGGGCAAGCGTTTCCCCTTTTCGGCAGCGCATGAAGAAAGGGCAATCTACATCCTTTCCGGCGAGCTCGTGGTTGCCGGCGACCGTTTTTCGGCCGACCAGCTTCTCGTCTTCCGGCCCGGTGACAATATCACGCTGGAAGCGGGACCCGGCGGCTGTCACCTGATGCTGTTCGGCGGCGCGGCGCTTAATTCGAAACGTTACATCTGGTGGAACTTCGTTTCCTCCTCCAAGGAGCGGATCGAAAAGGCCAAGGAAGAGTGGCGCACAGGGCGTTTCGATATCGTTCCGGGGGACGAGGAAGAGTTTGTCCCTTTGCCCGGAGCCTGAAATCCGATAAGGCAGGTTACTTGAAAAAGCCCACTTCCTCCTCATCTTGGTGAGGACGCACTGCACCGGACATAAGCAGAAAAGACAAGATTCCGTGACACCAAACCTCGAAACGCCCCTGCTCGATCAGGTCGAGTTCCCTAACGATCTCAGGAAACTCGACGATCGCGACCTGCCGCAACTCGCCCGTGAAGTTCGCGACGAGATGATCGACGCGGTCTCGCGCACCGGTGGGCATCTGGGCGCAGGGCTTGGCGTCGTGGAGCTGACGATCGCCATCCACAAGGTGTTCGATACGCCTGACGACAGGCTGATCTTCGATGTCGGGCATCAGTGCTATCCGCACAAGATCCTGACCGGCCGGCGTGACCGCATCCGCACGCTGCGCCAGGAAAACGGGCTTTCCGGCTTCACCCGCCGGGCCGAGAGCGCATATGATCCGTTCGGAGCCGCCCACTCCTCCACCTCGATTTCCGCCGGCCTCGGCATGGCGGTGGCGGCCGATCTGGCGAAATCGAAGCGGAACGTCATCGCCGTCATCGGCGACGGCGCGATGTCGGCAGGCATGGCCTACGAGGCCTTGAACAATGCCGGCGCGCTCGACGCGCGGCTGATCGTCATCCTCAACGACAACGACATGTCGATCGCGCCGCCGACCGGCGCGATGAGCGCCTATCTCGCGCGGCTTGCCTCCGGGCGCACCTATATGGGCTTCCGCGAGATGGGCAAGAAGCTGACAAGCTATCTCGGCAAATCGATCGATCGCGCCATCACACGCGCGGTCGAACATGCCCGTGGCTACGTGACCGGCGGCACCATGTTCGAAGAAATGGGCTTCTATCACATCGGCCCGATCGACGGACATTCATTCGACCACCTGCTGCCGGTGCTGCGCAACGTGCGCGACAATGCCCAGGGCCCGGTCCTCATCCATGTCGTCACCCAGAAGGGTAAGGGCTATCCGCCGGCCGAGGCCGCTGCCGACAAGTATCACGGCGTCAACAAGTTCGATGTCATCACCGGAGCGCAGGCGAAATCCAAGCCCAACGCGCCTTCCTATACCAGCGTCTTCGGCGAGGCGCTCGTGCAAGAGGCGGCATTCGACGAGAAGATCGTCGGCATCACCGCCGCCATGCCGAACGGCACCGGCATCGACAAGCTGGCGGAGGTCTTCCCTTCCCGCACCTTCGACGTCGGCATTGCCGAACAGCATGCGGTAACGTTCGCGGCCGGTCTTGCGGCGGAGGGCTACAAGCCCTTCTGCGCCCTCTATTCCACCTTCCTGCAGCGCGGCTACGACCAGGTGGTCCACGACGTGGCGATCCAGGGGCTTCCCGTGCGCTTCCCTATCGACCGCGCCGGCTTCGTCGGCGCTGACGGGCCGACCCATGCGGGCTCCTTCGACACCACCTTCCTGGCGACGCTGCCGGGCATGGTGGTTATGGCCGCAGCCGATGAGGCGGAACTGAAGCACATGGTGCGCACCGCAGCCGCCTATGACGCAGGCCCGATCTCCTTCCGCTATCCGCGCGGCGAAGGCGTGGGCGTGGAACTGCCGGAGCGCGGGCAGATCCTGGAGATCGGCAAGGGCCGCCTCGTCAAGCAGGGCTCCAAGGTGGCGCTGCTTTCGTTCGGCACGCGTCTCAAGGACTGTCTGCTGGCAGCCGAAGACCTCGATGCGGCCGGACTTTCCACGACGGTGGCCGACGCGCGCTTCGCCAAACCGCTCGATCATGATCTCATCCGCCAGCTCGCCCGCCATCACGAGGTACTCATCACCATCGAGGAAGGCGCGGTCGGCGGTTTCGCTGCGCATGTCCTGCAGTTCCTCTCCACCGAGGGCCTGCTTGACCACGGCCTGAAAATCCGCCCGCTGGTGCTGCCGGATATCTGGATGGAGCAGGCGAGCCCGGATGCCATGTATGCCAGGGCAGGCCTCGACCGCGCGGGCATCGTCTCGACCGTCTTCGGAGCGCTCGGCCAGAAGCGGATCGACGTCGGCGCTGCGGGCTGATGCCCAATCAGCGGCGCCGGCCTTCTATCCTCATTTCGAACTGGACGACGTTCGAATAGATCGGCGTGCCGACATCCATGCCGTAGCGGGAGCGGAAGATCCTGCCCTGTACATCGAAGCTGATGGAGCGGCCGGTCCAGCCGGTCAGCCTCACATCGAAACTTTCGGCGGAACTGCGGCCCCTGGCCGTCAACGTGCCGGCGACGCGGGCTGTGTCCGGCCCCGTTTGCTCCACGCGGCTGGAGCGGAAGGAAATCCTGTCGAAATGTTCGGTGTCGAACACCGCCCCGGAACGCAGGAAGGCATCGATCCTCTGCTGCCCGGTGGTGACGCTTGCCGGCCGCAATTCGAAGCTGACCGTCGAGCCCGAGAGGTTTCCCGCCCTCAGATCGAATGTACCGGAAAACTGGCCGAACCTGCCTTTGATGCCGCCGCCGCCTGCCTGCTCGACCGTAAAGGCGATGCTGGAGGACGGCGTGATGGCGTAGCGGCCCGCCGCTTCCGCCAGGCTCGGCACATCGACCGCAAGGGAACCGGCTGCCGGAAGGACCGCGACAGTCAACAGCACGCCGAACAGGGCCATTTTTCCATTCATCGCCCTACTCCTTCACCGAGGCCTTCGGAGGGTCCGATCGACGGCCGAGCATACGCAGGAGCACATCGTCGCGCCGGCGATAGTGATGATGGAGCGCGGCGGCGGAATGCAGCAGCACCAGCGCGAGGGTGAAATAGGCAAGCAGGGCGTGCGCTTCCGTCCACCAGCTTTCGGCAGCATCCGATTTCGGCACCGGCAGATGCGGAACCACGACCAGATTGAAGGCGAAAGTGGGAATTTCCAGCGGCGAGACCGATGCCACCATCCAGCCCGCGAGCGGCACGAGGACGGCAAGTGTCGCCAGAAGAAGATGCACGGCCTTGGCGAACCGCCGTTCAAGATAACTCAGGCCTGCGGACGAGCTGACGGAAGGCCGGACCAGCGAATAGAGAAGCCTCACGGAGGCAAGCACCAATGCCAGCATCCCGAAGGATTTGTGCCACTGGAAGAGCGAAAACTGCAAGACGGGATCTATCCCCGGCCGGGTCATCGCGAAACCGAGCGCCAGGAGGCCGAGGATCAGCACCGCGATCAACCAGTGAAGGATGATCGTGAAAGTGTCATAGCGATCGGCAGGACCACGCATGACGAGCTTCCCAAGGCTTCCTGTTAGATCATCCTCCTGCGCCTGCCTTTCGGCAAGGCGCATCAAATCACGGTAGCGCGATCTTTGATGGGACTATCATAAAACAAGACAGCCCCGGCG
>NZ_JBHFJG010000012.1:0-41712 GCF_057559155.1 Rhizobium moroccans | reverse complement strand
GGCCTGTCTCAAGGCGATCATCCGCTTAAGGATCAGAACTCCGACCAGTCTTCCTTTACCGCGGCGGACGAAGCCGTCTTCGAGGAGAATGCGCGGGCAAGAGTCGAACGCAGCGCGTTGGCGGGGGATGCCGCCGGACGGGCGCCGGTGGCAGCCGGAGCCGGACGCGCCACTCTTGTGGCCGTCTCGACGCCAAGCTTGAACTGACGCAGCAATGCGTCAAGCGCCTGCGCCTCGTGAGCGAGCTTATGGCTTGCCGCCGTCTGCTGCTCCACCATTGCCGCGTTCTGCTGGGTGCCCTGGTCCATGTTGTTGACGGCGGTGTTGATCTCCTGAAGGCCGGAAGACTGTTCCCGCGTGGAGGTGACGATGGCGTTCAGATGCTCGTTGATCTCCTGCACCTCGCCAACGATCGCCTGCAACGCCTTGCCGGTCTCATCGACCAATCCGACGCCCGCCTGCACCTGCTGGTTGGAAGTGGTGATCAGCGCCTTGATCTCCTTGGCCGCATTGGCGGAGCGCTGGGCGAGCTCGCGCACTTCCTGCGCCACCACTGCGAAGCCCTTGCCGGCATCGCCCGCACGCGCCGCCTCGACGCCCGCGTTGAGGGCGAGAAGGTTCGTCTGGAAGGCGATATCGTCGATGACGCTGATGATGTTGATGATCTCGCCGGAGGATTTGGCGATCCCCTCCATGGCGGAAACCGCCCGGCGAACGACATCGCCCGATTTCTCGGCACCCATGCGGGCACGTTCGACGCGCTGGCCGACATCTTCGGCGCGGCGTGCCGATTCCTTGACGGTCGTGGTTACCTCCTCCAGAGCGGCAGCCGTCTCCTCAACGGCCGCGGCCTGCTGTTCGGTTCGGCGGCCGAGATCATCGGCAGCGGAACGGATCTCGGAAGCACCGGCATTGATGGCGGATGCGTTTTCACCGACAGACCGGAGCGCCGCCTGCAGTTTTTCGAGCGACTGGTTGAAATCGACGCGCAGCCGGTCGAGACGAGCGGAGAAGGGTGTTTCCAGACGATAGGCGACATCGCCGTTGGCGAGGCTTGCAAGGCCGGTCGCAAGCGAGTCGATCGCGAATTCGATCTCGGCCGCTTCGTTCGCCTTCTGGGCCTCGGCGGCCTGGCGCTCGCGATCGGCGGTTTCGCGCAGGTGATCGGCATCGCGCGAAAGGCGGAGCTTTTCGATCGCGGCATCCTTGAAGACCGCGACGGCCTTGGCCATCTGACCCACTTCGTCGCCGCGCTCGAGGGCGGGAACGACGATATCATTGTCGCCGCCGGCAAGCCGGGACATGGCCTGTGTCATGCCGACGATCGGCGTGACGATCGCCCGCGACAGCGCCCAGACGAGCAGCGCAGCAATGAGACCGGCAGCAGCACCGCCGAGGAGCAGGGCCATGCGCAGATCGCCGAACGCCTCGCTCTGTTCTGCCGTCAGGCCGGCGGAAAGCTCATGCACCTGCTGCTTGATCTCTGCCGCCGTCTCGCGGAAGGCATCGAGCTGGCCGCGCGACTGGTTGCGGCCGATCTCGATGACCTGATCGATCGGCATGTCGCTGTTCCTGCGCGCCGCGAGCTGCGGCTCGGTAAGCTGCGTGTGGAAGACATCCGCCGCCTTGCGCATGGCGTCCAGCGAAGCGATCAGCGCCGGCATATCCGCCGCGGCTTGCTTTGCCGCGTCGATCGCCGCGATCATCTTCTCTCGATTGGCGAAGACATCGTTATAGGTGCTGTCGCTCTTGAAGAGCAGGAAGCCGCGCTGGTTGACGGCCTGTTCCAGCATGGCCTGGAGGGCTGCATCCACATGCCCGACGATCGTCTGGGACGCGACCTGCCTTGCGGAGGCATCGCGGGATTTCGAGGCCTGCCAGTAAACGCCCGCGGAGGCGAGAAGGCAAACCGACATCAAAGCGGCGAAGGTGAAGATGAGCTTTTTGTTCAGCGAAAGATTTTTCAAGGACATGACGGGTTCTCGGTGGACCTAGGGACGGCGGACTTCTCTCCCATGCTCCACAGAATCCGATCCGCCTTAAGAATGTCTTGCGGTCCGGCCCCGAGTTTTCATGGGGATTTTGAGGGAGGTCCGAAGGCAGCGCATGACAGGAAACGCTTGCATGCGTTGTCGATGACGGTCATTGACTGCGGTCATGTCTCAAACCCCGCAAACACAGCGCCTCGACCAGCTTCTCGTCTCGCGCGGTATCTTCGAAAGTCGCTCCCGGGCGCGCGATGCGATCACGCGCGGCACGGTGAGCGCCAACGGACAGATCGTGACGAAAGCGGGCCAGGTTTTTCCGCCCGATGTCCCTCTGGCGATCGACGATCCGGCCAAGGACTATGTCTCGCGCGCCGCGCTGAAACTCGTCGCCGCGCTCGATCATTTCAGCCTGGATCCGAAAGGCCGCGATTGCCTGGACGTCGGCGCCTCGACCGGCGGCTTTACCGAGGTACTGCTCGAACGCGGCGCGGCGCATGTGACGGCGATCGATGTGGGCCACGGCCAGATGCATGAGCGCATCGCCGGCGATCCGCGCGTGACGAATATCGAAGGGCTGAACGCCCGCAATCTCTCGGAAGGCGATCTCGGCGGGCGGGCGATCGATTTCGTCGTATCGGACGTCTCCTTCATCTCGCTGAAGCTTGCGCTGCCGCCGGCATTGAAGCTTGTCGCGCAAGGCGCCATATGCGCGCTGCTCGTCAAGCCGCAATTCGAAGCCGGCCGCGAGGCGATCGGCAAGGGTGGGCTTCTCAAAGACCCGGAAAGCGCTTCCGAGGTGGCGGCGGAACTCGAACGCTGGCTGAGTAAAGACATGGGCTGGAAGAGCTTCGGCCTCATTCCCTCCCCTATTTCCGGCGGCGACGGCAACCAGGAATTCCTGTTGGCAGGACAGAAGGCATGAGCACGGAAACGGTAACCATCACGCGGCTCGGCGCGCAGGGACACGGCATCGCGGAGAGCGAGAAGGGGCCGATCTACGTGCCCTATGCGCTGCCCGGCGAGACCGTGGCGATCGCCCGAAACGGCAATCACGGCGCGGTCATGTCGACTTCCATCGCCTCCCCGAACCGCATCGAGCCGCTCTGTCGCCATTTCAGCCCGGATCGCGACGCCTGCGGCGGCTGTTCGCTGCAGCACCTGGCGGATGCTCCCTACCGGGCCTTCAAGCGGGCGCTCGTCATCGACGCGCTGAAATCCAAAGGGCTGACCCCGGAAGTCCGCGAACTCGTCGTCGCCAACCCCGGCGAGCGGCGCCGCGCAGTGTTTTCGGCGCGGCGGACGGAGAAGGACTTCCTGCTCGGCTTCAACCGTGCCGAGACCAATCATATCGTCTCGATCGAGGAATGTCCCATCGCCTCGCCGGGTATCGTGGCGAGGCTCGATGCAATCCGCGCCATCGGCCAGTCGCTCGCGACCGGATCGGAGACCTTCCGCATCACGGTTCTCGAAACGCTTTCCGGCCTCGATATCGCCGCCGAAGGCTTGAAGCCGCTTTCCGACAAGCAGCGCCGGGCGGCGACCGAAACCGTGCTCGGGCTCAAGGGCATCGCCCGGGCTTCGGTGAACGGCGAAATTCTGATCGAGCCGCAGAAGCCGCTGATCGATTTCGGCGGGGTCAAGGTCTCGCCGCCGGCGGGCGCCTTCACGCAGGCTACGAAACAGGCGGAAGAAGCCATGGCCGAGCTCGTGCTTTCCCATATCGGCAAAGCCAAGCGCGTGCTCGACCTTTTCGCCGGCTCCGGCACCTTCGCGCTGAGACTTGCCCGCACCGCCAAGGTGCACGCGGTAGAAGGCGAAGAAAAGCCGCTGAAGGCGCTCGACCATGCCGCCCGCAATACGCAAGGGTTGAAGCCGGTAACCGTGGAGAAGCGCGACCTCTACCGCCGGCCGATGATCCCCATGGAACTGAAGAACTATGACGCCGTGGTCTTCGATCCGCCTCGCGCCGGCGCCGAAGCGCAGGTGAAGGAAATAGCCCGCTCCAACATCAAGACGATCGCGGCGGTGAGCTGCAATCCCATCACCCTTGCCCGCGACCTCAAGATCCTGGTGGATGCCGGTTACAAAATCCGCTCCGTCACGCCGATCGACCAGTTCCTCTGGTCGCCGCATGTGGAAGCGGCGGCGCTGCTGGAGAAGTAGGAGCTACCGCTTCAGAAACGCCTCGAACGCCGCCCTTGCCTCGGCGCTCCTGAGCCGGGCTGCGAAGTGGACGAGTTCCTCATCGATGCGGGCGAGCACCGCATCGCGCGGGCCGCGGACGAGATCGCGGGCGATCTTCAAGGCCTGCGGCGGCTTTTTCGCCAGGCTCGCGGCGAGCGCCAGCGTTTCCACCTCCACCGCTTCCGGCTCCACGACCTTCCAGATCATGCCGGCCTGGAGGGCGGCTTCCGCCGAAAGCCCCTCGCCCGCGACCAGCATGGCAAAGGCCCGCTGATGGCCGATCACCTTCGGCGCGAGAAGGCTGGAGGCGGCTTCCGGCACGAGCGCCAGATCGACAAAGGGCGTCCTGAACAGGCTACGGTAGGATGCGACCGTCATGTCACAATGCAGGTTCAGCGTCGTGCCGATGCCGATCGCCAGGCCATCGACCCCGGAAACGAGCGGCTTTTCGGCCACCGCCAGCGCCTTGATGAAAACGGCCGCGGCGGGCGCTTCCTTCGAGCCGGACATGGCATAGGCGAGGAAATCGCCCATGTCGTTGCCGGCCGAAAAGCAGCCTTCCGTGCCGAGGAAGGCGACGGCGCGGATTGCCTCATCCGCATTCGCCTCTTCGAGCGCCGCCGTCATGCGATCGTACATGGCGGAGGTGATTGCGTTCTTCTTTTCCGGCCGGTTGAAGCGGATGACCATGACGCCCGGATGGTTCTCCGGACGCTCGACAAGGATATGACTGTCGCTCACGCCGTTCCCCTTCAAGCCAGAACCGAGCGGGCGGCTTCCAGGCTCGCCGCTCCCGACATCACGCGGTCACGCAGGGCCGAGCTTTCGGCCAGCAGGTTTTCGGCGGCGAAGCGGCAAAGCGCCACCCGCCTTGCCGGGCCGCCATCATCCGCCTCGACGAGCCCGCCCTTGGCGAGATAGGCGCCGGTCAGCACCAGCCCGAACAGCCGCTGATAGGGCGTGGCGCCCGCAAGCGCCTCGGATAGGCGGCCTTCCGCCTGCCCCTCGAGCAGCCAGGTCGTGGCATTTTCGAGTGCGACGATCGCCGCCTTCAGGCGATCCGCGGTCTCGCCGAACTCTACATTGTTGGAGGCCGCGACCTTGTCTGCGATATCCTTCAGTTCCGCGATGAAGCCGCTCACATGATTTCCGTCCGAAAGCGGCAGCTTGCGGGTGACGAGATCCATCGCCTGGATGCCGTTGGTGCCTTCGTAGATCGGCGCGCTGCGCGCATCGCGGAGGTAGCGGGCAGCACCCGTCTCCTCGATGAAGCCCATGCCGCCATGCACCTGGATGCCGAGCGAGGCGACATCCACGCCGATATCGGTGGCGAAGGATTTGGCGATGGGGGTCAAAAGCGCGGCGCGCTCGGACCAATGGCGGGCCTCGTCGCCTTCGGTGTGGTGCGCCGTGTCGATGGCATGGGCGCAGGCATAGCAAATGGCGCGAGCGCCCTGCGTCAACGCCTTCATGGTGATGAGCATACGGGCGACATCCGGATGCTCGATGATGGGGCTCATCCCTCCTGCCTGGCCCGAATCGGACCAGCCGGGCGCCTTGCCCTGCGTCCGCTCCCTGGCATAGGCGATCGCCTTCTGGGTGGCGGCTTCGGCAATCGCGACACCCTGCATGCCGACCGCGAGGCGGGCATTGTTCATCATGGTGAACATGCAGGCGAGGCCCTTGTTCTCCTCGCCGACGATCCAGCCGATCGCTCCTTTTTCCTCACCATATTTTCCGTCGCCATAAATCATGGTGCAGGTCGGCGCGCCATGGATGCCGAGCTTGTGTTCGATCGAATGGCAGAAGACGTCGTTGCGGGGTCCAAGCGAGCCGTCCTCGTTCACCAGGAATTTCGGCACCAGTAAGAGCGAAATGCCGCGCGTGCCGGCCGGCGCATCCGGAAGCCGGGCGAGAACGAGATGGATGATGTTCTCCGCCGCGTCGTGTTCGCCCCAGGTGATGAATATCTTCTGGCCGAAGATGCGGTAGGAGCCGTCGTCATTGCGTTCGGCGCGGGTCTTCAGCACGCCGAGATCCGAGCCCGCATGCGGCTCGGTGAGGTTCATGGTGCCGGTCCATTCGCCGGATACCAGCTTCGCGAGGTAAGTTTCCTTGAGGGCTTCGCTGCCGTGCTTGTCGAGCGCCTCGATCGCGCCCATGGTGAGCGTCGGCGCCAGCGCAAAGGCCATGGAGGCGGAGTTCCACATCTCCAGCGTCGCGACGTTCAGCATGTGCGGAAGGTTCTGGCCGCCGAAGGCTTCCGGGCCCGTCAGGCCGTTCCAGCCGCCTTCACGCCAATGACGATAAAGGTCCGCCCAGCCGTCGGGCGTCCTGACCTCGCCATCGGTCAGCTTCGCGCCCTGCCTGTCGCCCGCCTCACCGAGCGGCGCCATCTCGTCGCTCGCGAAGCGGCCCGCCTCTTCCAGGATCGCCTCTACGAGATCGGAGCTCAGGTCTCCGAAGCGGCCGATCTCGATGGCGTCAGCCAGTCCCGCGACGTGATTGAGCGTGAAGGCGATCTCCTCCACAGGTGCCTTGTACATGGTTCTTCCTCCTCGTGGCCCTCTCGGCAGGCGGCAGCCCCCCTCAAGCCGACTCCACCATCGCGATTACTTTCTTTTACGTAAACGTAAATACGGTTGTCAATGAGCTGCCGCCTCGTCCGATTACGCCCTGAACCCTCCTGCGTGAAATTGGCGTCACATAACTCCGATAATCTAGCGGATCATTTCGCGAGTCCACGCCTCATGCTTCTTGTTCCGCCTGCCATTCCCGGTCTCGTCTGGGCCTATCATTTCCATCCTGGCTCTTCCTCCTGTACCCGCCTTCCGGCCGAGGCCAACCGTAGCGATCTCGACATCGGCGAAGGGTTCCTCTGGCTGCATCTCAACCTCGCGGACAGCCGCGTCACCTCGTTTCTGGAGGGGCTCGAAGGCCTTACGCCTGCGGCCGTCGCGGCGCTCACCACCCATGACACGCACGCGACCATCACGCTCGACGAACAGCTCGTCCATGGCACGCTGGTAGATTTCCAGCGGGAGTTCGACAGCGAGACCAGGGATATCGGCTGGCTGCACTTTTTCGTTTCTAACAGGATCATCATCACCACCCGGCTGCAGCCGCTGCGCTCGATCGACCGCGTACGCGGAGCGGTCGAGAAGAACGCCTCGCGTTTCAAACGCCCGATCGACGTCTTCGAAACCATCGTCGCGGAATTCCAACGCACGCTGATTACGCTGGTGATGGAGCTGACGGAGGAGCTGAACCTCATCGAGGATTTCGTCTACGACAACGCGCCCCGCGACGAGCGGCGAAAGCTCGCGCCGGTTCGGCGGACCGTCGTAAGACTGCATCGTCACTTGCGTACGGTGCTGACCCTGCTCAGGCGCGCGGCGGCCTCCGAAGACGACGAGATGCCGGAAGGTTTCGACGATGTCGCCTCCCGGCTGATGAACAGGCTGGAAGCCGTGGATCACGACGTCTATGCGCTGCAGGAGCGGGCAAGACTGCTGCACGAGGAGATCGATTCGAAGCTTTCCTCGGAGACGAACCGCCACCTTTACATCCTGTCGCTGATGACCGCCTTCCTGCTGCCGCCATCCCTGGTGACGGGCTTTTTCGGCATGAACACCTCGTCGCTTCCCTTCGCCGAAGGCATAGGAGGAACAGCCTTTGCCGTCGGTTTCATCCTGTTTTCTGTGGCGGCGGCATGGTGGGTGCTGCGGCGAGCGGGAATCCTCTAGAAACGAGAAAACCCGCCCGGCTTTCACCGGACGGGTTCATCAAGCTCTTATTCAGACTGGCCGATCAGTAGTAGGGCGAAAGGCACTGCTGGCGCGGCCCGTTATAGGGCTGGAAGGTGTTGCTGTAGCTGTCATAGGACCGATAGCGGGTAGCGCACCAGTCGTAGTGACGCGGGTTGAGGTTACCTGCGACCGGAGCCGGAGCCGGAGCCGGCTCGACATAGCGCGGTGCGGCAACGGCGCCGCCGATCACCGCCCCGGCGGCAAAGGCCGCGAGCGGGAACCAATAACCTTCATGGTAGCGATAGCCGGCGCGGCGATCACGGTAGCCGCGATGGCCGTTGTAATAGCCCTCGCGATAGCCGCGGCGGTAATCGCGGCGGGATTCCCGCCAGTCGCGGCGATCGCGCCAATCGCCACGGTCGCGCCAGTCACGCCGGCCGTCCCAGTCGCGATACTGCACCTGCGTCACCTCGGAGGCGGCAGCCGGCTTATCGAGCGCCGGCAGCGGCATGGCCTCAGCCGGCACGAGGGAGCCGGCAAGCACGGCGGCGGAAAGACCGGCAACCGCGAGTTTCTTGAACAGCGTGAGCATTTCTATCTCCATTTCTAGTTGACCGGAACAGTTCCAGTCGGAGCGGCGCTTGCCTTCGGGCGAATAGTCATCCTCGAGGGCAGGCAACCCGTAAATCCGTCGCGATCCTAGGAAGATGATCCTGAACCGGCGATTAACGATAGGGAATGGCTTCTTTGGGCTGAAACGAAGGCGAAATATGAAAAATCCCGCTCGGATTTCTCCGGGCGGGATGGTTCCGTAGATCTTTCGGATTCGTCAATACGGCGAGTTGCAAATGCGGCGCACGCCGGGGCTCGACACGTAAGTGTTGTCCGATGCGCGATAGGTCCGGTAGCGGTTCTCGCACCAGGCATAGTGGCTGTTGCTATAGTCGCCGCGCGGAACGACCGGCCGCGCCTGCGTGGCGCCGCCGATGATCGCGCCGGCCGCGAAAGCCGCGAGCGGGAACCAATAGCCATTGTGGAAACGATAGCCCGGACGGCGATCACGGTAGCCGCGATGGCCGTTGTAATAGCCCTCGCGATAACCACGGCGGTAGTCGCGGCGACGCTCCCAACGATCGCGGTCGCGATACTGCACGTCGGTTATGATACGGGATGCCGCCGGCTGGGGCATGGCGGGCATGGTGAAGGCCTGGGCCGGGCCGATGCCGGTGATCGTCATGACCAGGGCGGCGGCAGCGGCGGCCAAGCGTAAACGAAGAGCATTCATGTCGGTGCTTCCCCTGCAGGAGTTGGACGAGCCACAACGCAGTCACCGCGATTTTGTTCCAAGCCACTGGAAATTCAGGGGATTCTTCAGGCTTCCACCTCGATATCACCCTTGGGGCGCGAGCAGCAGGCGAGGATGTAGCCCTCCTCGATATCCTCATCGAGAATGCCGCCATTGTGGTTCATCTCCACCTCGCCCGAAAGCAGCATGACCCGGCAGGTGCCGCAGAGACCGGATTCGCAGGCCGCCGGGATGCGTACCCCGTTCGCGCGCGCCGTCATCAGCACCGTCTGGCCGGGCTGGGCGGAAATCTGCTTGCCGGAGGAGGAGAAGGCGATGGTCGCCAGAGCCTCGCCATCGGCGGTGGTCGCGGGCAATTCCTCGACCGAGGGCTGGGCCGGCTGGAAACTCTCCTGATGGTAACGCCGCATGTCGAAACCCGAGGCTTCGAGCAGCGAGCGCACCGCCGCCATGAACGGTTCCGGGCCACAGCAGAAGACCGTCCGGTCCAGGAAATCGGGTGCGAGCAGCGCGATCTTCGCCTTGTCCACCATGCCCTTCAGGCCCGACCAGAGATCGGTGCGGCCGCATTGCTCGACGATGAAGCCGAGCGACAGTTTCGGCATGAAGCGGGCCATATATTCCAGCTCGTGCCGGAAGATGATGTCGGAGGGCGAGCGCGAGCAATTCAGGAAAACGATATCGCTCTGCGGCGCCCGGTCACTCATGTCGCGGGTCATCGACATCATCGGCGTGATGCCGGAGCCCGCCGAAATGAAGAGGTATTTCTCGCCCGGATGCCGGACATAGGAAAAATCCCCGAGCGGACCGAAGGCCCGGATGCGCATGCCGGGCTTCAGGTTCTCGAACATCCAGCGGGTGCCGATGCTCTCCTTTTGCGCCTTCACCGTCACCGCCAGCGCATAGGGCCGCGAGGGGCTGGAGGAAAGCGTATAGGTCCGCATGACCGGTTCCGGGCCGACCGGCAGTTCCAGGGTCACGAACTGGCCCGGTACATAGCGGAACCAGTTCATGCGGTCGGCGCGGAAGGTGAAGGTCATCACGTCGGGCGCTTCCGGCGTGACGGAGAGGCATTCGAGGAGATGCTGCCGGTCGTTCCAGGGCTTCATCTCGTCCAGATGCGGATAGGAAGTCGAAGCGGTGAGCGCCATGTTCATCTTACGCCACCGCCGACAGTTTCTGCTCGCCCTGCAGGCGCTCGATCATGAAATTCGAATACCACTCCACGAACTGCATGACGCCTCCTTCGTCTTCCGGCGAATAAGGGCCGGGTTCATAGGCGGGCGAGCGGATGCCGAATGCGTTCTCCTCGACGATCTGGCGGTCCTGGTCGTTGGTCATGTTCCAGACATGCGTCAGTTCCTCGAGGTCGTAGTCGACGCCTTCGACCGCATCCTTGTGGACGAGCCACTTGGTCGTGACGGCCGTCTCCTGCGGGCCGATCGGGGTCACGCGGAAGGAAATCGTGTGATCGCCAAGCATGTGGTTCCAGGTGGTGGGATAGTGGAAGAGCAGCATGGTGCCGATATGCGAGATCGTGACGTCATCGGACAATGGACGCCGCACGGCGCGCCTGCCGCTCATCGTATAGCTTTCGGCGTCCTCGATCAACGGCATCCGGGCCACGCGGAACTGGCCATCCGGCGACATGCGGAACTCGCTCGGAAGGCCCGCCGCTTCGCAACGCGCCCAATGTTCGGCGATCACCGGATCGTCCTTGGCGCCCTGAACCCCGGTCGCGCTCGGCGCTTCGGGATAGGTGCGGCAAAGCTCCGGATGGTTCGCCGCGCAGTGGTAGCATTCGCGGTTGTTTTCCCAGACGAGCTTCCAGTTGCCCTTCTCGATGATGGTCGACTGGTGGGCGACCTTGGCTTCCGAGAGCCGGTGCGGCGCCATGTAGGGTTCGATCGCGGCCCGCACAGTTGAGAAATCCGGCGCCTCGTTGGCAAGGCAGATGAAGATATAGCCGGCGACGCTTTGGCAATGCACCTTCTTCAGTCCGAAGTTCGCCTTGTCGAAATTCTCGCCCATGTGACGGGCAAAAAGCAGGGAACCATCCAGCTCGTAGGTCCACTGGTGATAGGGACAAACCAGGCGCGCGGACGAGCCCCGCTCGGTGGTGCAGACGCGGCTGCCGCGGTGGCGGCAGGAATTGTGAAAAGCGCGGACCTGACCATCGCGGCCACGGACGATGATGACGGAATAATCGCCGATCTGCACGGTGAAATAGTTGCCAGCCTTCGGCACCTCGCAATCATGGCCGATGAACAACCAATCGCGATACCAGATCATTTCCAGATCGAGCTTGTAATATTCCTGATCGATATAAAAAGGCTGTTCCAGGCTGAATCCCTCACGGCGGTTCTTGAGCTGCCGCAGGACCTGATTGTGGATATCCATCTTCCGTTTCCTCGTAAATCGGGTTGCGGAAGGACATGGGAAAGCCGACAGGCGAGCGCCTGCCTCTACCCGTCCTCCGAACGCCCACCGCGATCGGTCATGACTTATCGTTCAAGGCTGGTTTCCGGGCTCAGGAGCTGTCCCGAAGGACCGGCATGACACCTTCCCAGGCGGCCTTTGCGGCTTCTTTCCCAGTGGCATTTGCCATGCCTCGACACTCCACCACCGTTGCGGGGGCAGCGCCGGATCAGGGTGGTAAAACCCTCGCCGGCTTCCCAATTTTCCGCTCTTCCCTAGCAAGAGCGGCACCTTGAGCTTGAGGGCATATAATCACCGGTCCTCCTTGTCGCATAGGCGACAATGCGACATCCGCAGCCGTATTGACGACCGGCGACAAATGCCGCCAGCCTCCGTCGTTCCAGAGAAACGAGACGTTAATCGTCGGCCTCTAAATTCCGCGCGAAAACGGAGGGCGGGACGTGCAGGCCAGGGGAAAGCTTCGCTATTACGACAGCAGGGAGTATAGGCCCTATGTCGCGCCAGCGAAGGCGACCTATCACTCCGAATTCCTGCGCACCGGGCGCATTTCGCGCGCGCACCCCATCTGGGTTCCCGAGGAGCGGCGCTATCTCACCTATCAGGAAGTGGCCGACCGCACCGGCAAGAAACTCACGGTAGCCGGCGAGAAGAGCCATGAGCGGATCAACGGCTTTCACCGCTCCATCCGTTTCCCCAAGCTGATCTTCCACCGCACGCTCGAGGACAATCCGCATCTCGGCTATTGCCATGTGACGGCCGCGAGCACCCTCCTCTCGCGCCATGCGCAGGTGAGCTGGTCGTTCTACATCGCCAACTTCTTTTCCGAGATCGGCGAGAACGATCGGTTCTTCGAGCGCATCAACCCGGATTATTCCCGCATGTTCTTTGCCGTCGCGATCGAGGGCGAAGCGGGCAAGCCGACGCGGCTCGACCGCTCGATCCGCGGGAACGGGCTCCTGTTCCAAACACGCGACCCCAAGGAGGCGCTGAAGAACGTGCTTTTGCTCGGGGCGCCGGACGAGGCGGTTCGCGCCATCATCAAAAGGCTTTAAACACGGCCTCCGCCGCGCTATTGACGAGCGGACATGACCGCAGAGATCATCGATATCCGGCAGAACAGGGAACGCGCGCTGGCGCGGGCCTCGACCGTGCTTTCGGAAGGCTTTCCCATCGCGCTTCCGACCGAAACCGTCTACGGGCTTGCCGCAGACGCCACCAATCCCGCCGCGATCACCCGCATCTACGAGATCAAGGGCCGACCGCGCTTCAATCCGCTGATCTGCCATGTGGCCGATTTCGCCATGGCGGAGCGCTATGCGGAGTTCGATCCCATTTCCCGAAAGCTTGCGGAAGCCTTCTGGCCGGGGCCGCTCACCCTCATCCTGCCGCTGAGGGCCGGGAGCGGCATTCATGCACTCGCAACCGCCGGGCTCGATACCGTCGGCATCCGCATTCCGCGAGGCTTTGCCGGCGAGCTCATCCGCGTCCTCGATCGGCCGCTTGCCGCACCCAGCGCCAATACGTCCGGCAAGGTGAGCCCGACGAGTGCGGCCCATGTGGCTGAAGATCTCGGGGAAAAGCTGCAACTGATCCTCGATGGGGGTGCAGCACCAGTCGGCGTCGAATCCACCATCCTGCGCGTGGAGGACGGCGCGGTGCGGATGTTGCGCCCCGGTGGGGTGGCAGGCGAGGAGATCGAGAGGATCACCGGACTTCCGCTCATCCGCGCCGAAGGGCCTGTCGCGATCATCGAGGCGCCGGGCATGCTCGCCTCACACTATGCACCGACGGCCGCCGTGCGGCTGAACGCCAGCCATGTGGAGCCCGGCGAGGCCCTCATCCGCTTCGGCGACACTCCGATAACAGGGATCGAACCTGCCACGGCAGTTTTCGACTTGAGCCCTTCCGGCGATCTTGCGCAAGCCGCCGCAAACCTGTTCGACTATCTAAAACGGGCGGATGCCAGCGGAGCTAAGCGCATCGCCATCGGCCCAATCCCCAACGAGGGCTTGGGCGAAGCGATCAACGACCGGCTGGCGCGCGCGGCCGCGCCGAGAGAATAACGGGAGGAGTAGCCGATGGACGTTCCGGGACCTGCGCCAGAAGTGCTGGAACACTTCGCGGCGATCGTCGGCGCCAATCACGTGCTGCGCGATCCACAGGACCTCGCACCGCATCTCGTCGAGAACCGTGGCCTCTATCACGGCACCTCCCCCATGCTCTTGAAGCCCGGATCGACGGAAGAGGTTTCCGCCATCCTGAAGCTTGCCAGCGAGACGGGCACGCCCATCGTGCCGCAGACGGGCAATACCGGCCTCGTCGGCGGGCAGACGCCGCGCAGCACCGGCGGCGATCTCATCATCTCGCTCGAACGCATGAACCGCATCCGCGACGTCGATCCGATCGCCAATGTGCTGGTGGCCGATGGCGGCGCAATCCTCGCCGACGTCCAAAGGGCAGCCGAATCCGTGGGCCGATTGTTCCCCCTGTCGCTCGGCTCGGAAGGCTCCTGCCGCATCGGCGGCAATCTTTCCACCAATGCCGGTGGCACGGCGGTGCTTGCCTATGGCAATATGCGCCAGCTCTGCCTTGGGCTCGAAGTGGTGCTGCCGACCGGCGAAATCTGGGACGGGCTGCGCCGCCTCAAAAAGGACAATACCGGCTACGACCTGCGCGACCTCTTCATCGGCGCGGAGGGCACGCTCGGCATCATCACCGGTGCGGTGCTGAAACTCTTTCCGCAGCCGGTCGGCCATCAAGTGGCGCTGGCGGGCGTCAATTCGCCGGAGGATGCGCTGCTTCTCTTCGAGCGCGCCTCCAATCTCTGCGGCACGGCGCTGACCGGCTTCGAGCTCATGCCGCGGATCGGCATCGAATTCACCACCCGCCACATTCCGGGCGTGCGCGATCCGTTTTCCCAACCGCATCCCTGGTACGCGCTGATCGATATCTCCACCTCGGATTCCGCCGAAACCGCCGAGACGATGGTGCAATCCCTGCTTGGGCAAGGCTTCGAGGCCGGCCTCGTACGTGACGCGGTGATCGCCTCCTCCGTGGCGCAGCAGAAGGCGCTCTGGCACATGCGCGAAAGCATGTCGGACGCGCAGAAGCCGGAGGGAGGTTCGATCAAGCACGACGTCTCCGTGCCGGTCTCGCGCATTCCAGCCTTCATGGCGGAAGCCGAAAAGGCGGTGCTGGCGGCGATGCCCGGCGCACGTATCTGCGCCTTCGGCCATCTCGGCGACGGCAATATCCATTACAACATCTCCCAGCCCATCGGCCCGGACATAGAGGCCGACAAGCCCGCCTTCCTGGCCCGCTGGCGGGAGATGAACGAGATCGTGCACGGCATCGTGCTGGCCGAAGGCGGCTCCATTTCCGCCGAACACGGCATCGGCCAGTTGAAACGCGACGAGCTGGCGCATATCCGCCCCGCGATCGAGATCGAGCTGATGCGGCGCATCAAGCGCGCCTTTGATCCCGCCGGCATCATGAACCCCGGCAAGGTGGTCGAGGCGTGATGGCCCGCGAACCGAAACTGACGATCCGCCTCGATCTGGAAAACGGGGTGCGCCTCGGGCCCGGCAAGGCGCAGCTTCTGGAGCTGATCGCCGAGCATGGTTCGATCCGCGCGGCCGGCGCGGCGATCGGCATGTCCTACCGCCGGGCATGGCTGCTCGGCGACGAGATCAACCGGATGTTCCGCGAGCCGTCGATCTCCACCCGCCACGGCGGGAAGTCCGGCGGCGGCGCCGGGCTGACTCCTTTCGGACAGGAACTGCTCGCCCGATACCGGCAGATGGAAGAAGCCGCCCGAGAAGCGATGCGCAAGGACCTCGCCTGGCTCGAAGCGAAGGCGGACCCGGCCTACGAGCCCCGCGACAAGACCGAGGACGGTTGAGCGTCTCGCCTATCCCGAACGGACCTGAGAGAGCGCCCAAAGCGTATCGGCGCTGATGCCGACTGCGCCACCGCCACCGGTTAGGATACCGAGCGCCGGCGAAGTGGCCACGTTGTTCTCCAGATCGTACATCATGGTGAAGCGCTTCACGAGCTTGTCGAGCTTTTCCGGATCGGAGAGATCTTCGAGATTGAGGTATTTCTCCACCACCTTCGCCTGCCGATCGACATCCATGTTGCTGATTTCTGCTGGCAGGCTGAAGGTAATACGGAAGAATTCCAAGAGGGCGTCGTCGCCGATGATCACGTAAGGATCGGTGATGCTGTCGGCCATGCGCTGGAAGTAGAGCGCGAGGCGCACGCCGGCATTCTCCCCGCCCTGCTGAGTTTCCAGAACCTGGCGCAGATAGGCGCTCTCGGTCGCCAGCACTTCGCCGGCATTCTGCACCTGAGCGGAGGCGGCCCGGCTGACATTGCCGTCCTTGTCGAAATTGAAGCTGCCGACCATCTGGGCGAAGCGCTTGTCCTCCAGCGTGTTGACGAAGCTTTCCGGGTCATCGAGATCGGATGTGAAGGCCTTCTTGAGGAAATCGTCCGTCACCGTCGTGGGATCGATGCCCTTGGCGGTCAGCAGGATATCCATCAGGCGCCGGTCCTTGAGGAGCTGGTCGCGATTGTCGAGCGCCTGCATGGCGGAGGTATAGTATTTGGATTCCTCCTCCGCCTTCTTCTTGGCCGCTTCCAGCGCATCGCCCTTGAGGAAACGCGTCTCGCGCAGGATATATTCCTTGCCGACATTCGTGATGGTGGCAGTGGACTGCGCCAGAGCCGGCGGGGTGATTTGTCCTTTGGCATTGAAGTTGAACGTTCTTGCCAGCGTCAGCAGACGCTCGTCCTTCAACTGGTAGACATAGCTCTTCGGATCGGAAAGATCGCTGGTCAGAACCTTCTTCAACTTGATGGTCGAGATAGAGGCCGGGTCGATGCCGACGGCTTGCAAAGCAAAGGTGTAGACCGCTTTTGTGCCGAGGAAATCATCGAGCGTTTTGACGGCCGCCATGCCTTGCTTGTAGAGACTGTAGGCCTTGTCATGGGCCTCGTCCTGCTTATCATCGTAGCGGCTGTAATAGTTGCTGCGCACGGAGTTGAGCGCCTCGGGCTTCAGCGCCTGGCCGGCGGCCACGGTGCCATCAGCCGCAAAGTTGAAGGCTTCGTAGAGCTCTTTGTATTGGGGACGCGTCTCGGCGTACTCCTCCACGATGCCGTTATAATTCATCAGGATCTGCTCGATCGTGGACTTCACGATATAGACTTCGTTCAGATCGAAGGCCGCCCGGATGTAATCGTAGAGGATCGGATCGTTGACGATCTCGCTCACATTGGTGACCGTGGCGATCTTCTTCTCGAAATATTGCTGGTTGAATATGGCCTCGGCATTGGTCTCGCGCGACTGCTTGCTGAAATAGCTGGCCAGGATCGACTCCAGCTTTTCCTCTGTCAGCGCGCCATCGGCCGGTGCGCTGCCATCCGCGTTGAACTGGAAATCCTCCGCCAGCTTCTTCATCTTCTCCGCATAGGTGATTTGCGGACCGAGGCTGTTCATGAGGGTGGCGAGTTCGGCGCGGCGCGCATCGGTCTGTTCGACCGGCACCAACTTGGCGTTCAGCTCTTCAAGGGTTTCGCGGTACCCATCGAGCCCCTCCTGCACGGAGACCAGCGCCTCCTCGATATCCGCCAGCTCTTTCCTCTTGGCGTCGAGCTTTGCCTGCGTCTCCTCCGGATCGACACCGGAATCGGGATCGCTCAACTGCGCTTCGAGTTCGGCGATCTCCGCCTCCGCATCGGCCTTGGCCTCCTGGCCCAAAGCCAGCGATTCCTCCGCTTTCGGAATCTCTCCGATAATGGTCTGCCGGTTCTGAAGGTCGGTATCCTCCTGCTTTGCGGCATTGTACTGGGCCGGGTACTGCTCGAGCTTGGTTCCGAAGACCGTGTTGTAATAGCTGTTCGGATCGTTGGGATCGCTGGTCAGCACGCCCTTGATGACCGAATAATTGTAGTAGGTCCCATCGATGCCGTAGGTCGTGAACATGAGATTGCGCAGCCGGTCGTTCTGCAGAAACTGATCGACATTCTTGACGTTTCCGGCCTCGCCCATCATCACCTTGAAATAGCGGGTTTCCTCGGAAACCGTGTCCTCCACCGTCTTGACGGTCTGGTCGTAGAGGCCGATCAGATCGTCCATCTGCGCGGAGGACTGCGCGACGGCCGTTCCGCCGACTCCCCCGAAATTGAAAGCTGCGGCAAAGTCCCGGTAACGCTCGTCGGCCAGGCGGTTGGCATAGCTGTTCGCGTCGCTCAAATCGCTTTCGAGGACCTTCTTCATGAAGGCCTTGGCGTAGATCATGTCCTCCAGTCCGTAGGCCGTCATGGCATAGGAGAACAGCCGGTAATCGTTGACGAACTCGTCCACCGTTTTGATCTTGCCGATATTGTCCTTGTAGTACTGAGAGTCACGGGCAACGTCCGTCTGCTTTGCGACGCGCGAGAGGCTCTGCGGCAGGTTGCGCGTAACGAGATCATAGCTGAGATAGGTCGTTACCATGGACGTGCCCTTCAGGTCGGAATGATGCCCGGCGAGTATCGGCCATCAGCCTTGTCCGTAGCTTTTGAACCAATCCCGCGATGAAACGGTTCGGAGGGCGTTCACCCTCTGGAAACCCAAAAGCTTGGGCGTTTCGCTAACCATCGGAGGCGGCAAACCTTCCTTAACCGCGATTTTTAAGCAGTCTCGAAGATGGGCACCCTATCTTGGCCCTCAGAGGACAAAAGTCCCGTGGAGAAGACCGGAAAACGGCTCTCAGGTAAAACAAGGGTAGCATACACAATGACCAATTCCGTTCTGAAGCCCTCATGGGCAGGGTCGACATTGAGGCTCGATCCGTCTCGCTTTCCGCAGCAGGTCACCTATGCCCTGCGCGAGACATCAGGAGATGTTGCAATCACTATCGACGAGCGTGGCGCCGTGCTGCGCAAGACCCTTCCCTCAAGCGGCCTGCCGCTTTCCTTCGCCCTGCCGGCGCGCGCCTTCAAGGGCGTGGCCGCCCGTGCCATCGACCATGGCGACGGCGAAGTGACGGTAACGCTCGAACTGCACCATGACGATCCGGATCTCTGCATTCCGCTGCTCGTCGCCCACGATCTCTGCGATATCGCCGCCGATTGGCGCAACTGGTCGGAAGCCTTCCGCATTCCCATGCTGATGGTGGAAGCCGATGGCGTCGCACGGCCGCTGGAAAACCATATCGGCCAGGTGCGCACCCAGGACATAAAGCCCCGCCGCCGCCATTCCTATTTCGCCGCCCGCCGGCCGCGCTTCCTAGTGCGCCGCTCGACAGGCAGCCTCGGCGTCGCCATGAAGATCGAAGGCAAGGAGATCATCGCGCGCCGCTGATCCACCGCCGACCGCGATTTACGAAAAAGCCCGGCTCATTGCCGGGCTTTTTGCGTTTTCACACTTCTTCTGAAATTATCTAAGCCACGAGAAGGGCCAGAAGCAAGCCGACGAAAAGAACCGTGCCGACCCAGAAATTGAACCTGAACAGCTTGAGGCACTGGTCCGGATTGTCGATATCGAGAACCAGGATTTGCCAAGCGAACATGAGAGCCGCGACCAGCAAGCCGAGATAGGCAAGCAGGCCGACGCCGGCCGCGAGGAAGGCGAGCAGCAGGAAGACGAGTGCCGCGCCGTATAGCCCGATCAGCCAGGGCTTTGTTCTTTCTCCGAAAAGCCGCGCAGTCGAGCGCACGCCGATCAGCGCGTCGTCTTCCTTGTCCTGATGCGCGTAGATCGTGTCGTAGCCGATCGTCCAGGCGATCGCGGCCATGTAGAGCCAGATCGCCGCCATGGAAAGGCTGCCGAACATGCCGGCCCAGCCCATCAGCGCACCCCAGGAAAAGGCAAGCCCGAGGAAGAATTGCGGCCAATCCGTAAACCGCTTAGCGAAGGGATAGATCGCAACCACGGCAAGCGACAGGATGCCGAGGAAAATCGCAAAGCCGTTGAACTGAACCAGCACAAGCAGACCGACCAATGCCTGGGCGGCCAGAAAGACCTTTGCCTCGAAACGGGTCACCCGGCCCGAAGGCAGCGGCCGCGAACGGGTGCGCGCCACTTCCATATCGATGTCATGATCGACCAGATCGTTATAGGTGCACCCCGCGCCGCGCATAGCGACCGCGCCGATGAAGAAGAGGACGAGATGGAAGAGGAAGAGCGGTAGCGAGAAGCTACCCTCGGCCGCCGCTGCATTGGCGGCGAGCGCCGAAGACCAGAAGCATGGCCAGAGCAGAAGCTGCCAGCCGATCGGCCGATCCCAGCGGGCGAGTTGCGCATAGGGCCATGCCGGGCGCGGCAGCACCCGGTAGACCCAGTTGTCCGAGGGCGCGTCGAAAACGCGCCCGTTGAGATCGTCGGCGTTGGTCATTGGCGGGTTCTACTCCCCGCCCCGCGAACCGGTCAAGGAAAAGCGATTGCCTCTCAGACCGCGATCTTGTCCAGCGGCAGGCGCTGCTCTTCGAAGGCCTTCAATTCGGCCTCGCGTTCGTAGATGTAGTTCCGGTTATCCGGCACCGCCATCCGCTGCTTGACGATCTGCATCTGGAAAATAAAGAACTTCTCGTGCGTGAATGCCATTTCCGAGCCGGCCAGATAAAACTCCCACATGCGCACGAAACGCTCGTCGTAAAGGGCGGCCGCCTTCTCCCTGTTCGCCATGAAGCGCTGGCGCCAGTGGCGCAGCGTATGGGCATAGTGCATCGGCAGGATCTCGATATCCGATACCAGGAGACCCGCCTTCTCGATCGCCGGCATCACCTCGCTGATCGCAGGAATATAGCCGCCGGGGAAGATGTACTTCTCGATCCACGGATTGGTGATGAGCGCCGGGTGGGGCTGGCCGATCGAATGCAGCACCATGACGCCGTCATCGGCGAGCACATCATCCACCTTGTTGAAGAACTTTCGATAGTTCAGCCGGCCGACATGCTCGAACATGCCGACGGAAACGATGCGATCGTACTGCTTCTGCGGCGGCAGGTAATAATAATCCTGCAGTTCGAAACGGACGCTGTTGGCAAGCCCGCGCTTGGCCGCTCGCTCGCGCGAGATCTTGAGCTGCTCCTTGCTGAGCGTAATGCCGGTGACATCGACGCCCGAGGACTCGGCGAGATACATGGCCATGCCGCCCCAGCCGGAGCCGATCTCAAGCGCCCGCTGGCCGGGCTCGGCCTGAAGTTTCGCCACGATATGGCGCTTCTTGGCGAGCTGCGCCTCGTCGAGCGAAATGCCCGGCGGATTGAAATAGGCGCAGGAATATTGCCAGTCCTCGTCGAGGAACAGCGAGAAGAGCTTTTCACTGAGATCGTAATGATGAGCGACGTTGCGCTGATTGTGATTGATCGGCACGCGATTGCGGAATTGGGAAACCGCGATGCGGGCAAGCCCCCGCCACATCATGCCGAAGGACAGGCCCTCGCTCAGCGTGTTGTCCTTGACGAGCGCCATGAGCTCGTAGATGTCGCCTTCTTCGACGATCATCCGGCCTTCCATATAAAGCTCGCCGAGCTTCAACTGAGGGTCGGCCGCAAGCTCCCGCTCGGCCTCGTCATCGGTGAAGCGAAGACCGACGGTCCTTCCCCCTCCTCCTCCAAATCGCTGCTCTCCCCCTGGGCCTTTCACGGTCAGGGTGCCAGTTTTGATAATCCTGTCGAGGAGTTTGCGAAGGGACGAGGCCATGGTCTCACCTCCAGAGATACTAAGGCTGCCTTATCAATTTGGAAAGAAATAATACTTTCCAGGGAACTTACAAGCGGATTTTTGCCATCAAAATGACACAGAAAATCCAACCGTCAAACATGGATTGACGGTTGGATTTTCCAAGGGGTAAGGCGAATTTTTATCGGCGTTTCAAGGCTTCTGCGAGTGCGGCGCCGAACGCGCCCTGGGCCGCCGGCTTCTCGGTATTCGCGAATTTCGGGTTGGCGGGCCGGCTGTTTCGATCGCCGCGCGGGGCCGGATCAGGCTCGCCGCCATCCTTGCGCATGGTGAGACCGATTCGCTTGCGCTTCACGTCCACCTCGACAACCCGCACTTTCACGACGTCACCCGCCTTCACGACCTCATGCGGGTCCTTCACGAAGCGGTCGGCAAGCTGGGATACGTGAACCAGTCCATCCTGATGCACGCCGATATCCACGAAGGCACCGAAGGCGGCGACATTCGTCACCGTGCCTTCGAGCATCATGCCGGGCTTGAGGTCGGTGATCTCGTCCACGCCTTCCGCAAATGTCGCCGTCTTGAAGCTCGGACGCGGGTCGCGGCCAGGCTTTTCAAGCTCCGCAATGATGTCCTTCACCGTCGGCAGGCCGAAAGTTTCGTCGATGAACTTTCGCGGATCGAGGCCTTTCAGCGTGGCGCTATCGCCCATCAGCGAGCGCAGATCGCGGCCGCAGGCGGCGACGATCTTCTTGGCCACTCCATAGGCTTCCGGATGGACGGCCGACGCATCGAGCGGCTCCTTGCCGTTGGGGATGCGCAGGAAGCCCGCCGCCTGCTCGAAGGTGCGGTTGCCGAGCCGGGCGACCTTCAACAGTTCCTTGCGGCTTTCGAATGGGCCATTGGTGTCGCGATGGATGACGATCGCATCGGCGATCGAGCGGCTGAGGCCGGAAACGCGCGCGAGCAGCGGCGCGGACGCCGTGTTGAGATCGACGCCGACCGCGTTCACGGCATCTTCCACCACCGCATCGAGCGAACGGGAGAGTTTTCCCTGATCGACATCGTGCTGGTACTGGCCGACGCCGATCGATTTCGGCTCGATCTTCACCAGTTCGGCAAGCGGGTCCTGCAGGCGGCGGGCGATGGAGACGGCGCCGCGCAGTGATACGTCGAGATTGGGAAACTCGGCGGCAGCGGTTTCGGAGGCAGAATAGACCGAGGCGCCCGCTTCCGAGACGATCACCTTGGTGGGCTTGGTTCCCGAAGTGGGAGCCGGCAGAGCCGCCAGCATGTCGGCGACCAGCTTTTCCGTCTCGCGGCTGCCGGTGCCATTGCCGATCGCGATCAGCTCCACATTGTGCTTGCGGACGAGCGCGGCAAGTTCCGCCTGGGTGCCGCGGATATCGTTCTTCGGCGGGAAGGGATAGACCGTCGTGGTCTCCACCAGCTTGCCCGTGCCGTCCACCACCGCGACCTTGACGCCGGTGCGGATGCCCGGATCGAGACCCATGGTGGCGCGCGAGCCGGCGGGCGCGGCGAGCAGCAGATCCTTGAGGTTGCGGGCGAAGACATGGATCGCCTCTTCCTCCGCCTTTTCGCGCATTTCACGCATCAGATCGAGCGACAGCGAGGTGGAGAGCTTGACGCGCCAGGTCCAGCCGGCGGCCTCCATCAGCCAGCGGTCGGCAGCCCCCTTGTCTGTAATCTGGAAAGCAGCGGCGATGATGCGCTGTGCGGGCTTCACCGGCGAAGGATCGTCCTGATCCACCTCGATCGCCACGGTCAGGACTTCCTCGTTCCAGCCACGCAGCATGGCGAGCGCACGATGGCTCGGAACGTTCGCCCAGCGTTCGGAATGATCGAAATAATCGGCGAACTTGGCGCCCTGCTCCTGCTTGCCATCGACCACCTTCGCCCTCAGCACGGCCCGCTCGCGCATATGCTGGCGCAGGCGTCCGAGCAGGTCGGCATTTTCCGAGATCGTTTCGGCGACAATATCGCGCGCACCTTCCAGCGCCGTCTTCACGTCCGGCACTTCGTCGCTGATATAGGCTTCCGCGAGCTTTGCAGGATCGGCGGAGCGATCCGCCCAGATCGCCTCCGCCAGCGGGCCTAGGCCCCGTTCGCGGGCGATCTCGGCGCGGGTGCGGCGCTTCGGCTTATAGGGCAGGTAGAGATCTTCCAGCTCCGCCTTGGTGGCCGCCTTGCCGATCTTGGCGGCAAGATCGTCGGTCATCTTGCCCTGCGAGGTGATGGACTCGACGATCGTGGCGCGGCGGGCCTCGAGCTCGCGCAGATAGACGAGCCGCTCCGAGAGCGTGCGCAGTTGCGTATCGTCGAGGCCGCCGGTCACTTCCTTGCGGTAGCGGGCGATGAAGGGGACAGTCGCACCCTCATCGATCAATCCGATCGCGGCAGCGGCCTGCTCCGGTCGGGCGTTGATCTCCACGGCGATCGCGGCGGCAAGGAAGCGGGTGTCGGCGGCCATATGGTCTCTCACTTTCAAATCGGAGGCGAGACCATAGTCAAAGTTTAAGGCAAGGCAATGTGGCCGCTCATAAGCTCCACATTTTTGCCTGCCCCTCTTTCCGCAGGGATTAGAGTGAGGAGCGACATCGCGCGCATTTCACTTGACCTTTACCGCCCCTCCCCTTAACCGCCGGTCAGGAACAGGAAGGGGCGAAACATGAAGGTTCTGCTGATCGGTTCGGGTGGACGCGAGCATGCGCTCGCCTGGAAGCTTGCCCAGTCGCCGCTACTGACGCAGTTCTACTGCGCGCCGGGCAATCCCGGCATTGCCGAACATGCCGAACTCGTCTCCCTGAATGTCGAGGATCACGCCGCCGTCGCCGCCTTCTGCGCCGACAAGGGGATCGAATTCGTCGTCATCGGGCCGGAAGCGCCGCTGGTGGATGGCCTGGCCGACAGCCTGAGGGCGAAGGGCATTGCCGTCTTCGGGCCTTCCGCCGCCGCCGCGCAGCTCGAAGGTTCGAAGGGCTTCACCAAGGACCTCTGCGCCCGCTACGATATTCCGACCGGCGCCTATCGCCGCTTCACCGATGCCACCGCCGCCCGCGCCTATATCGAGGAACAGGGTGCTCCGATCGTCGTGAAGGCGGACGGGCTTGCCGCCGGCAAGGGCGTCACCGTCGCCATGACGGTCGACGAGGCGCTTGCCGCAATCGACGATTGCTTCGAAGGCGCCTTCGGCGCGGCCGGCGCGGAAGTGGTGGTGGAAGCTTATCTCGACGGCGAGGAGGCGAGCTTCTTCTGCCTCTCCGACGGCGAGACGGCGCTGGCGCTCGCCACCGCGCAGGATCACAAGCGCGTCGGCGATGGCGACACCGGACCCAATACCGGCGGCATGGGCGCCTATTCCCCTGCCCCGGTGATGACGCCCGAGATGGTCTCCCGCACCATGAGCGAAATCATCGAGCCCACGATCCGCGGCATGGCGGAAAGCGGCTATCCCTTCACCGGCGTCTTCTTCGCCGGGCTGATGATCACGGCCAAGGGGCCGGAGCTCATCGAATACAATGTCCGTTTCGGCGATCCGGAATGCCAGGTGCTGATGATGCGGCTGAAGAGCGACCTCCTGCCGCTGCTTTATGCGGCCGCGACCGGCACGCTGGACAAGGTTTCGGCGGAATGGAGCGACGATGTCGCGCTGACCGTGGTGATGGCTTCCAAGGGCTATCCCGGCTCCTACGACAAGGGAACTCCGATCAAGGAGCTTCCGCAGACCCGCGAAGGCGAGAAGATCTTCCACGCGGGAACGGCACTGAAAGACGGCGCGCTCGTCGCGACCGGCGGGCGCGTGCTCAACGTGACCGCCACCGGCAAGAGCGTGGCCGAGGCCCAGGCGCACGCCTATATGCTGGTGGAGCATGTCGGCTGGGAGAACGGCTTCTGCCGCCGCGATATCGGCTGGCGAGCGGTTGCGCGCGAACAGCAATAATCCACACGCGGGATTCATTCAAAATTTACCGTTTCTCCTGACGGGATCGAAACGAAGCGACGCTATCTCTCGAGCAAAAGGGGAGTTGCGTCATGCGCCGTCTGATCCTGTCCATCGCCCTGGTGTTTGCGACCGACGCGGCCTTCGCGTCATCGATCACGCCGCTCGCCGACACTCCAAGCGGCAATGGCAGCATCGTGATGAAGGCCTGCCCCGACTGCCCGCCTCCGCCTGCCAAGCAGGAAAGCACCGATTACCGTGTGCCGCAGCTCGAACCCGGAACGCAAAAGACCGCCGTCATCGAGATCAACGGCGAACGGAAGATCGCCCGCACCGAAGCCTGGCTCGGCGGCTCGCCTGTCGTGCATGTGCGCAAGATGCCGGCATGGATGGCGGATGGGCCCCATGCCGTTGCGAAGGTGGATCTGCTCGACGGGCTCTCGACCGAAGCGGCGATCGCCGCCGCGGACCCGCCTTCGGACGGGATAGACCTTGCGACGATGACGAGCGCCGTCGATGCGCACGAGACCACCGAACCCGCTGAGCTCGAGCTTGCCGGCTTCCAGCTTCGCCCCCGCCTCGACTGAGGCAGAACACTCAAAGAGCGCATCTAACCAGCGACCGGCGCAGGCCCATAAAATTTTATGGGTCTTTCTCGCCAAGCCGCGAAGAATATTAAATTTTTCTCAAATGTTCGGCTGCACTTTGCGGCCAGGTGCGATGACGCACATGATCGGCGCAGGATGCGCCTCCCCAACAAGACCCCGCATCGCACCGGCCGCTTCCTGGCGGAAGCTTCCGGCCGCCTGAACATTGAGTAGAAAATGAAGAATCTGAAGATATCCTACCAACTGCTGGCCCTCGTGGCCGTGCTGATGGTGGCCTTCGCCACCGTGACCTATTACCAGGTCCGCTCCTCGATCGCTTCGATCTATGCCGAGCGTTACGAGATGCTGGAAAACCAGGTCGAATCCGCCGTCTCGATCATGCAGTATTATTACGAGCAGGAGCAGGCCGGCACGCTGACCCGCGAGGACGCCCGGAAGTTCGCCTATGCCAATGTGGCGGCCATCAAGTTCGAGCCGGCCGGCTATATCTTCGGCATGAGCTACGACATGGTCACAGTCTTTCATTTCAACCCGAAAACCGTCGGCGTCCAGCAGAAGGGCCAGCCCGACAAGATGGGGAACCTGTTCCGCGAGGAACTGGTCGCCAAGGGTCGCGCCGGCGGCGGCATTACCGAATATTATTGGGAAAAGCCCGGCACACCGGCTGATGAAGTCTATAAGAAAGCGGTCTATTCGGCCGACTTCAAACCCTGGGAAGTCGTGGTCGCCACCGGCGTCTATACCGACGACCTCGACGCCAAGGTGAACAACACGATCATGGAAGTGGTCGGCACCGGGATCATCGCCTTCCTCGTGGCGCTCGGCGTTGCGGCGATCGTCATCCGCAATATCACCAGGCCGCTGGCGGCAGTCCACACCGCTCTCGAAGCGGTGGCGGACGAGAACGTCTCGATCGCCATTCCCCACACGGAGATGTCGAACGAAATCGGCTTGATGGCCAAAGCCACCCAGGCGCTGCAGGAAAAGATTCGCGAACGCCATGCCATGGCCGAGCGCCAGGTGAAGCAGCAGCAGGAGCTCGACCGCGAGCGGCAGCAGAACGCCGACATGCAGCAGGAAGAAGCGCAGCTTCAGGCCCGCGTCGTTTCCACGATCGGCGATGCGTTGGCCGATCTCGCCCGCGGCGACCTGACGGTCCGCTGCGGCGATCTCGGCAGCCGCTACGCCTCGCTGCGCACGAACTTCAACGACGCGCTTTCCCATCTGGAAGCCGCGATGGCGAAGGTGAACTCCAAGAGCGTCGATATCGGCGGCTCCAAGGAGGAAATCCGCCGGGCTTCCGCCGAACTCTCCCAGCGGACGGAACGGCAGGCCGCGAACCTGGAAGAGACCTCCGCCGCGCTGGACGAACTGGCGGTTGCCGTGCGCCAGACCGCTGAAGGCGCGCATGAGGCCGCCCAGCGGGTGACTTCCGTCAGCGGCGAAGCCAGCCGCTCCGACCAGATCGTCACCCAGGCGATCGACGCCATGGGCGCGATCGAGCACTCCTCGGACGAAATCTCCAAGATCATCGGCGTCATCGACGACATCGCCTTCCAGACCAACCTGCTTGCGCTCAACGCGGGCGTGGAAGCCGCCCGTGCCGGGGAATCCGGCAAGGGCTTCGCGGTCGTTGCTCAAGAGGTCCGCGAGCTTGCCCAGCGTTCCGCCGCGGCGGCCAAGGAGATCAAGGACCAGATCTCCCGCTCCTCCGGCCAGGTGCAGAACGGCGTGCGGCTGGTGGGCGAAGCCGGCGAGGCGCTGAAGCGCATCTCCGATCAGGTGAAGGCGGCGAGCGACATCGTCAGCAAGATCGCCCATTCGGCATCCGAACAGGATACGACGCTGCGTTCCATAGCCTCCTCGCTCAATCAGCTCGACGCTGCGACCCAGCACAATGCGGCAATGGCGGAAGAGACCACGGCCTCGGCCGAAGCGCTCGCGGTCGACACCGAAGAGCTGATCGGCCTCATCAGCGGATTCCGAGTCAATGGTTCCGGTTCGGCTTCGGGCGGGCTGCAGCAGATGGCGCAGCGGATGCGCATGGCGGGCTGAGCAGCCACCTTCAGGCAAAAACAAAGCCGCCGGGTCAAAAGCCCGGCGGTTTTCTTATGCTGCGGCAACCGCAAGATGGATGCCTGAACTCTCTTGAAGTTCGCGGATGACATTGAAAAGGTTGTCGGCCCGCGGATTGCCCTTTGGGCCGAACATCCGCATCAGGCTCTTCGAGGGCATGTTCACCCTTCCGGCCAATTCCTCAAAACCAATCGTGGCGTTGATGAAGTCGCGCAAAACGCTCTTGCCCGTATCCAGATCGCCTTCGAGAAGCAGTTCCACGGCATCGGAAAGCAGAGCCGCGCGAAATGCTGGGTCTTTGTCCATACGCGCCTTGATCGTTTCCTTAAATTCCCGGGTCAGCGCCATCTTAGCTTCCTTTCCTGGATTTATATTCTTGCCAGTAGGTTTGCGCCGTCTCGATATCGTTCTGTTGCCGCTGCTTGGTGCCGCCAACCAATAAGATGATCAGTTGATCGCCGTCACGGCCGAAATAAATTCGATATCCGGGACCGTAGTCGATCCGGTATTCCATGACTCCCGAGCCGACCGATTTGACGTTCGAAAGGTTGCCCTGTTCGATCCGCGCCAAGGCGATTGTTACCTTCGAAGCGGCGCGTGCGTCGATTTTCGTAAACCACCGGCTGAACGGGCTCGATCCATTCCGGTCCAGGTATTCGGTGATCTTCATTGGCAATTAGTAACACATATGCCACCATTTGCCAATGGATTTGGGAAATCAGCCGCTGATCTTGGAGAAATCCGCGACCGTGCCGGTCGCCTCGCGGATCGCCTTCAACAATGCCAGGCGGTTGGCGCGGATCGCCGCGTCCTCGTCGTTGACGAGCACGTCATCGAAGAATTTATCGACCGGCGCGCGGAGCTTCGACAGCGCCTCCATGGCGGAGCGGAAATCCTCGTTGGCGATCGCCTCGGATGCTTCCTTCGAAGCCGTCTGAATGGCGGCCCAGAGGGCCTTTTCCGCATCGAGCTTCAACAGCTCTTCCGAAACGCTATCGGCGATCACGGTGCCCTTCTTCTCCTCGGCCGCGAGGAGCTGCACGGCGCGCTTGGTGCCGGCCAGCAGGTTCTTGCCGTCCTCGGACGTGATGAAGGCAGTCAGCGCCTCGGCTCGACGGGCGACCATCAGAAGGTCGTCGGCATCGGGGGTCAGCACGGCGTCGATGATGTCGTGCCGGGCGCCCATATCGCGCAGGTAGACTTTCAGACGATCATGGAAGAAGGCGAGGAGATCGGCATCCTTCGTCACGGCGAGAAGCGGCAACCGCACCTTCCGCTCCAGCAGGATACGCACCACACCCAGCGCGGCGCGACGCAGCGCGAAGGGGTCCTTGGAGCCGGTGGGCTTTTCGTCGATCGCCCAGAAACCGACGAGCGTATCGAGCTTGTCTGCGAGCGCAACGGTGATCGCCACCTTGTCGTCCGGCACGCGATCGGAGGGGCCCTGCGGCTTGTAGTGATCCTCGATTGCGGCGGCGACAGAGGGATTTTCGCCCTGCAGCACCGCGTATTTGCGGCCCATCAGGCCCTGCAGTTCCGGGAATTCTCCGACCGCCTCGGTGCGCAGGTCCGCCTTGGCCAGCACGGCTGCGCGATCGACCAGCGCCGGACCCGCACCGGTGATCTTGGCCAACTCCGCCGCGAGCGCCCGAATGCGCGCGACGCGCTCGCCCTGCGTACCGAGCTTGGCATGGAAGGTGACGTTCAACGCGTCGAGCTTGGCCATGCGCTGGTCGAGCGGCTTTGCGAGATCGAGGTCGAACTTCGCGGCCGAGTCTTGCAGCGTCTCCAGGTCCGGCAGGTCGCCCTGGTCGCGGGTCCAGAAATGCTTGGCATCGGACAGGCGCGCGCGCACCACCTTGCTATTGCCGTGAATGATCTCCTTGCCGCCATCCTTGGCGTCGATGTTCGAGATAAGGATGAAGCGGCTGGAAAGGCCCTCGCCACCCTGCGGGCGGCAGACGAAACATTTCTGATTGGTCTTGATGGTGAGGCGGATGATCTCGGAAGGGATTTCGAGATATTCCTTCTCGAACTCGCCCATCAGCACATGCGGCCATTCGACAAGGCCGGAAACCTCTTCGAGCAGGCCTTCGTCTTCCACCAATTCGAGACCGTTGGCGAAGGCGATGTCGCGCGCATCGTGCAGGATCACGTCCTTGCGGCGCTCGGCATCGAGCATGACTTTCGCCTTTTCGAGGCTCGCCGCATAATCCTCGAAGCGGCGCACGGTAATCGCGCCCGGCGCATGGAAACGGTGGCCGTAGGTGACGTTGCCGGCCACGATCCCGTCGATCTCGAAGGGGATGACCTGGGTTTCCTCGTGCTCGGGACCGAAGACGCAGACGATCGACTGCAGTGGGCGCACCCAGCGCAGGCTTTCCGATCCCTTGCCATCGATGCCGCCGAAGCGGGCGCCCTTCGGCATGGAAGCCGCGCCCCAGCGCATGGATTTCGGCCAAGGGAAATTGCGGATGATGCCGGGCATGACATCGGCGATGATCTCTTCCGCGGCGCGGCCGGGTTTCGAAATCACGGCGACATAGAAATCGCCCTTCTTCGGGTCGCTGACGACCTGCGCCTCGGAGACCGAAGCGAGGCCCGCGCCGCGTAGAAAGCCTTCGATCGCCTTTTCCGGCGCATCGGTGCGCGGTCCCTTGCGCTCCTCGCGCTGGTCGGCGGAGCGGGCGGTGAGGCCTCGGATATCCAGCGTCAGCCGGCGCGGCGTCCAGTATTCGCGCGCGCCCTCATAGGTCAAACCCGCTTCCACCAGCACGTCGGTAACGAGCTTTTTCAGGTCTCCCGCGGCCTTGCGCTGCATGCGGGCCGGGATTTCTTCGGAACGAAGCTCTAGGAGTAGGTCGGGCATGTCACTTTTCCTCACCCTCCCCTTGAGGGGGAGGGTCGGCACGCAGTGCCGGGGTGGGGTGAAAATTGTCGGCCTCTGCTAGCAAAGTTAGGCGCTGCTGCACAATGGCAAATATCGTGTCGAGAACGGCGTCCAGCTCGCTCGTCACCTCATGGTTCCAGAAACGGATGACCTGATAGCCTTGGTTTTCGAGAAATGCCGTGCGCTCGTTATCGTATAGGACTGCGGCGTCTTCCGCGTGCTGACCGCCATCGAGCTCGATCACCAGACCGATTTGATGGCAGGCGAAATCAACAAAATACCTGCCAATTGGCACCTGACGACGGAAATGCGTCCCTTCCATGGGAATGCGGTACAGATTGCGCCAAAGCTTCGCCTCCGCATCAGTGCTGCCATTGCGCAGGCGACGTGCATTGGCAACCTTGAACGGAGTGGTTTTCGAGGGCTTCTTCTTGATCATGTCATCCGGCCGAATTTCAATCTCAAGATGCAACATATCGGATATGGGCAGGCCGTCGAGGCAGACACTCACCCTCCCCTTGAGGGGGAGGTGACGCTATGCCGAACCGTCGCCGGCAGAAGCTACCACCCGCCACCGCCACCTCCGCCGCCGCCACCCCCGGAGAAGCCGCCTCCGCCGAAGCCGGAGGAGGACGAGGAGGATTTCGGCGTCGGGATGGTGGAGGCGATCGTATCCGCCATGGAGGAGGAGAAGCCGCCGATGCGCTCGCCGAAATTACCGATGGAATGCCCGCTATACCAGGTAGGCGCGTAAGCCGCTGCCACCGCACCGGCCGCCGCCGTGGCGAGCCAGGTTTCAAAGGCGCGGCTCCAGGGTTTTTCGACATCGAGCGCGACCGCATAGGGGAGCAGCGTTTCGAAATGCTGCGGCGACATCTGCGGGGCGCCCGCCATGTTCATGCGGTCCTTTTCGGCAAGCGTGAGGTAGGTCCGCAATCCCTCGATGCCGTCCATCATCTTCCGCCCGAGCGGAGTGGGCGCGCCCATCAGGAAGAAGAAGATGACGTTCAGGAGAACGATGCCGCCAACGGCGACAAAGATCGGCCAATGGTCCATGCCAGTCAGTTCCGAGGCAAGCCCGACAACGATGCCCGAGAGCGTGGAGATCGCCACGAAACCGAAGAAACCCATCATCAGGATCATCATGAATTTGGAGGCCAGCGAACTCTTGCGCCGCATGGCCTTGCCGAAATTCACCGCGAAGATGCCGAAGAACACGGCGAAGAAGGTGGGCACGATCAGAACGGCGATCATATCCGGATCGAGATTGCCGAAGATGAGCACCGCGCCCAGGATCAGCAGGCTCAGCGCGATGCCGCCGATCACATAGCCGGTGTTCGAACGGTAGTATTTGCCGCGGTGCTCTCTTTCCATGGCGCGGCGGAAGCTCGCCCCGACCGTCTGCACGCGGTCGCCGTTCGCCTTGTCGATCACCAGCGCATCGCCCGGACCGCCGACGGCCTGCAGGAGCGCCGCCTGACCGACCGGAAGGGCCTTTTCCGCGTGCTTGTCCGTGCGGCGGATGGTGATGGATTTATCCAGATCCTCCAGCGTGACATGGCCCTTCACGGCAAGGTCCAGCGCGCTTGCCGAAAGCGCTGTCCAGCCCGCGCCGGAAAAGCCCTTGTTCTCGATGTAATTGACGAGCGCCGGGGAGATGCCGTCCGGCGCATCCCAGCGGGGCACCATGACACCGCGCGCCGGATCGCGGCCGACCGCAAGCCAACTGCGGCCATAATAGAGCGCCACCAGAACGAGCCCGCCGAAACCGATCAGAAGACCCATATTGTCGCGCAGCCACCAGGCTCGCTGCTGATCGGCGGACGGAGCCGCAATCACGCCCTTCGGAATGCCGACGACGATGGTAAGGCCTTCCTGCCGGCCGAGCGTTCTCGTGGTGGCGAACACGGCCGTATTGCCGTTGCCCGACATGGTCGCGTCGCGTTCCCTCGCGCCGAAAGCGCCGGTGAAGGCTGCCGTTTGGGTAATACGCGCGCCCTCCGGCAGCGTCACGCGCGCCGAAGCATTGGCGATGCGGAATTGCCAGCCATTGCCGGTGACGTTCCAGTAGAGTTCGTCATGATCGTCGAAGAAGCGGATCTGCCGGTCGGTCGTGTAGGTGATGACGTAGGTATGCTCGCCATAATCGAGCAGCACATCCTGCGAACCGGCGATAATGCGGGTGCCGCCGGTGACGGATTCGGTCTGCCAGGGCTCCGGCCGGCCATCGCGGGTGACGGATACCACATCGAAGCCGACGCGTACCGTGCGGCCCGCCGCATCCTGCATGGTCAGAGGAAAATCGCGAAAGATGCCGCGACGGATATTCCGGCCCTCGGCATTCACCGTAATAGTTTCGACGACCGCCAGTTCGCCATTCGGCGCCACCCGGATCTCCGAATGATAGGAGCGGATATATTCCTCAGCCACCGCCGGAAGGGCGAGAACGAAGACCGACAGAAAGGCGAAGAACGCGACGCAGAAACCGGAGAACCACCGTATCACGACCTTCCTCCTCTTTGCGCGCCGCGCGCCTTTTGCAAACCTTTATGCGTCTTCGTCGTAAGCTACCCCGAGCGAGGCCAGCACATCCCAGTAGGCCGGGAAGGTCTTCGCCACGCAATCGGGATCGAGAATGGTGATGCCGCCGATCTTCAAGCCCGCGAGCGCGAAGCTCATGGCGATGCGGTGATCGGCGAAAGTATCGATATCGGCAGGCAGCACCTGACCCGCGAGCGCCGGATCGGAGGCGACGATCAGGTCATCCCCCTCCTCCGTGCCGAGACCCGGCCGGATATTGGTCAAGCCTGTCGATAGCGCGCGAACGCGGTCGCATTCCTTCACACGCAGGTTGGCGATGCCGGTGAAGCGCACCGGCGTCTCGTTGAAGGCGGCAAGCACGGCGAGCGTGGGCACGGCATCCTGCATCTGGGAGCCATCGATTTCCGCGGGCATATGCGGGAATTTCGCGATCAGATCGTAGGCCTTAGCATCGGGCTGGGTGAAATCTGTGGCCGGCGTGCCGAGATCGATCTGGCCGCCGGTCAGCACTTCCGCGGCCCAGAGATAGGTCGCGGCGGAGGCATCCGGCTCAATGTGGAAATCGGCGGCGCGGTAGCCAGTCGGCTCCACCTGCCAGGTGACGGGGCTGGTGCGCTCGACCTTTGCGCCGAAGGCGCGCATGGCGGCAACCGTGAGATCGATATAGCCGAGCGCGCCGATATGCTCGCCGAGCAATTCCACGACGACGGGGCGGGCGCCGCCTGCCGCCATCATGAGAAGTGCGGAGACATACTGGCTGGAAAGTCCGCCGTCGATCCGCACCCGCTCTGCCTCGAAGCCGCCCTTGCCGTTGACCGTCACCGGCGGGCAGCCGGTCTCGGTTGAGGCGTCGATGCCGAGCGAGCGGAGTGCCTCGACCAGCGGGCCGATCGGCCGCTTGCGCATATGCTCGTCGCCATCGACCACGACCTTGCCATCGACGAGCGCCGCAGCGGCCGTCAGGAAGCGGGTCGCAGTACCGGCATTGCCGAGAAAGAGCGGTGTTGCGGGGGGCTGAAGCTTGCCGGAGCCGGTCACCACGAAGGTGGTCGCGTCGGGCTCTTCGACCTTCACTCCCATGGCGCGCAGAGCCTCCGCCATATAGCGCGTATCATCGCTCTTCAGCGCACCAGTGAGCCGGCTCGTACCCTTAGCCAGACCGGCCAGAAGCAATGCGCGGTTGGTGATCGATTTCGAGCCGGGAGGAGCGGCGCGGCCGATAAGCGGCTTGCCGGGGGGGATTATCGTGAGCTTGGCTCTGGCCATGATGTCTGTCTCTTCCGTCGCTCGCGCAGTCGATCAAAGGGCGCGAGCCCGCTCATAAATGCCTTCTTCGCCAAAGTCCAACGGCGTCAGAACTTGACGGCGGGCACGGCGCGATCCGCCTCGTCGGTGATTTCGAAATACTCGCGCTGCGAAAAGCCGAACTGGCCGGCGACGAGATTGGACGGAAAGCTTTCCACCTTGACGTTCAGGTCGCGGGCGGCGCCATTATAGTAGCGCCGGGACATCTGGATCTCGCTTTCAATGGTTTCCAGCGAGGCCTGCAGCTCCGAAAAGTTCTGGTTGGCCTTGAGATCGGGATAGGCCTCCGCCAGCGCGAAGAGCTTGCCGAGCGCCTGGGAGAGCAGCCCTTCTGTCTGCGCGCGGGCAGCGACATCTCCGCTCGGGATGGATTGTGCCTGATTGCGAAGCGAAATCACTTCCTCAAGCGTGCTCTTCTCGTGCGCCGCGTAACCCTTCACCGTCTCGATGAGGTTCGGGATGAGATCGGCGCGACGCTTCAACTGCACGTCAATGCCGGACCAGGCCTCTTCGGCCATCTGCCGGCTTTTCACCAGGCTGTTGTAGAGGAAGACCAGATAGAGGCCGACGACGACGATGATGCCGAGCAGGATATACATGCGCGAATCCCCCTGAGACCGGAAGTCTACGGCGGGACACTAGGCATAAATCGTCGGTTGCGTCAAATTTCCAAAGGGTTAGAGCCAAAGGGCTGGAGAAATCCAGCCTTCCTCAGGCGGCTTCCCTGCCGAAATTCGCACCGCCGGCATCCGTCAGAAGGAAAGCTTCGCCGCAGGCCTTGGCGAGCGTACGTACGCGCAGGATGTAGCTCTGGCGCTCGGTGACGGAGATCACGCCGCGTGCATCCAAAAGGTTGAAGACGTGGCTTGCCTTGATGCACTGGTCATAGGCCGGGAAGACGCATTTGTGCAGCATCTGATTGGCGCTGGCGCCCGGAGCGCCGGCAGCGAGAAGCGCCTGGCATTCCTTTTCCGCGTCGATGAAATGCCGGTGCAGCATGGCGGTGTCAGCGAACTCGAAGTTATGGCGGGAATATTCCTGCTCGGCCTGTAGGAAGACGTCGCCATAGGAAATCTTTTCCTCGCCCTCGCGGCCGTTGAAGTTCAGGTCGTAGACGTTGTCGACGCCCTGCACATACATGGCGAGCCGTTCCAGGCCATAGGTGAGTTCGCCCGCGACCGGCGAGCATTCAATGCCGCAGACCTGCTGGAAGTAAGTGAACTGCGAGACTTCCATGCCGTCGCACCAGCATTCCCAGCCGAGGCCCCAAGCGCCGAGGGTCGGGCTTTCCCAGTCGTCCTCCACGAAGCGAATGTCATGCAGCAGGGGATCGAGGCCGATCGCCTCCAGCGAGCCGAGATAGAGCTCCTGCAGGTTGGAGGGATTCGGCTTCAGGATGACCTGATACTGATAATAGTGCTGCAGCCGGTTCGGGTTTTCGCCGTAACGACCGTCCGAAGGGCGGCGGGACGGCTGCACATAGGCCGCCTTCCACGGCTTCGGCCCGAGCGCGCGAAGCGTGGTTGCGGGGTGGAAGGTGCCGGCGCCGACCTCCATGTCATAGGGCTGCAGTACAGCGCAGCCCTTGTCCGCCCAATAATTGTGGAGCGCGAGGATGAGCCCCTGGAAGGAGCGCTTCGGAGACATATGGTCGGGCAGGTTCGTCATGGATTATGGCCGGAATTTTGTGATTTCGTCGCGGACGAGTGCCACGAGGGCAGCCAAGGGTCAAGGATTTATGCGTTCGCCCATATTGCACTATGCCGCTGAATTTCGATCTATGGTAGGATCGGGCAATTTCCGGAGAACCGCGATGAACGTCAAAAACAACGTGACCCTATCGGAGCGATATCTGCATTATGCCGAGCAGTTGGTCGAGAGCGGTCAATTTCCTTCGGTCGAGAAGGTGCTGGAAGCCGGCATCGACACCCTGCGACAGAGCGAGGAAACAACCGAGGCCCGTGATCCTCTCGCAGGCATGGCGGACGAAATCCGTCGACGGATGGAATTGCCCAGGGATCAGTGGATAGCGATGGACAAGGATAATCTCTTCGACCGCGTACGTGCACGGCTCGAAGAAAAGCACAAGGGTAGCTGATGCCAGTCTATCGACTTGAGTATCATCCCCGAGCCGAACAAGATCTGGTCGATATCCACAAATTCATTGAGGACTATAGCGGCAAAATCACAGCAGATCGGAAACTTGCAGAGATAGAAGCTGCCACTTATCGACTGGCGGACCTTCCCAAGATCGGCAGCATTCGCGACGATCTACGGCCAAGGCTCCGCGCCATTCCCGCAGCGGAAAAAGCTGTCATCTGTTTCACGGTGGATGATGAAACGCGCACGGTGTTCATCATCTGTGTGGGCTATGCGGGCTCAAATTGGGAACGACAGATAAAAGGGAGAAAATAGAAGGCCGGGCCTCACTCCTCGTCCTTCTTTACGCGATACTCCCCGGTCACAGGATCCTTTTCCAGCGTGGCAATCGCGCCGGTCTGGCGCTCCTTTTCCTGCCGGCGGGAACGTTCCGTCAGCTTTTCTGCATCCTTGATGAATTTCTTGTAGAGCAGCCATCCGCCACCCAACAAAATAATCAGAAATATGAGCTGCGCCATTTCCCCTCGTATCCTCGCGCGGTCTTCAAAGCCCGTAACGGCTCCACAATGCCTTTTCTTCGAGGCTGGCTGCAAGGCCCGCCGTGGCGCCCGCGGCAATTTCGCCGGCATGGCCACCGCCGAACACGACGCCCGGAACCTTGCGGCCGAAAAGCGTCCGCGCGCTGCCGATCAATTCCAGCTTCGTATCCGCCCCATAACGGCGTTTCAACGTATCCCGCATCTCGCCGAGGCTATCGACCAGCCCCAGCTCCAGCCCGCGGGTGCCGGTCCAGAACAGGCCGGAAAAGACCGTCGGATCATCTGCCAGCCGTCTGCCGCGGCGCGCCTTCACCATGTCGATGAAGACCGTGTGGATTTCGAGCTGCAGCGTCTTCAAGTATTCTATGTCGCCTTCCTTTTCCGGCTGGAAGGGATCGAGGATCACCTTGTTCTCCCCAGCGGTATAGACGCGGCGCTCGATACCCATCTTGCGCAGGAGTTCCGGAAAACCGAAGCCGCCCGAAACGACGCCGATCGATCCGACGATCGAGGTCGGATCGGCGAATATCTCATCGCCGGCAAGCGCGATCATGTAGCCGCCGGAGGCCGCGACATCCTCAACGAAGACAAGGACCTTCTTGTCCTTCTCCTCGGCCAGCGACCGGATGCGCTGGAAGATCAGCCGCGACTGCACCGGCGAGCCGCCCGGCGAATTGATGGAGATGGCGACGACCGGCGCGTCCTTCCTGGCGAAGGCCTTTTCCAGAGCGGGCGCGACGGTGGCAAGGTTCAGAACCGGGCGGAACTGCCCGCCGCCGGTCATGATTGCGCCGTGAAGCCTGACGACGGGGATGGTCACCCCCTTCTTGCGAAACCGTTTCGGCATCAAACGCTGAAAAAAACCTGCCATTGTCCATCCTGTCAGACGCAAATCGTGAACCCGTGATGTATGTAAGCGGACCGCAAACGCAATGGTTGATCGGTGAAAATTCAGTAATTTCAGCGTTTCCGGCGGGAATAGACGGCGCGGCCGTTGTTGAGGTCGTCGGCCTCCTTCGTGAAACCATGCCCCGTCTCGCCATGCAGGATGAGGGGTGCCCTGAATGTAAGCCGCGCTCGCGAACCCTTGATCGCGGTAACCAGTATCCGGGTGGCATCCTCGCCGGGACGAGGATGGACGGCCGTGATCTCCAGCCCGCCGAAACGCTTCCCGCAGGCGGCAATGATCTGGCCGATCGATTGCGGCCTGGCGATCAGGGAAAGTTGCCCGCCCGGCTTCATGATCGCGCCCGCGGCACGAAGCCAGCTCTCGAACAGGTCTTCGCTCATCGCATGAGCCTCGGCCTTCAACTGGTCGGGCGTGCGCCGGTCCGCTGCATCGTTGAACGGCGGGTTCATGATGACGTGGTCATGGACCTCGTCATCAAGCCCCGCGGCAAGCCGTGCCTTACCGGTGAGCGTCACATCCGCCTCGATCACCCGCACCCGATCGGCAAATCTTTCGTTTTCGGGATAGGCGAGCGTCTTGCGGGCGTAGTCGGCCATCAGCGGCGAACGCTCGACAAGAAGCACTTTCGCGTGATCGAGGCGTGACGCTACGGCCAGTCCGGCCGCGCCCGCGCCCGCGCCGAGGTCGGCCACGCTGATCGGCCCTTCCCCCTCGACAAGAGAGGCAAGCAGCATTGCGTCGACGCCGGAGCGATGTCCTTCCCCCTTCGGCTGGATTACATGGAAGCGGCCGCGATGAAAGGCATCGACGGTCTCCTTCATGCCTGGTCGTCCCTCAACTCCGCCTCTAATCCTGCGTCGATCAATATGCGGCGAGCCTGTTTCGCCCTTTCCTCATCGACCAGGAAGCGGCGCGGCAGGAGGCCGAGCGAGCCTTCGAGCACACTCATCGCCTGGTCGGCGATCAGGCAATGGATGCCCGCATCCTTCATGAGGCTTTCCGCAAACGACAGAAGCACGGCATCATTCGTTCGGATTAATTCACGCATCCCTTGGGAAACCCTTCCAAAACTGGGCGAAAAAGCGATTTGGCCCTTGCCGCACTATGTTCCCCTTTCTATTGTCCTGCACAAGATTTGAACAGGAGTCCGATCGTTGGGCGTCGTGATACCGCTTGAAGAAGGCAAAAACAAACCGGCTTCCGTCAAGCCACTGGTGGATCTCACCAAAGCGGATATGGAACGGGTGAACCAGCTTATCCTGTCGAAGGCGGGCTCCGACGTGCAGATGATCCCGGAGGTCGCCAACCACCTGATCTCTTCGGGCGGCAAGCGCCTGCGGCCCATGCTGACGCTCGCGTCCGCCTCGCTCTTCGGCTACCGGGGCGATGGCCATGTGAAGCTCGCGACCAGCGTCGAGTTCATGCACACGGCGACGCTGCTGCATGACGACGTCGTGGACGAAAGTGACCTGCGCCGCGGCAGATCCACCGCGCGCACCATATGGGGCAATCAGGCGAGCGTGCTGGTGGGCGATTTCCTGCTCGGCCAGGCCTTCCGGATGATGGTGGATGTCGGCTCGCTCGAGGCGCTCGACGTGCTTTCCACGGCCGCGGCTGTGATCGCCGAGGGTGAAGTTCTCCAGCTTTCCGTCGCCAAGAACATGGAGACGACGGAGGACGATTATCTCGCCGTCATCCGCGCCAAGACGGCGGCCCTCTTCGCTGCGGCGGCTGAAGTCGGCCCGATCATCGCAAATGCCGACAAGGCCGGCCGCGCCGCGTTCAAATCCTACGGCATGAACCTTGGGCTTGCCTTCCAGCTCGTCGACGACGCGCTGGACTATGGCGGCAAGGCAGCCGATCTCGGCAAAAATGTCGGGGACGATTTCCGCGAAGGCAAGATCACGCTTCCGGTCATTCTCTCCTATCGCCGCGGCACGGAAGCCGAGCGGGCCTTCTGGCGCGAGGCGATCGAGAAGGGCGAAAGCAGCGACGAGAACCTGGAAAAGGCGCTCGGGCTCATCAACAAATACGGCGCGCTCAACGACACTATCAGCCGGGCGGAGCATTACGGCACCATCGCGCGGGATGCCCTGGCACCGCTGCCGGCCTCGCCGCTCAAATCCGCGCTCATGGAAGTGATCGACTTCTCGATCCAGCGCGTCAACTAAAGCTGATGGGTGCTCCGGACGACAGGGCTGGGGACGACAACCATCGGCTCGAAGAGGCGCTGAACCGTCTCGCCGACCTGATGTCGGCGTGCCGGGATCCCTGGTGCGTGTTCGGCGGAACCGCGATGCGGCTCCACGGATACCGGATGCCGACGCCGATTGCCGATATCGATGTTCTGATTTCCATTGCCGACGCGGAGCGGCTTGTCCGCCGGCATGGGTTTCCCAACGTGGCCGGCACCGGTACCGAGCGTTTTCGTTCGCAAATCCTGCTGCGCCCGGATCTCGGCAAAATACCGGTGGAAATCATGGCCGGCTTCGACGCGCTCTCGGAGGGTGCCTGGCATCGAGTGGCAATCAAGGAGCGACAGGAAGTCAGCTATCGCACCGCCAAAACCTTCATCGCCAGCCGTGACGACCTTCTCGCCGTCTTCCGGCTTTGCGGGCGGCCGAAGGACCTGGAACGGATGGCGCTGCTCGCTTCGTGATCGCCGCGGCAGGAAACGAAGCCCGAGATTTCTTGCAGTCCGGTACCAAAAAAGCCATTCTATCGTGAATCAAGTGATGCGGGACGGCGAGCGCGAAACGTCGCGCCACCATCAGCGAAAGGCATATTCATGCGGCGGAACTCCAGCCTTCTTCTGCTTTCCAGCGCGGCTCTCGTCGCAGTACTCTCCTTCGGCATGACGGCGAAGGCCGCTCCTTCCGAGGAAGCTCCCACCGCGAAGGAAATCGTAACCTTCACCCCCGAGAACGTGCATTCCTTCTCCGGCGCATTTCTCGCAGCCCGCACCGCCGACGTGGATCATGACTATCCGACCGCGATCACGCTCTACCGCAAGGCGCTCGGCTTCGATCCCGCCAATCTCGAAATCCGCGAAAGGCTGATGATCGCGCTCTTCCTCAATGGCGAGTTCGAGGAGGGCCTCAAGGAAGCCGACGCCCTCAAGGACGACAAGGCCGTCGAGCGGATCACCACCATCGTACGTGGGCTCGACGCCATTCGCGACGGCAAGTTCAAGGAAGCAAAGGCGCTACTCCCCTACGAGGGGCCTAACGACCTCGACCGGCTGACCCATGCGCTGATCACCGCATGGGCGGATGTCGGCGCCGGCAAGGGCAAGGCGGCGATGGCAAGCGTGCGCGCGCTCAAGGGCCCGGACTGGTTCAAGGTCTTCACCGATTATCACCTCGGCGCCATGGCGATCGTGGCGGGCGACAAGACGGCTGCCCGCAACCACCTGTCCGCGGCGATCACCAATCAGGAATCGG
>NZ_JBHFJG010000011.1:125081-152661 GCF_057559155.1 Rhizobium moroccans | reverse complement strand
GCCTATACGCTGATCGGCGGCACGGCGGTCGGCACCGTGATGATCCTGCTCTTCCTGCCCGCGCTCTATGCCGCATGGTTCCGCATCAAGCCGACAGAAAAAGAAAGCCACGGGAATTTCCCAAAGGAGCTGGAGTTACGAACTGCAATGGCTGCCGAGTAGGGCTCAGTTGTCGGACCCACATTCACGAAAGGACATTCCATGAAGATCGGAATCATCGGAGCCGGGAACATCGGCGCGACTTTGGCGAGAAAACTTGCCGCCAGCGGCCATGAGGTCAAACTCGCCAATTCGAAGGGGCCGGACAGCATTCGCGATCTTGCCCGCGACGTAGGAGCCACCGCTGTTTCTAAGGAGGACGCCGTGCGGAGCGTGGAGGCGATCATTCTTTCGATCCCGTTCGCGAACTATCCCGATCTTGCCGGGCTCTTCAAGGACGTGCCGACCGACGTCGTCGTGATCGACACCTCCAACTATTACCCGTTCCGCGACGGTGCGATCGCCGAGGTCGACGGAGGCAGGCCTGAAAGCACCTGGGTGAGCGAGCAGATTGGGCGACCCGTCGTCAAAGCATGGAATGCTGTGCTGGCGGAGACGCTGGCCGAGAGAGGACAACCGAATGGGACATCCGGACGGATCGCCATTCCGGTCGCGGGCGACGATCCGAAGGCAAAGGCTACCGCCATGGAACTGGTGGAAGCCACGGGCTTTGACGCACACGACTCTGGAAGTCTCGGTGATTCCTGGCGTCAGCAGCCCGGCACCCCTGCCTATTGCACGGAACTGACGAGGAGCGAGCTGAGATCGGCGCTGCAATCAGCGGATCAATCCCGCGCGGCCGGCAATCGCGAAGCTCTCATCAGGGAATTCGCAGCGGCCGGTGGCAAGCTGACCCACGACGAAATCGTTGCCCGCAACCGGGCCGTGACTGCGTGATTATGGAGCCTTAAGGATAGACGAAAACCACGCCTCCGATAGCCGTCATGCAGTCCGTAGCCGATCCGGCTGCATACGCTTAGCTCTATGACGGCAAGGAAACGGCCTTCCGCCGCTGTTGCAGCATCTCCCCTTAGAGAGGCGGTGTCGGTCCTTGCCAGAAGGGCTTGGAGATCTCGTCTTCGAACTGCCGTCTCGTGAGCCCGATATCGTCCATCAAGTGGGGATCGTCCTTCAGTTTCTGCTCGAGCTCAAAGCGGAAGCGCATCCGCGCGCCCCAGGTGGCGATGATGTTTCGCAGACCCGCAAGGCTATGGCGCCGGCTCGGCGCTTCAGCCTGCTCAGCGTGGGGAATATCGTTCATGGCAACCTCCATAGGGTGTGAGGGTCCGGTGACCCTCGAAAGAGGTTGAATTCTGCGGGATGCGGAGAGCGCCGTAATTAAGCCCTCCCGAATAGTTCCAAAAACTTCCAAACGGGCTATCTTGCAGGCTTGCAAGGCTTGGCGCAGGGTTTGCCCTATCGCAAACCAACTATCCTCTGCCTAGGCACAGAGATTTCATTATCAAGGCTATCAAGAAATGACCGCCGCCTCAGCTCCCTTTCTCGGCCTTCCCGATCACCTCGCCGACAGCCGCATCCCCCATGCTGTGATCTTCGGAGCCGGTCACGGCAGCACCTATCGAGGCAAGGACAGCAGCGGACATGCCCTGGCCGCCGATGCAATCCGCGCTGCGAGCCAGGAGGATGCCGCACTCGTCGAGCACTGGGATTTCGATCTCGGTGGCCCGCTGTTTGACGGCAAGCCGGTCTCCTGCATAGATGCCGGCGATATCCCGACCACCATGCATGACAATGCCGGCAACCGTGCCCGGATCGAGGCGAAGACGCGCAAGATCTTAGCGTTGCCGGCAGCGCCGATCCTGCTCGGCGGCGACTGTTCCGTGACGATTCCCTTCCTCGCCGGCTTTGCGGATCATGGTCCGATTTGGATACTGCAGATCGACGCCCATATCGACTGGCGCGACGAGGTGAATGACGAACGCTACGGCTATTCGAGCCCGATGCGCCGGGCGAGCGAGATGCCGCATATCGCCGGCATCGTGCAGGCCGGCCTCCGCAGCGTCGGTAGTGCCCGCTTCACCGACATCGAAGCAGCGCGGGATTATGGCAGCAGCTTCGTGACCGCCCGCGAGGTTCACTCTAAAGGCATCGAAGCCGCGCTCCGGTATATCCCGGAAGGAGCGCGCGTTGTTGTCACTCTTGATTGCGACAGTATCGATCCTGGTATCATGCCGGGCGTGGCGGCACGCGCCCCTGGCGGCCTCACTTATACGCAGGTGATCGACTTGATCGCAGGCCTCGGCAAGCGGGCCAAGATCGCAGGATTCGACCTTGTTGAACTTTATCCTCCCGCCGACATTGACGGCCTATCGGCCCTGACGGCCGCGCGCCTTCTCGTCAATGTCATCGGCACCATCGTCCGGCAGGCTTGAAGACCCGGCGTCCTCTCGCGCAGGATGCGCCAGACAAGGTTCCATCCGAGCCTTAAAGGTTCTAAAGATGCGCCCATGCAGGGATCGCGCTTCGCCTTTGGTCCGTTCGTACTTGATCCGGATGCGGGAACACTGCTCTGGAACGATGATCCCGTGGCCCTCGGCTATCGCGGGGTGAAGCTGCTCGCGGCGCTGGTCGGCCGGCCCGGCGAGATCCTGAGCAAGGCGGAATTGATGGATGCGGCGTGGCCCGGCATGGCCGTGGAGGAAGGCAACCTCACCGTCCAGATCGCACAGATCAGGAAGCTGCTCGGCCCAGCCGGCGACGCCGCCAATGGGGGCGGTGAATGGATTTCCACGGTGCCGCGCGTCGGCTACCGCTTTCTCGGCACCGTCGAACGGCTCGGCGGAGGCAAGCGAAATCCCCTGCCCCTGCCCGACAAGCCATCGATCGCCGTGCTGCCTTTTGTGAATATCAGCAACGATCCCGAACAGGAAGCCTTTGCGGACGGGCTGACCGAAGACCTGATAACCGATCTCTCCAGGAATTCCGGCCTGTTCGTCATCGCGCGCAATTCCTCCTTTGCCTACAGGGGAAAGGCGATGGACGTGCGCGCTATCGCCGAGGAGCTTGGCGTGCGCTACCTGCTCACGGGAAGCGCAAGACGCGCCGTGGGCCGTGTGCGCATCAATGCGCAACTGGTCGACGCGGCAAGCGGCGATCACCTATGGGCGGAACGCTTCGATCACGGCCTGGACGATATCTTTGCGGTGCAGGACGAGGTGACGGCCAGGATCGTGGAGGCGCTCACCGGCAGGCTCAGCGCTCCGCCGCCGCGCAATCGGCCCAAGAACCTCGAGGCTTACGATCTCTGCGTGCGGGCGCGCAGGCTGATGGACGACACGCCGCAGATGGCGCGGGAAGCGCATCTGATGCTGACGCGCGCGGTTTCGCTCGATCCGGACTATGCCGAGGCCTATCGCTGGCTTGCCATGAACCACTGGATGGGCTGGGTGCATTCCGGCGGCCCGACGGAAGCCGATCGGGACATAGCGCTGGAACTGGCCCGCAAGGCCGTGACGCTCGATCCCGACAGCGCCGGCTCGCGCTGGATCCTCGCCTATCTGCTCGCCTATGAGCGCAGCTTTGCCGAGGCGGATGCGGAGTTCGAAAAGGCGCTCGCGCTCGATCCCAACGAGGCCGACACGTTTGCGGCCCTATCCGACATCGCGATCCTGGCCGGGCGGATAGAGGAGGGACAGGAGCATATCGCCAAAGCGTTCCGGCTGAACCCGTTTCCGGCAAGCTGGTACTATCTGGCGCTCGGCCAGGCGCAATATGCGGCTGGCCGATACGAAGAGGCTGTCGAGACGCTGCGCCGGGACGAAACCTATCGGACAAGCTCCCGCCGCTTCCTGGCGGCGAGCCTCGCCCAGCTTGGCCGGCTCGACGAGGCGCGCGTGGAGGCGGAACTCTTCCTCGTCGGCAACCCGGATTTCACGATCCGCCATTGGGCGGCGACGGAGCCGTTCCGCGACGCCGCGACGCTTCAGCATTTCATCGACGGCTTCCGCAAGGCGGGTCTGCCGGAGTGAGGCGCCCTATTCCTCAAGTCGCTCCGTATTGTCCCGATCGTGCTCGTATCGCCGCTTGAGCGGAAACGGTGGCAGCCAGGTTTCGCGACGGACGGTCCAGAGTTCGTAGGTCGGCGTAAATTGGTTCGGAGCATCGAGCGACCCGAGGTTCATCTCGATTTCGTCTCCTCCGCTGCGGGCGAAAACGGTCGAGCCGCAGCGAGGACAGAAATGCCGCCCGGCATAGTCGCGCGTTTCGCCCTCGATTGTCACCGCGTCCTCAGGGAATATCGCGGAGGCGTGGAAAAGGGCCCCGTGATGCTTGCGGCAGTCGAGACAATGACAAATGCCGACCCGGTATGGGCGGCCCTCCGCCGCAAATCGGACATTGCCGCACAGGCAGCCGCCGGTGAAACGATCCATGCTGTGTCTCCTCCTCCAATATCCAAGCTATGGATATGGCTACAACGTGCAGCGCCGTCATTGCAATTGACCGGAGGACGGAAGGGAAACTCGGGATGGCTGCAGCGCCGGCGCGGCTTACCAAAATTTAACGGAATGGACATGCAACCGTAGTCTCGGGAAGCGCATTGTTTGCCCGTATTCAGGCAAGGCCACCCAAGCCGCGCCTGAAGAGCAAAAGGAACAGGACCATGTGGACCAATACGCGCAAGCTCGTCACCACCGGTCTGGTCGCCTTGACAATTGCGGGCACCACAATTGCCACCGCCTCCCAGGCTGAAGCTCACAACAATTTCGGACGCGGCCTTGCCGCCGGTATCGCGGGCACCATCGTCGGCGGCGCGCTTATCGCCGGAGCTGCCCGCCCCGCCTATGCCGGCCCGGTTTATGAGGCACCTATCTACGAACCGGTCTACCGGGCTTATCCCGCCTGCCGCGTCATCTGGCGTCAGAATGCCTGGGGTGACATGTATCGCGCACGCGTCTGCGACTGATGTTCTATGCCTTGGAAAGCCGGGCGTCGAACCCGGCTTTTCCAATCGAAATGCCTGACCGGTGTATCAGTCGTTGATGGCGATGATCTTCACCGCCATATGCTTTTCGTCCTTTCCGACCTCGGAGAACCACACCTCGCCATCACCGATCATCACGCCCTGCCAGTTGGCAAACAGCGTCGGATAGGTCTGCTTGGCGATGGAAGCCTTCACCTTCGCGGTGACCACCTTGTCGTAGTCGGCAACGAAATGCCTGGCATCCTTGATCTTGACGGCTTTGCCGGCGATGCGCGCCTGGAAGGGATAATCCACCATGTTCGCCACGGTCTCCTTATCGTCGGAGGCGACCGCCTTCTGCAGCTTGGCGAGGAAATCCGCATAGGGCTTGTGATCGCCAAACAGGCTGTCGAGCGATTTGTCCGTATCGGCCGCGGTCTGCGCCATCGCCGGTGCCGACAGCGCCAGGACGCCGGCAAACGCCAGGATCAATGTCTTGTTCATATCGCTACTCCTCGGGTCGAACTCGAAATCGCGTGATTCGGAATGGTAGTGCTGCGGCCGATTTTCCAACCGGCAACATGCCGCTTTGGTTAACGATTTAGACGAAAGCGGTCGCGCTACGGTGACGGGATTGGGTCACTGGCTGTTGCCGAAATATTTCCGTCGCAGGTTTTCCAGCGCGCCCGCCTCCTGCAACGCGAGGATCTGCAGCGTGACCTCGTGGCTGAGCGTGTCACCGTGCCTGAAGCCGAAACCGTATTTGTCGGGGTGGAAGATCGGCCCGACGACGGAGAGCGGTGACGCGGAATGGGTGTGCGCATAATATTCCAGCACCGGCGCATCCCCGATGAGAGCGGAGGAACGGCCGGAGACAAGGCCCGCCACCGCCCCGTCGATATCGGAATATGCGTCCGTCGCAAGCCGCAGCTCGTTCGAATAGCTCTCCGCTACGCTGCCGCCGAGCACGCCCACGGTCTTTCCCGGCAGGTCGGCAAGGGAATTGACCTGATGCGTCAGCGTCAGCGCCGTCATGACGCTGGTGACGGATGAGGTGAGATAGGCGATGACGGCCACGCCGCAGACCATCCAGATCCCGCCCGAAACCCTTCCCAACCAGCCGAGCGCATTGGGGCGCGTGACCTTGCCGGAGGTGGCGACCGACATGACCTCGTAGAAGCTCTCGGCAAGGCCCTCATGCCAGGTTTGCGGGAAGGTCTTGTCGATGCGCCGGTAAAACAGGGCGAGAACGAGCGTGGCGACCACGACGATGAAGGCGAGCCAGGCCATGGCGCGCAGATGGCCGGCGCGCTCCAGCCCGCCGATGACCTGCCAGAACCCCGCATCTTCGCTATCCGCCACCATGATGCGCAAACCGGCATCATACCAGGGCTGGGAAAACGTGATGCGCTCGACCCGCCCCCTGGTGATCGTCAGGTTGGAAACGGCGACATCGGCCTCGCCGCGCTCCGTCGCGGCGATAAGCGCCTCGAAACTCGGATAGTCGCGATAGCTGTAGACGAGGTTCAGCGGCCTTGCCGTCGCCTCCCAAAGCTCGATCGCCATTCCGGAATAGTGTTCCCCATCTTTCATCACGAAAGGCGGGCTCACATAAACCCCGACCGCCAGGGGCCGCGGCGGTGCTGACTGGCTCTGAGCCTGCGCGGGGCGGAAATAGAAGGATGCGGCAATGAATAGGAGAATCAAAATCGATATGCGGCAATATTTCATCGGCCCGTTCCCAATCCCTCTTTTCTCCGGCTTGGCGTTCCTTGCGAGCGCCGACCGCAAGCGGTCTCCCATCCCGATTTAAGACGGCTGCCGATATTGTCGATACGCGCTGAGCATGAACATTGCTGCAGGTAGTGGGCGGCTTCTCCAGGGAACGACCTTCCCCAAGGCGCGTTGGCCTTCGAAAACCCATCGGAGGATGCCATGAACGAGGACAAGAAGGCCCGCGAAGCCGTCGAAAGCGGCAAACCGCTGAAGCCGGCCAAGGAGCCGGCCGGTCCGCATGCCAAGGAACACCTGATTGACCGCGACAAGACGCCCGGTTCCGGCTCGCTGCCGGAGCCCGGCGGCCGGGAGGCGGATGTCGGGCCGGATTGATATAAGGTCTGTCCGGAAGCCCTCCCCCGCTGCGACGCCATGGCGCTTGCCCGGATCGCTCCGGCGGACTACACCCGCAGGGACGATCCGGAAGGCGGCCAGAAGCTCTCATGGCAGGCGAAACCATCACACTCTACGAAGCGATCGGCGGCGATCAGACCGTCCGCGCATTGGTGAAGCGTTTCTACGAACTCATGGACACGCTTCCGGAAGCCGCCCGCTGCCGCGCCATCCACCCGCCGAGCCTCGAAGGCAGCGAAGCGAAACTCTACGATTATCTCACCGGCTATCTCGGCGGGCCTCCGGTCTATGTCGAAAAATACGGACATCCACGTTTGCGATCGCGCCACTTCATGGCCGAGATCGGCCCCGCCGAACGGGACGAATGGATGCTCTGCTTCCGCCGCGCCATGGAAGAGACGATCGAAAACCCAAAGCTGCGCGACATCATCTGGCCGCCGATCGAGCGCCTCGCCTTCCACATGCAGAACCGGGAATAGGCCAATGGAAAGACTCGACAATCTCAGGCCGTTGATTCTGTTTGTGAGCGGGCTCATGGGCGCTGCGGGCGTGGCTCTGGCGGCTGCGGCGAGCCACGGCGGCGACAGGACATTTCTCGGTTCGGCCTCGACCATGTGCCTCGCCCACGCGCCGGTCCTGCTGGGGCTCTATCTCGGCCACAAGGCATTCCGGACCGCGACGCCGGCCGCACTGGTGCTCGGGCTCGGAACGATCATCTTCGCCGGCGACCTGGTGGCGCGGCATTTCCTCGGCGAACGGCTATTCCCCTTGGCCGCGCCGATCGGCGGGTTGGGCATGATGCTCGGCTGGCTGCTCGTGGCGGCGGGGGCAGTTTTCGGGCGCAGAGAGATTTAAGCCCCCTCTGGCCTGCCGGCCATCTCCCCCACAAGGGGGGGAGAAGACTTGTGGCAAGGCATTGCCTCATCCGTGGCCCCTTTCCCTGTGCGATCGCATATGGGACGTGACGCAGTCCGGCATCCCTGACCCTCCCCCTTGTGGGGAGGGTGGCCGGCAGGCGGGAGGGGTTTCCAAGACCGATGCAGACGGGACTTTGCCTACCGCCTGAACGCCAGCACCCGCCCCGCTTGGTCGGGCGGCACATCGGAGTAATGCGATTTCACACCGGCGGGAAAGGCAACGACATTGGTCATGTCGGCCTGCGTCTCGGCGCGTCGCATCAGCAGTTCGTAAAGTTCGGGCACCAGCCCGTCGCCGTTCTGCTGGGCCAGCTTGTGCAGCCCGATGAACAGGCCGGCGTCAGGACGTTCTTCGTTCATCATTGCGTTCCTTCATGGTCTGAAGCGCCCGCTCCAGACTGGATTTCGAGCCGTTGCGCAGCGGAATGAAGGTCTTGCCGAACTTCTTGCAGCCCGTCTTGACCCTCAGACACGCATCGTGGCTGATACAGTCGATGGGGCAGAAGACGCAGTCGACCGAAGGCAGGACGGTATCGATGCGCGAGACCGCTTCCCGCAAGCCGCCGTCGTGGTGGATGAGTTCCGCGCCGTAGGTGCTGGCGATTTCCCGGAGATGCGCCACCTGGCAGTCGCGCCCGCCGACATAGAGAAAACTGCGAATATCCACCGCGTTGCCGGCAGGGCTTTTTTGGCTTTCCGCCGGGCCGCCATTGCCGTTCTTCCGCTTCTGCTTCTTCGCCATGAGGTCCCCATCTGGCAGTCGATTCCGTTTGGATGAGCGGCACCATAGTAAAGTTGATTTTCAGAGTAAAGATTAAAGTGGACTCTTTTTATCATGAATTTTCCGGCGCTCGCTGTGCCCGTTTCGTGCCAAAAATTTACCGTTTGATAAATTTTTAGCCTGTGTTACGCTCTGCCCAATAGTTGTCCATGAATCCACAATAAGGGAACAGAAGATGGAACGACTGGGAAGCGGCTCCGCGCCGGGCATCGAGGCTGGGCGCCTTACGCCGGCGGAGTATGAGACGAATTTCGCCGATCTTCATCCGCGCCTCGACAGGCACGAAGCGCTGGTCGCGGCCGACCGCTGTTATTTCTGTTACGACGCGCCGTGCATGACGGCCTGTCCCACCACGATCGATATCCCGATGTTCATCCGGCAGATATCGACGGGAAATCCGCTTGGCTCGGCGAAAACCATCTTCGATCAGAACATACTGGGCGGCATGTGCGCCCGCGTCTGTCCCACCGAAACGCTCTGCGAAGAGGCCTGTGTGCGCAACACGGCCGAGGACCGGCCGGTCGAGATCGGCAGGCTGCAGCGCTATGCGACGGACATCGCCATGGAGGCCGGCAGGCAGTTCTACACCCGCCCTGCCCCGACCGGTAAGACGGTGGCGGTGGTCGGCGCTGGCCCCGCAGGCCTTGCCGCAGCCCACAGGCTCGCCATGCACGGCCATTCCGTGGTGATCCTGGATGCCCGCGAGAAGGCAGGCGGCCTCAACGAATACGGCATCGCCACCTACAAGGCGGTGGACGAGTTCGCGAGCCGCGAGGTGGAATACGTCACCGCCATCGGCGGCATCGAGATCCGAAACGGCCAGGCGCTCGGCCGCGATTTCTCGCTCTCCGATCTAACTGCGCAATATGATGCGGTCTTCCTTGCCATGGGACTTGCCGGCGTCAACGGCCTCGGCATCGAGGGCGAGGATCTTGCCGGCGTGGACGATGCGGTGGATTTCATCGCGGCACTCCGCCAGGCCAAGGACAAGGCGACCGTACCGATCGGCCGTCGCATCGTCGTGCTCGGCGGCGGCATGACCGCCATCGACGCGGCAATCCAGGCAAAACTGCTCGGCGCCGAGGAAGTGACCATCTGCTATCGCCGCGGCAAGGAGCACATGAACGCCTCGGGCTACGAGCAGGATCTGGCCACCGCCAACGGCGTCATCATCCGCCACTGGCTGGCGCCGAAGCGCATTCTCGGCAAGGACGGCAGCGTCGCCGGCATCGAGGTCGAATATACCGCGATGCGTGACGGCAAGCTCGTCCCCACCGACGAGACGGGGGTGATCGCCGCCGATCAGATCATGAAGGCGATCGGTCAGAGCTTCCTCGCCTCCGGGCTCGGAGCACTTGCCATGGAACGTGGCAGAATAGCGGTGGATGCGGAAAGCCGCACCTCGGTCGAGCGCGTCTGGGCCGGCGGAGATTGCGTCGGCGTCGGCGAAGACCTCACCGTCTCGGCAGTCGCACAAGGCCGCGACGCTGCCGAAAGCATCAACCGCGTGCTCGCAGCCGGCATCCAGCCGGCTACGGCCGTAGCCTGAGCGGGAGGACGAACCATGGCTGATATCCGCAACAATTTCGTCGGCATAAAGTCTCCGAACCCCTTCTGGCTCGCCTCCGCGCCGCCGACCGACAAGGCCTATAACGTGGAGCGCGCCTTCAAGGCAGGCTGGGGCGGCGTCGTCTGGAAGACGCTCGGTGAGGAAGGCCCGCCGGTCGTCAACGTCAACGGCCCGCGCTACGGCGCGATCTGGGGCGCAGACCGCCGGCTTCTCGGCCTCAACAATATCGAACTCATCACCGACCGCGACCTCTACACCAATCTTCGCGAAATGAAGCAGGTGAAGAAGAACTGGCCGGACCGGGCGATCATCGCTTCGATCATGGTGCCCTGCACCGAGGAGGCCTGGAAGGCGATCCTGCCGCTGGTGGAAGAGACCGAGGTGGACGGCATCGAGCTGAATTTCGGCTGTCCGCACGGCATGTCCGAGCGCGGCATGGGCGCCGCCGTCGGCCAGGTGCCGGAATATATCGAGATGGTGGTGCGCTGGTGCAAGCAATATACCCGCATGCCAGTGATCACCAAGCTGACGCCGAACGTCACCGACATCCGCAAGCCGGCCCGCGCCGCGAAAGCCGGCGGCACTGACGCCGTCAGCCTGATCAACACGATCAACTCGATCGTCTCCGTCGATCTCGACAATTTCGCGCCGAATCCTACCGTCGGCGGCAAGGGTTCGCATGGCGGCTATTGCGGCCCGGCGGTGAAGCCGATCGCGCTCAACATGGTGGCCGAGATCGCCCGCGATCCCGAGACATACGGCCTGCCCATCTCCGGCATCGGCGGCATCACCACCTGGCGGGATGCGGCTGAATTCCTGGCACTCGGCGCCGGCAACGTGCAGGTCTGCACCGCGGCCATGACCTACGGCTTCAAGATCGTGCAGGAGATGATTACCGGCCTATCCGACTGGATGGACGCCAAGGGGCACCAATCGCTGGACGATATTATCGGTCGCGCCGTGCCTAACGTCACCGACTGGCAGTATCTCAACCTCAACTACATCGCCAAGGCGCATATCGATCAGGATGCCTGCATCAAATGCGGCCGCTGTCACATCGCCTGCGAGGACACTTCGCACCAGGCGATCACGCAATTCGTCGACGGTGTCCGCCATTTCGAGGTGATGGAAGAGGAATGCGTCGGCTGCAATCTCTGCGTCAACGTCTGTCCCGTCGAGAACTGCATCACCATGGAAGCGCTTCCGGCGGGCGAACTCGACAAGCGCACCGGCAAGGTGGTCGATCCCGTCTATGCCAACTGGACGACCCATCCGAACAATCCGATGGCCCGGCAGGCCGCGGAGTAGCTTGCCCTGGTTCCTGATGGGTGTAATATGTTTTGTATTACCTCGGAGATGAACCATGGCAAGTTTGATGAGTTTCCGAATTGACGAGCACTTGAAGGATCAGTTCGCGGAAGCGGCCCAGACCAGGCATCTCACTCAGAGCGAAGCGATCCGCGAGGCGTTGACGCTATACGTTCGCCGGGTTCGGAACGAACAGCTGCGGGATGCGGCAACCCGAATTAGACGGCATGAGGAAGAAGAGGCCGACGTGATGCGCTGGCTCTCATCGATGAGCGAGCCGATCGATGAAGATTGAGCGCGGTCGAATTTATCTGATGGCCGAGCGTGGTGACTATACGGGCAAGCCGAGACCGGTCGTGGTAATGCAAAACCCGAACGTTCAGTTGGAAAGCGTGATTGTCGTTCCCCTCACCTCTTACGATGCCGATGGTTCACCGATCCGCGTGGAGATCGAGCCGACCTTGGAGAACGGCTTGCAGAAGCGATCTTTCGCCATGTGCGACAAGATTACGACGCTTCCGAAAGCAAAACTCGGCATTTCCATCGGGACTATGGATATCGGGAGGCTGTCGGAGATAAAGCAGGTTATCGTTGACTTGGTGGATGAAGGCGAGGCGCTGGACGAAACCGCTTGATAAGGCTTCTCCAACACTTCACGCACCGAACGATCGCCGATACGCGCTCGGGCTGGTCCCCAACTGTTTGCGGAAGTGATGCCGCATCGTCGCCGGCGTGCCGAAGCCGCTGGCAACGGCAATATCCTCAAGCGAGGTCTCGTCATTCTCCAGCAATCCGCGCGCATGCCGAAGGCGCTCCTTCAGGAGCCACGCGCCGACGCTTACGCCCGTCGTCTGCTCGAACCGCCGCTGGAACGTGCGCATGCTCATGCCCGCCTTCTTGGCGAGCACGCTGATGGGCTGCTCGGCATCGAGGTTCTGGCGCATCCATTCGAGCAGCGGCCCCAGCCGCACGCCCTCGCGCTCGACGGGAACGGGCGCATGGATGAATTGCGCCTGCCCGCCTTCCCGGTGCGGCGGCAGCACGAGACGCCGGGCGACGCTGTTGGCGGCCTCCGCGCCGAAATCGCCGCGAACCACATGCAGGCAGAGATCGATGCCCGCGGCACTTCCCGCAGCGGTCAGGATGCTGCCCTCGTCCATGTAGAGAACGCTCGCATCGAAGGCGATGTCCGAATAGCGCTCCGCGAGCGAGGCGACATAGCGCCAATGCGTCGTCGCCCTGCGATTGCGAAGAAGGCCGGAAGCGGCAAGCACCGCGGCGCCCGAACACAGCGACATGATGCGCGCTCCGCGCTCATGGGCGGACCGCAAGGCTGCGATCAGGGTCTCGGGAACCTCCGCGTCGATCGCCCGCCAGCCCGGAACGATGATCAGATCCGCTTCGGCCATCGCTTCAAGCCCATGATCGACCAGAACGCTGAGCCCGCCCGCGGCCCTCAACGGGCCCGGTTCGATGCCGCAGACGGAATAGCGATACCAGCCCCCTCCCATTTCCGGACGCGGCAGGCCGAAGACTTCGTAGGCGATGCCGAACTCGAAGGTGCAGAGCCCGTCATAGGCGAGCACCGCTACACGGGGGCCGGAAAGAATTGAAGCTTTTGGCATGATCTTTACGATAATCGTCATTACGGCCAATTTCGCTTCGAACTAACATGAGGCACGGTCACGGGCAACATCAAACCGGAAAGGAAACACCGATGCCGAGCCCCGTCGCCGAGATATTCGCCTCCCCCGAAGCCGTTGCCGAACATTACGCAAGAAAGCTCGCCTTCGAGACGGATTGTTGGGACGTTCACGCATCCCTGCAGGCCGGCCATTCGGATTTCGTGCTCCTCGACGTCCGTTCGCCGGCGCTGTTTGCAGCCTCTCACATTCCGGGGGCCCTCAACCTGCCGCACGGGAAGATGACTGCGCACCGCATGTCGGAATGGCCGGCCGATACGCTCTTCATCGTTTATTGCGCAGGCCCTCATTGCAACGGCACCGACAAGGCGGCCCTGCGGCTCGCACGTCTCGGCCTGTCGGTGAAGGTCATGATCGGCGGCATGACCGGCTGGGCCGACGAAGGCTTCGCCTTCGAAAGCGCAGCCGTTGCCGCCGAATGACGATCTCCGCTCCCGCCGGCCAAACGGCGGGAGCGGTTGTCTACCCTCAGAACTCGATCACGATCTTGCCGAAGGCGCCGCGATCGAGATGCGCGAAGGCCTCACGCGCCTCCTCGAAGCGATAGCGCCTGTCGATCACCGGCTTGAGCCCGATCGCATCGACGGCACGAACAAAATCTTCCAGTGCCCGACGATGCCCGACGGAGATTCCCTGAACCGTGGGAGACTTGAGAATGAGCGGCACCGTCGGAGCGGAGATTTCGAGCCCTTCCAGCACGCCGATCACCGATATCCGCCCGCCGACGGCAACAGCGTCCAGCGAATGCGCAAACGCCGGACCGCCGGCGATTTCGAGAATATGGTCGGCGCCGTGATCGCCCGTCAGGTCGAGGACGCGCTCCACCCAGCCCTCGCGGGGAAGAAGATGATCCGCATCCAGCTTGCGGGCGCGCTCCAGCTTCTCGGCGCTCGACGAGGTGATGAAGACTTCAGCACCATGCGCCTTGGCGATCTGCAGGCCGAACAGCGCGACGCCTCCAGTGCCCTGGACCACGACCCTGTCGCCAGCCTTCAGCTTGCCTTGTTCGATCAGGGCAAACCATGCCGTCAGGCCGGCGCAGGGCAACGTGCTCGCCTCGGCCGCGTCAAGCGAGCTGGGCGCGGCGACGAACCAATCCTGCGGAAACGTGACATATTCCGAAAGCACGCCGGGATAATAGCCGCCCAGTGATTTATAGGGTGGATTGCGGGCGTCGCCTATCTCTTTGCCCGCGATACGTCCCGGCGAAAAGGTGGAAATGACCCGATCACCCGGCTTGAAACGGGTGACGCCCGGCCCCACGGCCTCCACCACACCCGCCAGGTCCGAGGCCGGCACGAACGGAAATGTCAGCGGCAGGCCCATGCCTGTTTCCAGCATGAGCTTGTCACGGTAGTTCAGCGATACGGCTTGCGCCCGCACCAGGATTTCGCCGCTCGAAGGTTCGGCAATTTCCGCCTCCCGGATGCGGAAATCTTCCGGCCCGACCGCTGCGATACTCCATTGTCTTGCTGTTCTCATCTTGTCGCTCCTTGAGAGAAAATCGATGAGGGCAGCATATCGTTGAACATCAGTCCGCAGTTGCGATATGATTTCTCCAGTTTGGTTCCTCATTGGATACAACATGGAACAGTTGAAGGGCATTTCTGTCTTCGTGGAAACGGTCGAGGCAGGTGGCTTCTCCGCCGCCGCCAAGAAGCTGAACCTGACGCGTTCGGCGGTCGGCAAGACGATCGCCCGGCTGGAGGAACGGCTTGGGGTGCGGCTCTTCCACCGCACCACGCGCAGCCAGAGCCTGACGGAGGAGGGCCGCTTCTTCTATGAGCGCTGCCTGCGCGCGGTGGAGGAGATCCGGCTTGGCGAGGCCCTGCTGGAATCCGGCCGGCGCGAGGTACGCGGCAGACTGCGCATCACCATGCCGGTGCTCTTCGGTCGCCATTGCGCTGCCCCCGCCCTCACGCCGCTCCTCGACGAGCATCCCGGTCTCGAACTCGATCTCTCCTTCAACGACCGCATTGTCGATCTCCTCGAGGATGGTTTCGATCTCGCCATTCGCAACGGACCATTGAAGGACAATCCGGACCTGACGGCACGCGTGATCGCCCGTCAACGCATGACCGTCTGCGCCTCACCCGCCTACTTGGAAAAGCACGGCATTCCGCAAACCCTGAAAGATCTGGCCAGTCACGAAGCGATCGTCTACCGGCGCGGCAACCAGGACAGGCCATGGATTTTTCCAACCGAAGACGGTTCGCCGCGCGAGATATTTCCAAGTACCCGGCTGCGCCTCGATGATCTCGCATCGATTGCCGATGCTGCTGTCGAGGGTCGCGGGCTCGCCTGGCTGACATGCTGGCTAGCTCGGGATCGGGTTGCTTCCGGCGAATTGGTGCGCGTGCTCACGGACATTCCCGCGACAGTTTTCGAAGCTTACGCCGTATGGCCGAAATCCCCGGTCATCTTGCCGAAGGTGCGGCTGGCGATCGATACGCTCGCAAGGGAATTGCCGCCCCTCATGGAGTGAGGCGGACTAACTTGCTTTCTCTTCCGGCTCGCTCAGGAGCTCCAGCATGGCCTGCAAGGCGCGCGTGACGTGCCGCTCCGCGTGATAAAGCGCCGAGAACTCGCGGGACGGCATGGGGAAATCCGCCACATGCAACTTGCCGGCCAGCGAATGGAACTGGGTCGCGCGGCTGGAAAGAACCGTGGCGCTGAGGCCCGCCTCCACCGCGGCGATCGCCGCCTCGTTGGAAGGCATTTCCAGAACCACCGAAAGCTCGGAGGGATCGATGCCCAGCATCGAAAGCTCCGCCTCGAAGGCGGCGCGCGTGCCGGAGCCCTTTTCGCGCATGATCCAGCTCGTTTCGGCGAGGTCGCCGGAGGCAATCCGGCGGCCGTCCGCCCAGGGGTGACGATCGCCGACCACCAGCACCAGCCGATCCTCCGCCACCTTGCGGCGCTTGAGCCCCGCCAGAAACACCTCGCCCTCCACCACGGCAAGTTCGGCCTCGCCCGACAGAACGGCCTGCGCCGCGCTCTGGGTATTACCGACGGTAAGCCGCACGTCCACGCGCGGAAACCGCTCGTGATAGGTGACGAGGCGTGAGGGCAGCCAATAGCTCGCGACCGTCTGGCTGGCATAGACCCTCAAAAGCCCGGAGGCCGAGCCGCCGAGATCGGCCAGCAGGCCCTCGGCCGCACGCGCACGCTCCAGGATGGCTTTGGCTTCTGGTACGAAGAGCTTGCCCGTTTCCGTCAGCTCGATCCTCCGCCCGATCCGGTCGAAGAGGGTCACCGCATGGCGCACCTCCAGCGCCGAAATCGCCGCGCTGACCGCCGATTGCGTGAGATTGAGGGCCTGCGCCGCCTTGGTGACATGTTGGCGATCCGCGACTTCCAAGAAAATGCGCAATTGCTCCAGCGTCATGCAACACCTCAATCGTTCGTTAGAATCGAACAATATCAGAAAACATATGAATTGGATTTATCGTTCTGAAAAATGGAGGATGATTTTCGACAGATCAAGCATTTCAAAGAACGATCATGACGCATATCGCCCCGCCGGCAGAAAAAGCCCAAGCTAGACCGTCTTCGCTATTCAGTGAACTTCTCCCCGGCCTAGCACTCACGGCCTTCATCGCGGTGACGGCTGTCGCTGCCCGCGGCCTGACGGGCTGGGCAGCACTTAGCCCGCTCATCCTCTCGATCATCCTTGGGATGGCCGCCCGCAATCTCTTCACCGTATCCGCTGTTCTGGAGCCGGGAATCGCGTTTTCGCTGCGCCGCCTGCTGCGGCTCGGCATCGTTCTTCTCGGCCTTCAGGTGACGGTCGGCCAGGTGCTTTCGCTCGGGGGCGCGGGTCTCGCAATGGTGGCCATCACGCTCGCCGTCACCTTCGTCGCGATTCGCGCGGCCGGGCGCCTGCTGGGCGTGGAGCAGGAGCTTGCCGATCTGATCGCTGCCGGCACCTCGGTCTGCGGCGCTTCCGCGGTGATCGCCACCAATACCGTCGTGCGCGGGCGCCAGGAACATGTCGCCTATGCGATTGCCTGCGTCACGCTGTTCGGCTGTCTTTCGATGTTCATCTATCCGCTGCTCGCAGCGCCGCTGGCGCTCGATGCGCGCAGCTTCGGGCTCTGGAGCGGCGCGACCATCCACGAGGTGGCGCAGGTGGTGGCGGCTTCCTTCCAGGCCGGAGACACGGCCGGTACGTTCGGCACGATATCAAAGCTCGCGCGGGTCGCCATGCTGGCGCCGCTCGTCATGCTTCTCGCCGTCGCCGTGCGGGCGCGTCAAGGCGGCGCGTCCAAGGCGTCTGCTCCCATGCCCTGGTTCGTGCTCGGCTTCATCGCCATGATGCTGGTCAACAGCGCAATCGACATTCCGAAAGAACTCAACGCCACGCTCGCGTTCGCGAACACCTTCCTGCTGTCGATGGCGCTCGCCGCCATGGGGCTGCAGACCGATATCCGCAAGCTGAAAGCGGAAGGCTGGCGGCCGTTGGCGCTCGGCGCCTTCGGCTGGCTCTTCATCTCGGTCTTCGGTTTCGCGATGCTGCGGCTGTTCGGCTTTTGAGCGGCCTTACCACCTCTCCATCCGAAGCCCGACCACGCGCTGAAACTCCCTGACATTGTGCGTTACCAGCGTGAGGTCACGGGCTCGTGCCTGACCGGCGATCAGGACATCATAGGGCCCGATCGGCAGCCCCGCCTTGGCAAGCTGCCCGCGGATTTCACCTGCGGAGCGCGCATCCTCGCGGTCGAATTCGATGGTTTCGAAACGCAGTTCTTCGACGCGCTCCAGGTTCGCGGCCACGTGTTGGCTCTTGAACGCCCCATAGAACAATTCATGGAGGACGATTGCCGAGAGGCCGAAATCCTCCGGCAGATGCTCTTTCAGTCGGGCGACGAAGTTTTGGTCGCCCTTGAGACGGGCGATCACGGCATTCGTGTCGAGCAGGAACTTCACTCGAAAACATCCAGGCCGGAACGCTCCTGCTCTGCCGGCCGCTCGGTCGCAGCCTCGGCGAAATCGCTGTCGACATCGCTCACGACCTTGTCCAGCCAGTTCCAGTCGTTCTCGATCGGCTCGAGGATGACCGTATTGCCGTGGCGGCGAATGCGGACTTCGTCGGTTTCGAACCGGAAATCCTTCGGCAGGCGAACGGCCTGCGATCGTCCGGACCAGAAGATCTTTGCTGTATTCATGCCGGCCTCCTAAGGTATATATCAAAAGTATATACCGATGGCCCACATTCTTCAAGCGGCGGTGTCCGCCTGCCTCGGCCGCAACCCGTTCATGAAAAGCTGCTCCAGAAACCGGGCGGCGTCCTCGAAGCGCCCTTCGCCCGCATGGTTCTGGCCGAGCACGGCGCGTACCTGCACGTCGAAATCGGCATAGTGCTGGGTCGTCGCCCAGATCGAGAAGATCAGGTGGTAGGGATCGCATTTGGCGATCTTGCCAGTGCGTACCCAGGCGCGGATCACCTCTGCCTTCTCGTCCACCAGCTCTTTCAGCGGCCCTTTCAACTCATCCTCGATATGCGGCGCGCCCTGAAGGATTTCATTGGCGAAGAGCCGGCTCTCGCGGGGGAAATCCCGCGCCATTTCCAGCTTGCGGCGGATATAGGAGCGGATCTCCGCTTCCGGGTTACCCTCCGCGTCGAAGGCGCGCAGCGGCTCGAGCCAGGTGAACAGAACCCGGTCGATCAGCGCCCGGTGGATCGCTTCCTTGGTGCGGAAGTAATAGAGAAGGTTCGGCTTCGACATGCCCGCGGCTTCCGCGATCTGGTCGATGGTCGAACCGCGAAAACCGGCGGCGGAAAAAACATCGAGCGCCGCTTCCAGGATGCGCTCTTCCTTTTCCTCCTGGATGCGTGTGCGCCTCAAGGTTTTCGCCGCCCTCGGGATGGTCATTTCCGCTCCCCTGCCCTTCCTGCAACCATTTCACGCCCGTAGCATATGGCCCGCCGATAACCACGGCATATGCCTGAATTTTCAGCGTGCATTTTTCGCGTTTTACGTCTTGAGTGGCGGCACGGAAATTGTAATGTTTTACCAATCGGTCAAATTATCGGCGACAAGCACAACAAAGGCAATGCCGATCTTCAAACGCCGCAGGCGCCTGGGGAACCGACGGGAACAAATATAGCGCCCGAAAACGGGGCGCCTTGAAACGGTGAGGACATTTTCATGGTGGCAGCACCCGGCGAGAACTTGCGCATCAATGGCGACCGCCTTTGGGATACCCTGATGGAAATGGCGAAGATCGGCCCCGGCATTGCCGGCGGCAACAATCGCCAGACGCTGACCGATGCCGACAAGCAAGGCCGCGAACTCTTCAAGAGCTGGTGCGATGCAGCCGGCCTCGAAATGGGCGTCGACAAGATGGGTACCATGTTCGCGACCCGTAAGGGCACCGATCCGGACGCCCTGCCCGTCTATGTCGGCAGCCATCTCGACACCCAGCCGACCGGCGGCAAATATGACGGCGTGCTCGGCGTCTTGAGCGGGCTTGAGGTCGTGCGCACCTTGAACGACCTCGGCATCAAGACGAAGCACCCGATCGTCGTCACCAACTGGACGAATGAGGAAGGCGCGCGCTTCGCACCGGCCATGCTCGCCTCCGGCGTCTTCGCCGGCGTGCATGACCTCGATTATGCCTATGCCCGCAAAGACCCGGAAGGAAAGACCTTCGGCGACGAACTGAAGCGCATCGGCTGGGTGGGCGAGGAGGAAGTCGGCGCCAGGCAGATGCACGCCTATTTCGAATATCATATCGAGCAAGGGCCGATCCTCGAGGCCGAAGACAAGCAGATCGGCGTCGTCACTCACTGTCAGGGCCTGTGGTGGCTGGAATTCACGCTGACGGGCCGCGAGGCCCATACCGGCTCGACGCCGATGAACATGCGCGTCAATGCCGGGCTCGCCATGAGCCGCATCTTCGAAATGGTGCAGGACGTGGCGATGAGCGAGCAGCCGGGCGCCGTCGGCGGCGTCGGCCAGGTGTTTTTCTCGCCGAATTCCCGCAACGTGCTGCCGGGCACCGTGACCTTTACCGTCGATATCCGCACGCCCTCGCAGGAGAAACTCGACCGCATGCGAGCGAAGATCGAAGCCGAAGCGGCGAAGATCTGCGAGGCGCTCGGCGTCGGCTGCTCGGTGGAGGCCGTCGGCCATTTCGATCCGATCACCTTCGATCCGGTGCTCGTCGGACGCGTACGCGAAGCCGCCGAAAAGCTTGGCTACAGCCACATGAACATCATTTCCGGCGCCGGCCATGACGCCTGCTGGGCGGCGAAGGTCGCACCCGCGACGATGGTCATGTGCCCCTGCGTCGGCGGGCTTTCCCACAACGAGGCGGAGGATATTTCCAAGGAATGGGCCGCCGCCGGAGCCGACGTGCTCTTCCATGCCGTGCTGGAGACCGCCGAGATCGTGGAGTAGGCCGATGGCCATATCGGGTGAACAGTCTCTTGAAGACGATCCTTGCAGCATTGAGCGGCGCTATGGTCGAACGCTGCGAGGTCGCTCGCTTTTATCCATCGCTTCTCACCGACATTGACAAGACAGGGGAACAACAATGACCACAGTCATCAAGGGTGGAACCATCGTCACCGCCGACCTGACCTACAAGGCGGACGTCAAGATCGATGGCGGCAGGATCATCGAGATCGGCCCCAACCTCTCGGGCGACGAGGTGCTGGATGCCGAAGGATGCTACGTAATGCCGGGCGGCATCGATCCGCATGTGCATCTCGAAATGCCCTTCATGGGCACCTATTCCTCCGACGATTTCGAAAGCGGCACGCGGGCGGCACTTGCCGGCGGCACGACGATGGTGGTCGATTTCTGCCTGCCCGATCCCGGCCAATCGCTACTCGATGCGTTGAAGCGCTGGGACAACAAATCGACGCGCGCCAATTGCGACTATTCCTTCCACATGTCCGTCACCTGGTGGGGCGAACAGGTCTTCAACGACATGAAGGCGGTCGTGCAGGAAAAGGGCATCAACACCTTCAAGCACTTCATGGCCTACAAGGGCGCGCTGATGGTGAACGATGACGAGATGTTCGCCTCCTTCTCGCGCTGCGCCGAACTCGGCGCGCTGCCGCTCGTCCATGCCGAAAATGGCGACGTCGTCGCCGCCATGCAGCAGAAGCTGATGGATGAGGGCAATAACGGCCCCGAAGCGCACGCCTATTCCCGCCCCGCCTCCGTCGAGGGCGAGGCGACCAACCGCGCCATCATCATCGCCGACATGGCGGGCGTGCCGCTCTACGTGGTGCACACCTCCTGCGAACAGGCGCACGAGGCGATCCGGCGTGCACGCCAGAATGGCATGCGCGTCTACGGCGAGCCGCTGATCCAGCACCTGACGCTCGACGAGAGCGAATATTTCAACAAGGACTGGGATCACGCCGCCCGCCGGGTCATGTCCCCGCCCTTCCGCAACAAGCAGCATCAGGACAGCCTCTGGGCCGGCCTCGCCTCCGGCTCGCTGCAGGTGGTGGCGACAGACCACTGCGCCTTCACCACCGACCAGAAGCGCACCGGTCTCGGCGATTTCCGAAAAATTCCGAACGGCACCGGCGGGCTCGAGGACCGCATGCCGATGCTGTGGACCTATGGCGTGGCGACCGGCCGCATCACCATGAACGAATTCGTGGCGGTGACCTCAACAAACATCGCCAAGATATTGAACGTCTATCCGAAAAAGGGCGCGATCCTGGTCGGCGCCGATGCCGATATCGTCGTATGGGACCCGAAGCGCTCCAAGACGATTTCGGCAAAAAGCCAGCAGTCGGCGATCGACTACAACGTCTTCGAAGGCAAGCGGGTGACCGGCCTGCCCCGCTTCACGCTGACCCGTGGCGTCGTGGCGATCGAGGAGTCGACCGTGAAGACCCGCGAGGGGCATGGCGAATTCGTGAGGCGCGAGCCGTTCCAAGCGGTGAACAAGGCGCTGTCGACCTGGAAGGAACTGACCGCGCCGCGCAAGGTGGAACGCACCGGCATTCCGGCAAGCGGGGTGTGATGGGCGCGCCATACCGTCATCAGGTTTGGGCATTCCCCTCCCCAACCCCTCCCCACAAGGGGGAGGGACTTAACCTGCCGCACCGCCGTCGATATTCATTTCAGTGTGCGCATGGTCGAGGAGGTTCCGCGACTCCTCTCCCCCCTTGTGGTGGGGTCCGAAGGACGGGTCGAGACGAGTGGATCGACCCAAAAAGCCGGCAGGCCAGAGGGGGAATTCAATACCATCCTCCAGTCGGCAGGCCGGTGCGGAAAAACGGCAAAGCCTCACGTCTTCACCAACCCGTCCAGCTCCGGCAGAAGCACGACGCTCTCCTGCTCGTTGGGATCTGTCCGGGCGATGATCGCCGTGCAGGGCGTGTTGGAAAGGTTCGCCGGCAGGTGCGGAACGCCCGCCGGGATGTAGAACAGCTCGCCCGCGTGGACGACCACATGCTCCTGCAGCCGGTCACCATACCAGGTATGTGCCGAACCGGAGAGCATGTAGATCGCCGTCTCGTGGTTCTCGTGCAGATGCGCCTTGGCGCGGGTGCCGGGCTGCATGGTGAGCAGATGCATGCAGATGCCCTTGGAGCCGACCGTCTCGGCGGCGACGCCCTGGAAATAGCTGAGCCCCTGCTTGCCGTCATAGGTGGCGCTGGGCTTCACCAGCCGGCAGGTGGGTTTCGATGACGCATCCATGGTCTTTCTCCTCCGTCGAAGACCCAAGACGCCTGCAACGGCGCCGATTGCCGATATCATACCACGCCCGCCCTGCTTCGTATCCCTCGAACATGCGATGACCCCATGACCGCTTCCTCGTCCTCCGTCGTCTCCGCCAGGAAGCTAGGGCTCACCTTCGAGACCAATGACGGACCTGTGCATGCGCTTTCCGACGTCGATCTGGAGGTGAGGAAGGGTGATTTCATCTCCTTCATCGGCCCTTCGGGCTGCGGCAAGACGACGTTTTTGCGGGTGATCGCCGATCTTGAGAAGCCGACCTCCGGAGAGATTTCCGTCAACGGCATGACGCCGGAGGAAGCGCGCAAATCCCGCTCCTACGGCTATGTCTTCCAGGCGCCGGCGCTCTATCCCTGGCGCACGATCGAGAAGAACATCGCCCTGCCGCTGGAGATCATGGGGCATTCGACGGCCGAGCGGGCAAGCCGCATCGAGCGCACGCTCGACCTCGTCAACCTCACCGGCTTCGGCAAGAAATACCCGTGGCAGCTCTCCGGCGGCATGCAGCAGCGCGCCTCGATCGCCCGGGCGCTCGCCTTCGATGCGGACCTGCTGCTGATGGACGAGCCCTTCGGCGCGTTGGACGAGATCGTCCGCGACCACCTGAACGCGCAGCTTCTGAAACTCTGGGCCCGGACGGAAAAGACCATCTGTTTCGTCACCCATTCGATCCCGGAGGCGGTCTATCTCTCCACCAGGATCGTCGTCATGTCGCCCCGGCCTGGAAGGGTGACGGATGTGATCGAGTCGACCCTGCCGGCCGAGCGGCCGCTCGAAATCCGCGAGACGCCGGAATTCCTGGAAATCGCCCACCGGGTGCGCGAGGGCTTGAGAGCGGGGCATAGCTATGAGGAGTGAGTTTCGCTTTCAAACCCCTCCCCAACCCCTCCCCACAAGGGGGAGGGGCTTAACCCGCTGCACCGCCTCCAGCATGGAAAGTAGGCGTTGCCGCGAGTCCTCTCCCCCCTTGTGGGGGAGATGGCCGGCAGGCCAGAGGGGGAAAATGATACTTGGAATCCTCTCCTCTACGGGGAGGGGTTGGGAAGGCGTTTGCATGCCACATTCCAATATCGATCCTAAGACGAGAGATCGCGCTAAGCGCCTGCGTCGCGAGCTGACCAAGGCCGAAGCAGCTATGTGGGACATGCTGCGCGATCTACGCCCTTTCGGCGCCCGCTTTCGCCGGGAAACACCCATTGGTCCATACATCGCGGATTTTGCTTGGTTGTCCGCCCGTATCGTCGTCGAAGTGGACGGTGACACCCACGAAACGGATCGTGGTCGCCGACACGACGAAAGACGCGACGCGTTTCTCACCAAGCAAGGGTTTGTCGTGCTCCGTTTCGACAATGTCCAGGTTCTGGACGGACCGGACTACGTTTTCGAAACTATCAAGAAGCACCTTTCTCCGTTCTTGGGGGGCCTCGACGGATGACCTCCCTCCGCCACCACACCCTCCCCGTCCTCAGCATCCTCGTGGCCATCGTGGTGATCTGGTATGTCGCGGCCGTGTTCATGAACGCGCCCTTCCAGCACGATCTCGACCGGCGTGCCAGCGTCACGCGCACCACGACGGAGTTCGTAGGCGCCACGCTTTCGCAGCCGAAGCCGGTGCTGCCGGCGCCACATCAGGTGGCGAGCAACGTCTACGAGAACACGTTCCTCCGCCGCGTTACCTCAAACCGCAGCCTCGTCTACCATTCCTGGGTGACGCTCTCCTCGACGGCCGTCGGCTTCACGCTCGGAACGCTCACCGGCATCCTGATCGCCGTCGGCATCGTGCATGTGAAGGCGCTCGACCGCAGCCTCATGCCCTGGATCATCGCGTCTCAGACGGTGCCGATCCTGGCGATCGCGCCCATGGTGGTGGTGGTGCTCGCCGCGATCAACGTCACGGGCCTCATCCCGAAGGCGCTGATCTCCACCTATCTCTCCTTCTTTCCGGTGGCGGTGGGCATGGTGAAGGGCCTGCGCTCGCCGGAATCGATCCAACTCGACCTGATGCGCACCTATAATGCAAGCCGCGCCCAGACCTTCTGGAAGCTCAGAGTGCCGGCTTCCATTCCCTTCCTCTTCACCTCCATGAAGGTGGCGATCGCCGCAAGCCTCGTCGGCGCGATCGTCGGCGAACTGCCGACAGGGGCTGTTGCCGGCATCGGCTCCAAACTGCTCGCGGGCTCCTATTATAGCCAGACGATCGACATCTGGGCGGCGCTGATCGCCGGCTCGGTGCTTGCCGCGATCCTCGTGACTATCGTCGGTGTGGCCGGCAAGATCGTGGAACGCTCGATGGGCGGGAGGCCGGCATGAAGCAATTGCAGCGCAATTGGCAGCCTCTCCTCGCCGGCGTGATCACCGCCATTGCCGCCGCCAGGCTGCCGCTTACCCTGCCCGAAGCCGCAAACCCCGTTCAAGGCGGCATGACGATCGCGCTCGTGCTGCTTGCGGCCGTCACGCTGATGCTGACGCTGGAAGGCCCGATACCGCGCGCCGCCGTCCTCTTCGTCGGCGCGCACCTTCCCGCCGCCCTTCTGCTTGCCGGCCTCGGCGGAAACGAGGGGCAGATGTCGGCCGCCTTTTTCCTGATGATCGCGGCAAGCTGGCTTCTCGCCTGGGCCTGTGTCTCGGAACTCTCGCAAATCGAGCCCAGATCCACAGCCGCCGGCTGGTTCCTGCGGCTCCTCATTCCGGCAATCTTCGGTGCCTGGATCCTCGTCATCTGGGAAGCGGCCACGCGGGGCGCCGGCATCCCCTTCATCCTGCTGCCGCCGCCCTCGGCCATCGCGGCGCGCATCGCGGGCTCTCTCCCGATCCTCTGGGCGGACGTGCGGCAGACCATCTTCAAGGCCGTGCTGATCGGCTATGTGATCGGCTGCGCGGCGGGCTTCGCGGTTGCGATCCTCGCCGACCGCTTCGCCTTTCTGCGCCGGGGCCTCATCCCGGTCGGCAACATGGTCTCGGCGCTGCCGATCATCGGGGTCGCGCCCATCATGGTCATGTGGTTCGGCTTCGACTGGCAGTCCAAGGCGGCCGTTGTCATCATCATGACCTTCTTCCCTATGCTGGTGAACACCGTGGCCGGGCTTTCCGCCGCAGGAGCCATGGAGCGCGACCTGATGCGTTCCTATGCCTCCGACTACTGGCAGACGCTCGTGAAATTGCGCCTGCCGGCCGCCATGCCCTTCATCTTCAACGCGCTGAAGATCAACTCGACTCTTGCGCTGATCGGCGCGATCGTGGCGGAATTCTTCGGCACGCCGATCGTCGGCATGGGCTTCCGCATCTCCACCGAGATCGGCCGCATGAACGTCGATATGGTCTGGGCGGAAATCGCGGTTGCGGCCGTTGCCGGTTCGGTTTTCTATGGTGTCGTGGCGCTTGCGGAAAGAGCGACGACCTTCTGGCATCCGTCTATCCGTGGTGGTTAGGCGCATCAGCTTCCGCAACCCGGAAGCGGTCAAAAAAGAAGAGGGAACAGCGATGAAGAAGATGATGATGGCATTGATGGCCGGCGCCATGTCGCTGGCCGCGGTTCAGGCCATGGCCGCCGAGAAGGTTACCCTGCAGCTCAAATGGGTGGCTCAGGGCCAGTTCGGCGGCTATTACGTCGCCAAGGACAAGGGTTTCTACGAAGAGGAAGACCTCGATGTCGAGATCAAGCCGGGCGGCCCGGATATCGCCCCGGAACAGGTGATCGCCGGCGGCGGCGCGGATGTCGTGGTGACCTGGATGGCGGCCGCCATGGTCGCCCGCGAAAAGGGCGTGCCGCTCGTCAACATCGCCCAGCCATTCCAGAAATCCGGCCTTCAGCTGATTTGTCCGAAGGACGGGCCGGTGAAGAGCGAAGCCGATTTCAAGGGCCATACGCTGGGCGTCTGGTTCTTCGGCAACGAATATCCGTTCTTCGCCTGGATGAACAAGCTCGGCCTCTCCACCGAAGGCGGCGCGGACGGTGTCACCGTTCTGAAGCAGAGCTTCGACGTGCAGCCGCTCGTCCAGAAGCAGGCGGACTGTATCTCGGTCATGACCTATAACGAATACTGGCAGGCGATCGACGCAGGCTTCAAGCCGGAAGACCTGATCGTCTTCAACTATACCGAAATGGGCAACGACCTGCTGGAAGACGGTCTCTACGTCTTGGAGGACAAGTTGAAGGACCCCGCCTTCAAGGAAACCATGGTGAAGTTCGTCCGCGCCTCCATGAAGGGCTGGAAATACGCCATCGAGAACCCGGAGGAAGCAGCCGAGATCGTCATGGACAATGGCGGCCAGGACGAGAACCACCAGAAACGCATGATGGGCGAGGTCGCCAAGCTGATCGGCGACGGATCGGGCGTATTGAAGCCGGAACTATACGAGCGCACCACCAAGGCGCTCCTCGACCAGAAGATCATCACCAAGGAGCCGCAGGGCGCCTTTACCGCGGAGATCACCGAGGCGGCGGCGAAACAATAATCTCCCGGAAGGTCGATAAATGGAACGCGCGACCATGGGT
>NZ_JBHFJG010000011.1:93350-125061 GCF_057559155.1 Rhizobium moroccans | reverse complement strand
CGCGCGTTTCTCAAAAGATACTTACGTAAAACATAACCAAAAGACATTCCTTCGATAGCCGGCATGGATTGATTTGTGCAGCGCAAATCCTTAAAAGGGCAAGCCGATGAACTTTGCTCATGAGGGCTTGTAACCATTATTTCCGGTTACCACCTCAGGCAGGGTGTCAACGCGCGAGGGGCGCGGTGCCGTGCCGAAATGACAGCGGAAGTGGCGCCCCCTTTGCCCAGACGGAAAAGATCGCATGCTTCGCAAGTCTTCGAACGTTGCCGGCGTCTTTCCGGCTCTCTTAGTGGCGCTCGTCGCCAGCTCTCCGCTTGCGCAGGAGCCTGCCGCTCCCGCCACCGCTGAACCCAAACTGCCGGCCATCGTCGTGACCGAGACGGTCACCAGGGCGCTCACCGATCGCGTCATCGCGACCGGCACCATTCGCCCGGTCGAGGAAGTCTTCATCCAGCCCTTAGTGGACGGCCTGTCGATCCGCGCCCTCAACGTCGACATCGGCGACGAGGTGAAGGCGAACAGCGTGCTCGCGACCCTCAACGACGACGCGCTTCTCTTGCAGAAGAGCCAGCTCGAGGCGAACAAGGCCAAGGCCGAAGCCTCCCTCGCGCAATACAAGGCGCAGGTCATCGAGGCGCAGGCTAACCTGGATGACGCGACCCGCCAGCGGGATCGCACCAAGCGGCTTAGTCAGAGCGGAACGAGCACGATCTCGCAGCTCGAGCAAGCGGAAGCCCTCGTCGAGGTGCGCCAGGCGCAGTTGAATGCCTCCAACCAGTCGGTCGCCGTCGGGCAATCCGACATCAAGGTCGTCGAAGCCCAGATCGAGGACATCGATCTTAGGCTTGCCCGCACCGGCGTCAAGACGCCCGTGGACGGCGTGGTTTCCGCCAAGAACGCCAAAATCGGCGCGATCGCCAACGGAAGCGGCGAACCGCTTTTCTCCGTCATCAAGGATGGCGCGATAGAACTCGTTGCCGATCTTTCGGAAACCGACATCCAGAAGATCGAGGCAGGCCAGAAGGCGCTCGTCACCATCGCCGGCGGCAGGACGACGATCGAAGGCAGGGTGCGGCTCGTTTCGCCGACCGTCGATCCCACCACCCGTCTCGGCCTGGTGCACATCATCATCGACGACGAGAGCGGCGCACGCGCCGGCATGTATGCCAAGGCCGACATCATCGTCAGCGAGGCCAATGCCCTCGCCTTGCCGCTTTCGGCGGTTATCACCAATCGCGACGGCTCCTCCGCCCGCAAGGTCGAGAACAACGTCGTCAAGCAGGTGAAGATCGAGACCGGCATCCAGGACAACGGTTTCGTCCAGGTCGTCAGCGGGCTCGAAGCCGGTGACATGGTTGTTTCCAAGGCCGGCGCGTTCGTGCGCGACGGCGACAAGATCGCCCCGGTTGCGGACGAATCCGCAGCCTCGAACTAACCGAGGTCGTGCCATGAACTTCTCCGCCTGGTCGATCCGCAATCCGATCGCCCCGCTGCTTGGTTTTGCGCTGCTGCTCTATCTCGGCATGCAGTCGTTCTTTTCGCTGCCGATCACCCGTTTCCCGAATATCGACGTTCCCGTCGTCTCGATCACCGTTACCCAGAGCGGTGCCTCGCCCGCCGAACTCGAAGCGCAGGTGACCAAGGAGGTCGAGGACGCGGTCGCCTCGATCAGCGGCATCGACGAAATCCAGTCGACGGTGACCGACGGACAGTCGCAGACCGTCGTGCTGTTCCGCATCGAAAAGCCCACCGAAGAGGCCGTGCAGGACACCAAGGACGCGATCGACAAGATCCGCAGCGACCTGCCGGCTGGCATCGAGGAGCCCGTCGTCACCAAGGTGGATGTCGAGGGTCAGGCGATCCAGACCTTCGCAGTCTCCTCCCCGAACATGACGCTGGAGGAGCTCTCCTGGTTCGTTGACGACACCATCAAGCGCGCCCTACAGGGCCAGCCCGGCATTGGCCGTATCGACCGTTACGGCGGCGCCGATCGCGAAATCCGCGTCGCGCTCAACCCGGCCAAGCTCGATGCCTACGGCATCACCGCGGCGGAAGTGAACCAGCAGCTTCGCGGCACCAACGTCAATCTCGGCTCCGGGCGCGGCCAGGTGGCCGGCAACGAGCAGACGATCCGCACGCTCGGCGATGCGGGCGATGTGGCGCAGCTTACCGACACCACGATCGCGTTGCCGAACGGCCGCTTCGTGAGACTCTCGCAGCTCGGCACGATCACCGACACCTATGAGGAGCCGAAGTCATTCTCGCGCTTCAACGGCACGCCCTCGGTCACCTTCGCGGTGTTCCGCGCCAAGGGCGCCAGCGAAGTTTCGGTCGCTGACACCGTGGCGGAAAGCCTCGTCGAGGTACGCAAGGCGAACCCGAACGTCACGATCGAGATGGTCGACGATTCGGTCTATTACACCCATGGCAACTACGAGGCGGCGCTTCACACGCTGATGGAAGGCTCGATCCTCGCCATCATCGTCGTGCTGCTCTTCCTGCGCAACTGGCGAGCGACGCTGATCGCGGCGGTCGCTCTGCCGCTTTCCGCCATCCCGACCTTCTGGATCATGGATATCATGGGGTTCTCGCTGAACCTCGTGAGCTTCCTGGCGCTGACGCTCGCGACCGGTATCCTGGTGGACGATGCGATCGTCGAGATCGAGAACATCGCCCGGCATATCAAGATGGGCAAGACGCCTTACCGGGCGGCTCTCGAAGCCGCCGACGAAATCGGTCTGGCGGTCATCGCGACCAGCTTCACCATCATCGCGGTCTTCGTGCCGGTCTCCTTCATGCCGGGCATTCCCGGCCAGTATTTCATCCAGTTCGGCCTGACTGTCGCCTTCTCGGTGTTCTTCTCATTGATGGTGGCGCGCCTCATCACTCCGCTGATGGCCGCCTATCTGATGCGCGCCGAAGACGCGATGGAAGACCATCACGACAACGACAGCCGTCTGATGAAGGCCTATACCCGGCTCGTGAGCGGCACGACCCGCAAATGGTACTGGCGCTATACGACGCTGCTGGCGGCGATCGGCTTCCTGATCGGCTCGGTGATGCTGCTCGCCCAGGTTCCGGGCAGCTTCATACCGCCGGAAGATTCCTCGCGCATCGTGCTTTCCGTGGAACTGCCGCCGAATGCCACGCTCGAGGAGACCGAGGTCAAGACCAAGGAGATCTACGATACCATCAGCAATGTCGATGGCATCGAAAGCATCTTCGTGCTCGGCGGCGCGTCTCCCAAGGGCGACCTCGAACTGCGCCGCGCCACAGTGCGCGTCATTCTCAGCAATATCGAACACTCGCTCCTGAAAACCCTCGTCAACAAGGGCCTCGGCTCTATCCCGCTCATCGGCGATTACCTGCCGAAGATGGAGGTCCACGGCCGCACGCGTCCGCAATGGGATATCGAGAAGGAAATCCTGGCAAAGGTGCAGCCTATCGCCGACGTCCGCATCGCCAAGCTCAACGACCGGGCCGAGCGCGATCTCTCGTTCAACTTCCTCTCGACCAACGAGGCGGACCTGAACGAGGCGGTGAGCCTGCTTGAATCGCGCCTACGCGCCTCGCCGATCCTCGTCAACGTAAGCTCCGAGGGCGCCCTGCCCCGGCCCGAACTGCAAATCCGCCCGCGCATGGACCAGGCCTCGCGGCTCGGCATCACGCCGCAGCAGATATCGGAGACCATCCGCGTCGCCACCATCGGCGACATCGACGCCAACCTCGCGAAGATCTCGCTGGACGACCGGCAGATCCCGATCCGCGTGCAGACGTCGCTCGACATGCGCCGCGATCTCGCAGCGATCCGCGCGCTGAAGGTCAAGACCGCCGCCGGCCAGAGCGTGCCGCTCTACAGCGTGGCCGATATCGACTACGCGGAAGGTCCGAGCTCGATCAAGCGCAACGACCGCAGCCGCGTGGTTTCGATCGGTTCCGACGTGCCCTTCGGTACGGCACTCGATACGTCGAGCGCCGAGTTCAAGCGCATCGTGGAGGCGACCGAACTGCCCTCCACCGTGCGGCTGGCCGAAAGCGGCGACGCCAAGATCCAGGCGGAGATGACCCAGAGCTTCGCTAACGCGATGCTGCTCGGTCTGATGCTGGTGCTGGTGGTGCTGATCCTGCTCTTCAAGGACGTGATCCAGCCCTTCACCATCCTGTTCTCGCTGCCGCTGGCCATCGGCGGTGTGGCCGTGGCGCTGATCGCAACGCAGAACGCCATGTCCATGCCGGTCCTCATCGGCATCCTGATGCTGATGGGCATCGTGACGAAGAACGCCATCCTGCTGGTGGATTTCGCCATCGAGATGCGCCGCCACGGCATGGAGCGCGTCCACGCCATGGTCGAGGCCGGCCGCAAGCGGGCGCGCCCGATCATCATGACGTCGATCGCCATGTCGGCAGGCATGCTGCCTTCCGCGCTCGGCATCGGCGAAGGCGGCTCCTTCCGTGCGCCGATGGCGATCGCCGTGATCGGCGGCATCATTGTCTCGACGGTGCTGTCACTGGTGGTCGTTCCCTCCTTTTTCCTGATCATGGACGATCTCTCCCGCCTGCTCGCCAAGATCTTTGGTCGCATGGTGGGCAAGAAGGACGTGGAAGATGTTCCCCTTTCGACCGAGGAACTCGACAAGGTTGCCCGGAAGAACGCAGCCTCCATTACCGCGATCGAGGAAAGGCTTGCCCATATCGAGCGGCAGCAGACCAGCGCCAACGACGACCGTTCGCCCGGAGGCCAGGGCAGCAATGTGCTGCGCCTGCCGCCGCTCGCGGCGGAATGATCGGCCGCACTATAAAAAAACGCCGGGCTCGCCCGGCGTTTTCGTATCTGGATGACAGAATACGGTAAGGATCAAAGCCCGCCGTTTTCCCGCAAAAAGCGGACGATGTGATCGACGCCCTCGCCGCGCTTCAAATCCGTGAAGACATGCGGTTTCGCCTCCCGCATGCGGCTCGCATCGCGGTCCATCACGTCGAGATCGGCCCCGACATAGGGGGCGAGGTCCTTCTTGTTGATGACGAGGAGATCGGAGCGGGTGATGCCCGGTCCGCCCTTGCGTGGGATTTCCTCGCCCTGACAGGTGGAGATCACATAGATGGTGATATCGGCGAGATCGGGCGAGAAGGTCGCCGCAAGGTTATCGCCGCCGGATTCGATGAACACCACATCGAGATCGGGAAACCGCTCTGTCAGCCCGGCGATCGCCTGCAGATTGATCGTCGCGTCCTCGCGGATGGCGGTGTGCGGGCAGCCGCCCGTTTCCACGCCGACGATGCGGTCGGAGGAAAGCGCCTGCATCCGCACCAGCGCCTCGGCATCCTCCTTGGTGTAGATGTCGTTGGTGACGACCGCGACGGAATACTCTTCCCGCATCGCCTTGCAGAGCTTTTCGGTGAGCGCGGTCTTGCCCGAACCCACCGGTCCGCCGATGCCCACCCGCAGGGGTCCGTTCGCCGATTTCATCGTGTGCTTCCTTTCAAAATCGTTCGCGTAATTCTAACCCGTCTAGGAACGGAACAGCCGCGAATGCTGCCTCTCATGCCGGAGCGAGGCGATATCCGCCTGCACGGCAGCGCTTCCGAAATCATCGAGCATCGAACCGCTCGCGCGCTCCGCCACCTCCCCGATCTGCGCCTCCAGGCGGGCGATCACCGCCACCCCCTCGCTTTGGCCGCAGACGCCGAGCCGGATCGCCGCCGAGACCGATTGCGACACGGCCGCATGCAGATAGGCTGCCAGTGCCTTTTCAGCCGGCACGCCATGCGCGGCGGCGACCGATCCGACTGCGACCGGAAACGGCACGTCGGCGGGCAACAGCTCGAATACCCCGGCCGGCCAGGCCGATGCCGCCGTGACGAAAGCCCGGCCAAGCGCCAGCGTCTCGGCATGCCGCTCCGCCGATCCGGCAAGCGCCAGCCCCAGTTCCGACGCTTCCCTTAAACCCGCGCCGTTCCCGAATTGCCCGAAGGCTTCCCGGAACAGCACGGCATCGTTCCACAGGCCGCCGTGGCTCATAAGCGTGGCAAGCCAATCGGAAAGATCATCCGCGGTTCTGACAAGGCCATCATGCACCGCCCTTTCCAACCCGCCAGACCAGGCAAAGCCGCCGATCGGAAAGGCCGGAGAAAGCCAGGCCATCAACCGAAGCAGGGCCTGCGTATCGAGCCCGCCGCTCATTTCGCGTCAGTCATGATGATGATGGTCATGACCATGCGAATGCCCATGGGAATGACTGCCGTGCGAATGATAGGCCCCGCGCGCCGGCTGGAACGGCTCCTCGACCTCGGTAACCGTTGCGCCGAGCCCCTCGAGCATGTTGCGGATGACATGATCACGCAGGATCAGAATGCGCCCCTCCTCGATCTGCGCCGAAAGGTGCCGGTTGCCGAGATGCCAGGCGAGTTCGATGAGATGAAGCGTATCGCGCGCCTTCACCTCGAACAGCTTTTCGGGTGCGGCCTGCACTTCGACAGTATCGCCGCTTTCCAGCACCAGCCGATCGCCATGATGGAAGAGCACCGCCTCCTTGAGATCGAGCATCACCATGTCGCCGTTCGAAAGGTGCAGGAGCTTGCGGCGGAGATGTCGGAGATCATGCGGAAGGGTGACGGTGTCGATCGGCGGATCGGTGACCTCGCCGGCCGGGCGGTAGGAATGGATATGCTGCATCAAAAACTCCGATCAATTGAAAAGCTCGAGCGAGAGCGTAAGCGTCTGCGGCAGCGGATTCCAGAGCCCGGTGCGCAATCCGGCAGTACGAAGTGCGGCGGCCGTCCAGGTATTGCAACCGAGGAAGGCGTTGAAATAGCCTTTCGCCTCGAAGAACCGGTCATACGCTCCATAACCGGTGTCTCCAACCGCAACGACTTCGCCGGCTTCGCCCATGAAACTCGCCTGAATGAAGGCGGAAAGCTGCTGAAACTGCCCCGAATCGAGATCGAAGGCGGAGACCGCAGGATGGTTTTCATCAAGCTCGCCAGCAACGTCCACATGCAGGACCGAGCTGTCTACCGTCAGCGCGCGGAGAACCGGCAGCGCCTTGAGGTCCGCCCATGTCGGCGTTTCGATGTAGAAGGCGCGGCCTCCCCAACCGACCACCAACCATTGTGCCGCCGGATCAGCAACCGGGACACCAAAGCGCTCCAGAAAACCGAAAGCGGCGCGGGTGTCTTCAGTTAGAGAGATAACGATATCGCTATGGATCGGATTGGACAGCACGAGGATACGTCTTCGTTCCGCCGAATCCTCCGAGCGGGCGGGAGCAAACAAGGGACGCGGGATGAAAGTTCCCGCCGCGACGGCAAGCACGATCACCAGAATGGCGGCAAAGAGCCGGCGCAATGCCTTTTTCATTCTCGCTCCAAAGCGCCGTACCTCAGCGTCGTGGCTCAGCGGCTGGAAAGCGCCATGGAGCCGCCGGAAGCAACGAGAACACCGCCGACCAGCCGGTTGAGATGGACGAAGATGCGTTCCGAACGGAGCGCCTTGCGCAGCAGCACGCCGGCCAGCACGTAAACCGCCACCGCGCCCACTTCGAGCAGGAGAAACACGATCCCCATCTCCGCAAGCTGGCTCCAGGCAGGTTGCGAAGGATCGATGAACTGCGGGAAGAATGCCGTGAAGATGGCGATCGCCTTGGGATTGCTGATGGCGAGCGTGAAATCCCGACGCATCAGCGCTTTTACGCTGGCATCGGCCGAGCGCATCGAGGCGAGTTCCCGAGCCTTCCGCCAGAACTGGATGCCGACATAAATGAGGTAGATGGCGCCCGCAAACTTGATGATCGTGAAGGCAACGGAGGACGCCGCCAGCACCGCGCCGAGGCCGAGAATGGTGATCAATATGAGGAAGGCGAAGGCCGGCATCCGCCCGAGACCGCCGAGCAGGGCCGGTGCCGCGCCAAGCCTCGCCGCATTGGAAAACGCCAGCATGTTGTTCGGGCCCGGCGCGCAATTGAGCGCGAAGCAGGCGGGAACGAATATCGACCATGCGATCATGACGAACTCCCCTTGAAGTTGGCGCAGCCGTCCGGCCCGCTCGCATAACGTTAGAACAGAAAGTATCGCTGCGCCATCGGCAACACGGTGGCCGGTTCGCAGGTCAAGAGTTCACCATCGGCGCGCACCTCGTAGGTTTCGGGATCGACCTCCACATGCGGCGTCGCCGAATTGTGGATCATCGAGGCCTTGGAGATGCCACCGCGCACATTCTTCACCGCCACCAGCTTCTTGGCGACGCCGAGACGCTGCGCAAGCCCGGCATCCAGCGAAGCCTGCGAGACGAAGGTGACGGAGGAGTTCGTCCGGAGTTTGCCGTAGGCTGCGAACATCGGCCGATAATGCATCGGCTGCGGTGTCGGGATGGAGGCATTCGGATCGCCCATCGGGGCTGCAGCGATCGAGCCGCCGAGCAGCACCATTTCCGGCTTCACGCCGAAGAAGGCCGGGTTCCAGAGCACGAGGTCGGCGCGTTTTCCCACTTCGACCGAGCCGATCTCGTGGGAGACGCCGTGCGCGATCGCCGGATTGATCGTGTATTTGGCGATATAGCGGCGGACACGGAAATTGTCGTTGTCGCCGGTCTCTTCCTTCAACTGCCCGCGCTGCCGCTTCATCTTGTCGGCCGTCTGCCAGGTGCGAATCGCCACTTCGCCGACGCGGCCCATGGCCTGGCTGTCCGACGAGATGATCGAGAACGCGCCGATATCGTGCAGGATGTCTTCGGCCGCGATCGTTTCCTTGCGGATACGGCTTTCGGCGAATGCGATGTCCTCGGGGATCGACGGAGACAGGTGATGGCAGACCATCAGCATGTCGAGATGCTCGGCGAGCGTGTTGACCGTATAGGGCCGCGTCGGGTTGGTGGAGGACGGGATGACGTTCGGCTGCCCGCAGACCTTGATGATGTCCGGCGCATGGCCTCCGCCCGCCCCTTCCGTATGGAAGGCATGGATGGTGCGGCCCTTGATCGCCGCGACGGTATCCTCCACGAAGCCGCTCTCGTTCAGCGTGTCGGTGTGGATCATCACCTGCACGTCGTACTGATCGGCGACGGTGAGGCAGTTGTCGATCGCGGCCGGCGTCGTGCCCCAATCCTCGTGCAGCTTGAGGCTGGAAGCGCCGGCGAGGATCATTTCTTCGATCGGCGCGGGAAGCGAGGCATTGCCCTTGCCGGCAAGGGCGAGATTCATCGGGAAGGCATCGAAGCTCTCGATCATCCGCTCGATATGCCATGCGCCGGTGCAGGTGGTGGCAAGCGTGCCATGCGCCGGGCCCGAGCCCCCGCCGAGCATGGTCGTGACGCCGCTCATCAGCGCTTCCTCGATCTGCTGCGGGCAGATGAAGTGGATATGCGCATCCATGCCGCCGGCCGTCAGGATCTTGCCTTCGCCGGCAATCGCCTCCGTCGACGGCCCGACGATGATCGTCACGCCGGGCTGCGTATCCGGATTGCCCGCCTTGCCGATCGCATGGATGCGGCCGTTCTTCAGGCCGACATCGGCCTTGTAGATGCCGGAATGGTCGACGATCACCGCGTTGGTGATGACGGTATCTACCGCCCCTTCCGCGCGCGTGGCCTGGCTCTGGCCCATGCCGTCGCGGATTACCTTGCCGCCGCCGAACTTCACTTCCTCGCCATAGGTGGTGAAATCCTTCTCCACCTCGATGAAGAGCTCGGTATCGGCAAGCCGGACCTTGTCGCCCACGGTCGGGCCGAACATGCTGGCATAGGCGGCGCGGGGCATCTTGTAGGGCATGGCTCTATCTCACCTGCTTCGTCATCCTCGGACTTGTCCCGAGGATCTACAACGGAAAAACGTGGGGCGGTACGCTTGTGTGTCTGTCACGACTGATGGAACTATTTCTTCTTCTTATGGCAGATCCTCGGCACAAGCCCGAGGATGACGGTTGTGGGCATGCCATCACAGCGCGCCCATGACCTTCTGCTGGAAACCGTAGACCGTGCGCTTGCCCGAAAGCGGGATCAGCGTCACAGCCCTCATCTGGCCGGGCTCGAAGCGAACGGCCGTTCCGGCGGGAATGTCGAGCCGCATGCCGCGCGCCTTTTCGCGGTCGAAGGAGAGACCGTTATTCGTCTCGAAGAAATGATAATGGCTGCCGACCTGTATCGGCCGGTCGCCGGTATTGGAGACTTCTATCGTCACCGTCGGCGCGCCGGCATTGAGCTCGATTTCGCCTTTGGCGGCAATCACTTCGCCCGGAATCATGAATCAATCTCCCACGGTCTTAACGTATCGGTTCATGCACGGTGACGAGCTTGGTGCCGTCCGGGAACGTCGCTTCCACCTGCACGTCGTGGATCATCTCCGCGATACCTTCCATCACCTGCTCGCGGGTGATGACATGCGCACCGGCTTCCATGAGGTCGGCGACGGAACGGCCGTCGCGGGCCCCTTCCACCACGAAATCGGTGATCAGCGCGATCGCTTCCGGATAGTTGAGCTTCACCCCACGCTCCAGCCGTCGGCGCGCGACGATCGCCGCCATGGCGATCAGCAGTTTGTCTTTTTCTCTCGGCGTCAGGTTCATGGGCGTCCCGCGATCAAATTCCGATATGGGAAATTCGGATGTGGCAAATCAGATGTTCCAGACTTTTGGCACCGCCGCGCCGTTTCGCAATACGGTAATTGCCGGTACCAGAACTTTTCTCAACTCGAACCCGCTCGGCGCGGTCAGCCTCGCCACGAGCTTGCCGTTCCAATGGCTGACGCCGCCCGTCGCCCCCTCCAGGCACTGGTGCAATTTCGGAAGGAAAGCCTCCGCAAGTGGCCCGGAATAGAAGAGCGTGGCATAGGCGATCTGGCCGGAAAGGACGGCCGACTGCCGCACCGTGCGCTCTATCTCGCCCTCGAAGCGCGCTTCTTCCGCATGGATCAGCCTGCCCTCGCGGCGCACCCGCCAGCGATCGCGGAAGAAGCCTTGCCCAACCGCCTCACCCATCGCCTGACGGCCGAAGATGACGGCTTCGACGGCCAGGAATTCCGCGCTTTCATGAAGATCGACCTCAAGCCGCCTGGTCAGCGAAGCGCGGTTAAACAGGATCGTTTCCTGCGGCAGCCAGTGAACCGAGGCGTTCTCCCCGACCGAAATGCGCGTGGTAAGCGATGCCGTGTCGGCGGCTGCCTTGTAGATCTTCTCATTGGCCTGGGTGGTGATGGAAAGATTGGTGGAGGCTGCCGCGGTAACGGACCATTCGACGACATCGCCGCCCGTCAGCCCTCCGGAAGTATTGATGAGGATCGCCTCCATCTCGGGCGAAAACGTCTCGGGAAGGCGAATTTTTGCGCAGCCTTCCTGATAGAACTCGGCGAGCCGGGTGCGGCCCGCGAACGCCTTGGTTACAAGGCGCCCCGCCCCTCTTGCACGCTGTGGCGCATATCCACTGTCCGGCTGCTGCTGCACGTCGTCCCCTGAAGTTCGGCTCCTGTCGCGCAATCCGATGCAACAGCCGTGCCAGACTTGCTCTTGGCCGGCGCAGCGGTGGCGATGACGTCCGTGCTGTCGGCCTTGCGGAAGAACTCCCACATTCTCGACGCAGGATCAATATTGGGATCGAAGCTCGGCTTCTTGGCGGACGAGACCTTGACGACGCCCGCCTCCACCTCCGCGGCAGCGGCGATCACCTTCTCGGTCGCGCTCGGCTTCGGCCAGTCGTGCGTACCGTTCGCGAAGACATAGGAAGCAATCCGCGCGCCCGCCTTGCAGGTATCGTGAAGGCTGTAGGTGATGCCGCCGATCGTTTCGGTCTTGCCGTTGCCGGTGCAGCCGTCAAGCTCCGTCCAGCGCTTCACCGCCGCCTTGAAACCATATTGCCAATAGGTCTTTCCGCCGCCGGCATAGGGATTGGCACTATCCTTCTCGCCGGCGAACGCCATGATCGAGACCGGCTTTGCCGGCTTGCAGCCTTCCGTATCCGGGGCCCACTTTCCTTCGATCTGGATCGGGCGCCCTGCCCGGAGCGAATGCACGAAACCGGCCGCCGCGAAATCGTCATTGCCGCCGCAGATATAGGCCGAGAGCATGCGCCCGCCGCCGGAATAACCCGAGGCGTAGATGCGAGACGGATCGACGCAGAATTCCTGCTTGACCTGGCCGAGGGTCGCCTTGATGAAGCCTACCTCGTCGAGCCCGCCGGGCTGGGTCGTGACATAGGGCACGTTCCAGGCATAGGTGCCCGGCATATTGCCGGTAAGGCTTCCCTGAAGGGCGACCACGATGAAGCCCTCGCGCTCGGCCATCTTGTCCCAGGAACTGCGGGCAAGCTGGCCATTCGGATTGCTGTTGCTGCCGTGGAAATCGAACACCACCGGCACCTTCTGGGCGCCGGTATAGGAAGACGGGACGAAATAGACGCCGGACCGCACCGCATCCGTCGAGCGGATCGTCATGGGGTGTCGCCCCGGCTCCATCGGCTGGCCGCACCCCGCCAGAGCCTGCACCGTACTCGCGCCCAATAAAAAAGCCCCTACTGCGACGACGCGAGCAAGAGCGGGCCTGGAAAAGGTACCGGGAACGCGAGCAAAATCCATCAGCGCCTCATCATGAGTGCACGAGCAGTGTCGACAATGTGCGGGGCTGCCCTAAACGCCGCCTTGGTAACACATATTAGACCCTGGTGAAATGCACGAAATACTGCGCCGGGATATAAACCTTCATCCGTGAAATACTGGGTTCATACGGTGAGATGCCGCCTTGCTTCCGGCATATCCAGCGTCTCGGCCGGACCTTCGTGAACGATCTCACCGCGATCCATGATGTAGACCTGATCGGCAAGCTCCCGGCAGAAATCGAGATATTGTTCGACCAGCAGGATGGCCATGCCGGTCGAATCCCGCAGATAGCGGATCGCCCGGCCGATATCCTTGATAATCGAGGGCTGGATACCTTCGGTCGGCTCGTCCAGCACCAGGATCTTCGGCCGCGTGACCATGGCGCGGCCGATCGCCAACTGCTGTTGCTGCCCCCCGGACAAGTCTCCGCCGCGACGGCCGAGCATGGATTTCAGCACCGGGAACAGGTCGAATATCTCGTCCGGAACGAACCGCTCCTTGCGGGCAAGCGGCGCATAGCCGCTTTCGAGGTTTTCCTGGACGGTGAGCAGCGGGAAGATTTCCCGCCCCTGCGGCACATAGCCGATGCCGTGCTTGGCGCGCGCATAGGGAGCGAGACCGTTCAGCACCTCGCCCTGGAAGCTGATGACGCCGCCACTCACCGCATGCTGGCCGGTAACGGCGCGGAGAAGAGAGCTCTTCCCCACGCCGTTCCGCCCCAGCACACAGGTGATCTTGCCCATCTCGGCGGTGATCGACACACCACGCAGCGCCTGCGCCGCGCCGTAATGGAGATTGACGTTGTTGACTGTCAGCATAAGGATCTCCGCAGAGTCAGCGCCAAATAACTCCCCCTCTGGCCTGCCGGCCATCTCCCCCACAAGGGGGGAAAAGACTCGTGGCACCTTGTTGCCTCAAGCGAAAGCGCCGAGCAGGGCGTTGAAGCCCCTCCCCCTTGTGGGGAGGGGTTGGGGAGGGGACTTTCTTCAACATGTGGCACAGCGTTCACCTCACCGCCCCAGATAATTCTCGATCACCTTCGGATCGTTCGAGACGAAATCGATCGAACCTTCCGCCAGCACCGAACCTTCCGCCAGACACGTCACCTTCACTCCAAGCTCACGGATGAAACCCATGTCATGCTCGACCACTACGACAGAGCGCGTCTTGGCGATCTCCTTCAGGAGCACGGCCGTCTCCGCCGTTTCCGCATCCGTCATGCCCGCGACCGGCTCGTCCACCAGAAGGAGTTTCGGTTCCTGCGCCAGCAGCATGCCGATCTCCAGCCACTGCTTCTGGCCATGCGAAAGGTTTGCGGCCAGTTCGTCCTTCCGGTGCGTCATGCGGATCGTCTCGAGGATTTCCTCGATGCGCGCCTTGTCTTCCGGCGAGAGCTTGTAAAACAGCGTTGCGAAGACACCGCGCAAGCGGTTCAGCGCCAGCTCCAGATTGTCCCAGACCGTATGGCTTTCGAAGACTGTCGGCTTCTGAAACTTCCGGCCGATGCCGAGCTGGGCGATGTCGGCCTCGTCCTTTTTCGTAAGGTCGACGGTGTCTTCGAATAGCACTGTGCCGGTGTCGGGCCGCGTCTTGCCGGTGATGATGTCCATCATTGTCGTCTTGCCGGCCCCGTTCGGGCCGATGATGGCGCGAAGCTCACCCGGCTCCACCACGAAGGAGAGCGAATTCAGCGCCTTGAACCCGTCGAACGAGACGGAAACACCATCGAGGTAAAGCAGGCTCTTGGCTCTGGTTTCGGCAATCGTGTTCATCGTCTCACTCCGCTGCCTGTGCCATCGGGGTTTGGGCGTCCCTGCCCTTTTCCGCCTCGCGAGCGGCCTTCATGGCCTTGCGGGAGCTGAAGCCGTGTTGGATCGTCCCGACGATACCCTTCGGCAGGAAGAGCGTGACGGCGATGAAGAGGCCGCCCAGCGCGTAAAGCCAGAATTCCGGGAAGGCGCCGGTGAAGAAGCTTTTCCCGGAATTGACCAGAACCGCGCCGATGATCGGCCCGATCAGCGTGCCGCGCCCGCCGACCGCCGTCCACACCACCACTTCGATGGAGTTGGCAGGCGCGAATTCACCGGGGTTGATGATGCCGACCTGCGGCACGAAGAGCGCGCCGGCAATGCCGGCCATCATGGCGGAGACGACGAAGGTGAAGAGCTTGATATGCTCGACTCGGAAGCCGAGGAAGCGCACCCGGCTTTCGGCATCGCGCACGCCGACCAGCACCTTGCCGAACTTGGAGCGAACAATGCCGGAGGCGATCAGCAGGCAGAGCGCCAGCATCACCGCCGACATGGCGAAGAGCACGGCGCGCGTGCCGTCCGCCTGGACCGAGAAGCCAAGGATATCCTTGTAGTCCGTCAACCCGTTATTACCGCCGAAGCCCATGTCGTTGCGGAAGAAGGCGAGCATCAGCGCATAGGTCATCGCCTGGGTGATGATTGAGAGATAGACGCCGTTGACGCGGGAGCGGAAAGCGAACCAGCCGAACACGAAGGCGAGCAGGCCCGGCACGACAAGCACCATCAGCATGGCGAACCAGAACATGTCGAACCCGTGCCAGAACCAGGGAAGCTCCTGCCAGTTGAGGAACACCATGAAATCCGGCAGTTCGGGATTGCCGTAGACGCCGCGGCTGCCGATCTGCCGCATCAGATACATGCCCATGGCATAGCCGCCGAGCGCGAAGAAGGCGCCGTGGCCGAGCGAAAGGATGCCGCAATAGCCCCAGACGAGATCGAGCGCCAGCGCCAGCAGCGCGTAGCAGAGATACTTGCCCATCAGCGCCATGGCATAGGTGGGGATATGGAAGGCGCTATCCGGTGGGGTGAGCAGGTTGAGCGCCGGCACGAGGATGGCAACGCCGAGCAATATGGCAATGGCGACGATGATCTTGCCGTCGAGCGCGCGCAGAATGAAGCCCGTAATCATGCTTCCACCGCCCTTCCCTTGAGCGCGAAGAGGCCGCGCGGACGTTTCTGGATGAAGAGGATGATGAGCACCAGCACGAGGATCTTGCCGAGTACCGCGCCAACCGAAGGTTCAAGGAACTTGTTGAGGATGCCGAGCGACATGGCGCCCACCAGCGTGCCCCAGAGATTGCCCACACCGCCGAAGACCACCACCATGAAACTGTCGATGATGTAGCTCTGGCCGAGGTTCGGCGAGACGTTGTCGATCTGGGAAAGCGCCACGCCCGCAATCCCTGCAATGCCGGAACCGAGCGCGAAGGTGAAGGCGTCGATCCAGGGCGTGCGGATGCCCATGGACGACGCCATGCGGCGGTTCTGGGTGACGGCGCGCATCTGAAGACCGAAAGCCGAGCGCTTCAGAAGCACCAGTAGCGCGAAAAAGATCGTCAGCGAGAAGACGATGATCCAGAGCCGGTTCCAGGTGACCGTCATGCCGCCCAAACCGAAGGAACCGGACATCCAGGAAGGATTGCCAACTTCACGGTTGGTGGGGCCGAAGATCGAGCGGATCGCCTGTTGCAGGATCAGCGAGACGCCCCAGGTGGCGAGCAGGGTTTCGAGCGGCCGGCCGTAAAGGAAACGGATGACGCCGCGCTCCAGCACGAGACCGACGGCGCCGGTCACGATGAACGCGACGGGCAGCGCGATCGCCAGCGACCAGTCGAACAGGCCCGGCGCGTTGGCGCGGATCAGCTCCTGCACGACAAAGGTGGAATAGGCGCCGAGCATGACCATCTCGCCATGCGCCATGTTGATGATGCCCATCACGCCGAAGGTGATCGCAAGGCCGATCGCCGCAAGCAGCAGGACCGAGCCGAGCGACAGCCCATACCAGACGTTCTGCGCCATGTCCCACAGCGCCAGATCGCCTTCGATCGAAGCGACGGCGGCGTCGATCTCCGTCTGCAGGCTGGCATCGGCCGAGCCATAGGCGGCGCGCAGGATGCCGATCGCGTCACGACCGCCATAGTTGCGGATGGTCTCTATCGCGGCGCGCTTCTCCTCGACGGAGCGATCGGAGGAGAGCAGCGAAACGGCGCGCGCCTCTTCCATCCGGGTCTTCACCTCCGCATCGGTTTCCTTGGCGAGCGCGGCTTCCACGAGTTCGAGGTTTTCCGGGCTCGGAGAGCGCAACACGGCATCGGCTGCCGAGAGCCGCACGGCGCGGTCGGGGCTGAGCAGAGTGAGACCGCCGAGGGCGGAGCGGATGACACGGCGGAGATTGTTATTGACGCGGATCTTGGTAACGGCAGCCTTCGGCGCGTCGCCCGCGCTTTCACCGGTGAGGGCATCGGTCAGCGCGACATTCGAACCGGCAGCCTTGGCGATGAAGACCGCCTTGTCGGACTTGTGGAAATAGAGATCGCCTTCGGCAAAGGCTTCGAGAGCGGAAACCACGCGCGGATCGCCGGTCGCAGCGATCTGGCTGATCAGTTCCTCGGCCCGATTGAAATTGGCGTCCGCCAGCTGATTGAACAGCGGCTTCGGATCGGCACCCTGCGCGAAGGCGGGTGCGGCGAGGGCAGAAAGAATAAGAATTAGAAACGTTTGAAGAAGTTTTTTGGGGTTCACGACATCACCCTTTTCGATGACGGTTGCTGGCGCGATTGGCGGTCCGGCAACCGCTCACCCTCCCCTTAAGGGGGAGGGTCGAACCGAAGGTTCGGGGTGGGGTGACTTTTGCCTGTTCACCCCAACCCATCGCTTCGCGATGACCTCCCCCCTCAAGGGGGAGGTAAAAGATCAGCTACCCTTGCCGCCGCATTTTCCCGTGGCGACGTTGAAGTTGCCGCACTCCATGGGCTTGCGCCAATCGGCGATCAGGTCCTTCGAGTCCGGCAGGTAATCGGACCATTCGTCGCCGACGACCGGCGGCGTTTCCTGGACGACTTCGAACTGGCCGTCCGCCTGGATTTCACCGATCAGCACCGGCTTGGTGATGTGGTGGTTCGGCATGACGGTGGAGGTGCCGCCCGAAAGGTTCGGAACGGAAACGCCGATGATCGAGTCAAGCACGGCATCCGTATCGGTGGTGCCGGCGGCTTCGACCGCCTTCACCCAGGCGTTGAAGCCGATATAGGCTGCTTCCATCGGGTCATTGGTGACGCGCTTGTCGTTCTTGGTGAAGGCATGCCACTGTTCGATGAACTGGGCATTCGCCTCGCTTTCGACCGACTGGAAATAGTTCCAGGCGGCGAGATGGCCGACGAGCGGGGCGGTATCGAGACCGGCAAGTTCCTCTTCGCCGACCGAGAAGGCGACGACCGGGATATCTTCAGCCTTTACGCCCTGGTTGGCCAGTTCCTTGTAGAAGGGAACGTTGGCATCGCCATTGATGGTGGAGACGACGGCGGTCTTCTTGCCGGCGGAGCCGAAGTTCTTGATGTCGGTCACGATCGTCTGCCAGTCGGAATGACCGAACGGCGTGTAGTTGATCATGATATCCTCTTCGGCGACGCCCTTGGACATCAGATAGGCCTTGAGGATCTTGTTGGTCGTCTGCGGATAGACGTAGTCGGTGCCGGCCAGCACCCAGCGCTCGACGCCCTCGGTCTCGGCAAGGTAATCGACCGCCGGAATGGCCTGCTGGTTCGGAGCGGCGCCGGTATAGAAGATGTTGCGCGAGGATTCCTCACCCTCGTACTGAACCGGATAGAAGAGGATCGAGTTCAGCTCCTCGAAGACCGGCAGCACGGACTTGCGCGACGAAGAGGTCCAGCAGCCGAAGACGGCGGCGACCTTGTCCTGGGAAATCAGCTGGCGGGCCTTTTCGGCAAACAGCGGCCAGTCGGAAGCCGGATCGACGACGACGGCCTCAAGCTTCTTGCCGAGTACGCCGCCCTTCTTGTTCTGCTCTTCGACGAGCATCAGCATGGCGTCTTTCAGCGTCGTCTCGGAAATCGCCATCGTGCCCGAAAGAGAATGCAGGACGCCGATCTTGATCGTGTCTTCCTGTGCGAATGCGCCATGGAAGGCGGTCGTGGACAGGGCGGCGGCGAGCAATGCGCCACCGAGCTTTGCCTTGAAATTCATTGGTTCGAACCCCTCTTCTTGTTCGTCGGCAACGGGCTCAAGCAGGTTTGGACCGTCGCTGCGAGAACTATCGGGTGCTGCAGCGCGAAACCACATACGTCATATGACGTACCGGCAGGGGAGAAACGGGAAGCCTTCGGTGAGGTCGGGAATTATGACCTCCAAGGTAATCGACCTGACGACCGGCGAGGCTTACTTCACGTCCATCGCCCATGAACGTCGCAAGGAGAGTGCCATGCCGGTCACCTATCTCATCAAGTTCGATATCCGCCCCGAGCAGCGCGAAAGATTCATGGCGCTGCTGGGCAGCGTGCTCGACGCCATGCGGCATGAGCCCATGTTCCACGAAGCCGTTCTCCACGCGGATCCGGAAAACGAAAACCGCATGATGCTCTACGAGACCTGGGAGGATCATCGGGACGTTCTGGAGGTGCAGGTGAAGCGCCCCTATCGCAACGAATGGCAGGCCGCGCTGCCGGAGCTACTCGCAAATCCGCGCGACATCTCCGTTTGGCATCCGCTGCGGAGCGATCGGGCAAGCGGTCGCGATTGACACTTCCGAACGCCTGCGAAAGATAGGCGGCGGATGAGGAGCGCCGCCATGAACGTCACCACGATCGGGTTCACGAAGACGACAGCGCAAGGCTTCTTCGGCCGCCTGAAGGAAGCCGGCGTCAAGCGGCTGATCGACGTGCGCCTCCACAACAGCTCGCAACTCGCCGGCTTCGCCAAGGCGGAAGACCTTCCTTACTTCCTCAAGGAGCTCTGCGGCGCGGATTATGTCCACGAGCCGCTGCTGGCGCCGACCGAAGAGATCATGGGCGCGTTCAAGAAAGAGAAGGGACCTTGGGATGTTTTCCAGCGGGACTTTCTCGGCCTGATGGCCGAACGGAAGATCGAGACGCGGCTGAAGCCGGAAATGTTCAGAAATGCCTGCCTGCTCTGCTCGGAGGATACGCCGCATCATTGCCACCGGCGGCTGGTCTGCGAATACCTGAACGACAAATGGGACGGCAAGCTGCAAGTCCACCATCTGTAGTCGGAGCCACCGCATCAATGGGATGCGATGGCCGGTGCTGCTGCAAATCAGCCGTCGATGGTGAGCGTGACGCCGGACGGGCCGTATTCGACACTTGCCTTGTGGCCTTCGATCTCGACGGCGCCGAACGTGCCAGAAACAGAACTCGCCTTGATCAGCTCGATCTTCTCGCCCGCCTTCGGCGCATAATCTTCCGGCAGGTTGACGACCAATCGCCCGGCGAGCTTGGCCGAACCCTTGACGATCAGGTGCCCGGCCGTACCCTCGCCGAGGGTGACCGCCAGGCTGCCCTTGTCTTCCTGGCTGAAATCCCCATCGATCAGCAGAGCGTCAGACGCCGCGACCACGAGATTGCCGTTGCCGACCGAGAGAGAGCCCGTTCCGACAGCCGACGGAGATCCGGCGACCAGCGCTCCCTCTTCCACCCTGGTTTCACCGGCATAGGTATTGATTCCGGCGAGAGCAAGCGTGCCTTCACCGCGCTTCACTAGTCCGCCACGGCCGCCGATATCGTTTCGCCAGGTATCGAGCGCATTAAAGCCGCCTTTGGCCGCATCCATCGCGACCGTCACATCCTGATCGAACGCGCCATATCCATCAGCGGCGGCGAAAATATTGAGGCGACCGTATCCTTCCGCATCGTCAAGCAGCGGATAGCCGGAAGCGATCGCCGTCGTCCTCAGGACTTCGCGGCGCTGCTCGGCATCGAGATAGGGCAGACGGGTCTCGAGCAGCACTTCCGCCCCCTTCGGCACCCGGGCAGGCTGATCCACCGCATGGATCGGCTGGAAGCCATAGCTTAGGCGATCGCGCACATAGGCCTGGTTTGCATCATGCTCGGCGAAGCGATCCTCTTCGGGTGATGCCGAATGGGCCAGCACGAAGAGTTCGTCTGTATCCTGGACGCCGGTCTTCGTGGCGAGCCAGGCTTGCGTTTGCGCATAGGCGTCGCGCTTCAGGTCCGCATTTCCCGGCTTGTTGAGATTGTACGCCACCTGTGCGGTCGCCAGCACCCGGCCGCCCATCACGTCGAGCGGCGAGTGCATGCCCGCCAGAATACGGCTGTCGCCCATTTCGGTGGCGCGGGCCAGCATCTCCTGGAAACGCTGCGGCACCAGATAGGCCATGGCGAGCGCATCGCGCCAGCCTTCGGCCGTGTGCCCGCTCGGAAAGCCGCCATCCTCGGCGGGCTTGCCGCTCTTGGCCGGTTCCAGCGTCGGCAGCACCGCGACATGCTCGCTCCAGCGATAGGGACGCGCATACTTGAAATAGCGCTTGGCCGGCTCGGTGGATGCCTCCTCACTTGCTGCCTTGATGAAATCGACCGCCAATCCCATGTCGGGATTGGCCTCCGTCTTGGCCTCCAGGTCCGCCTTGCTGCCGGCGCCGCGATTGTTGCCCTTGTCCTCATACTTCACGGTGATCGCGTCAGCAGCGACCTCGGTGATCGTCGTCGTCTGTTTGGACCCGGCCTTCCAGGCATCCGTCAGCGGACCGAGCCCATCAACGATGCTGGCGTTCTTGCCCCGCCGGTCGTCGAGATAGACCGCAAGGTCCTGCTCGGCCATACGCGCCCGCGTGACCTTCACCACATAAGCGATATTGGCGTCGTGAACGGCCTGGTTGACGATTCGGCCATCGGTGGGGCTGAACGGAATGCCGTCCCAATCCGTCTTGGCGACCGCCGGGCAATCGCCATTCGCCGGAGCCTCGACGCCGGCATCCACGAAAGGCGTGCGCGGCGTCCATATTTCCAGGAAACCTGAGAGAAGATGTACCGCCGCATTGGTGTTTTCCGTCGAAAAACACGCATCGCCCCGCTTGTTGGTGGCGCCGGCCTCCGCATAAGGCAGCTTGCCGGCGGTCTCCGCTCCGGCCATTGAAGGCACGAGAGAAAGCAGCGTCACCAGAGCAACAGTGGAACGGAAGTGACCCAAAGCAGACATGTAAGCTCCCTATCGTGAAAGAATGCGCCAGCGTTTAGAAGGCATGTGTAACAGTCGCATTTCAAAAAGATGACAGGTTTTCTCTTCTTCCGGCAGATGATGGCGAATTACCCACAGCAGCCCCTTGCTTTTCCAGGTCGCCGCCGACAAACTGCCTAAATCTTAAACTTTTCTCAAAAAGAGCCAGAATTTAAGCAATGGCAGCGCGGCAACGCATCATTCCCGTCCGGCGAGAATACAATCGGTGGGTCGCCAACCAGACGCTGGAAGACTATGCGCTGCGCTTTACGGCCAAGAGCGCCCGGCGTTTTTCCTCTGAGCGTATTTCGCAGACGGCGATTGGCGCGATCTCCTTCCTTGCACTTGAAGCGATCGGCGGGGCGATCACGCTCTCCTACGGCACGACGAACGCCTTCTTCGCCATCGTCGCCGCTGCCGTCGTCATGCTGTTGGTCGGCCTGCCGATCAGCCGCTACGCGATCCGCCACGGGGTGGATATCGATCTTCTGACGCGCGGCGCGAGCTTCGGCTACATCGGCTCCACCGTCACCTCGCTCATCTATGCGGGCTTCACCTTCATGCTGTTTGCGATCGAAGCATCGATCATGACCGGCGCGCTCTACCTCGCCTTCGGCATTCCGCCCTGGATCGGCTACATGATCAGCGCCGTGGTGGTGATCCCGCTCGTTATCTACGGCGTGCAGATGATCTCGCGCTTCCAGCTCATCACCCAGCCTTTCTGGATCGTGCTGAACATCCTGCCCTTTATCTTCATCGCTTTCCTCGATTGGGAAAAATTCGATCTCTGGCGGGCCTTCGCCGGCATCAACCATTCCAATGCCGAGGTCGGCGGCGCCGCACCCTTCGATCTCTTCGAATTCGGCGCGGCATCCGCCGTTATCCTCGCGCTGATGCCGCAGATCGGCGAGCAGGTGGACTTCCTCCGCTTCCTGCCGCCGGAAGGATTGCGCAAGTTCCGCCACAGGATAGCGGTATTTCTTGCCGGCTCCGGCTGGGTCGTGGTCGGCGTTCCGAAGCTGCTGGCCGGCTCCTTCCTGGCGGTGCTGACGCTTTCGACGGGCGTGCCGGTGCGCGAAGCCGCCGATCCTGCGCATATGTATCTCGCCGCTTTCGGCTACATGATCCCCAACGAGACGGCGGCACTCCTGCTGATGGCCGCCTTCGTGGCGGTCTCGCAGCTCAAGATCAACGTGATGAACGCCTATGCGGGCTCGCTCGCCTGGTCTAACTTCTTCTCGCGCCTGACCCATAGCCATCCGGGCCGTGTGGTCTGGCTGGTCTTCAACGTGGCGATCGCCCTGCTTTTGATGGAACTCGGCATATACCGGCTGCTGGAGGCGACGCTCGGCATCTTCTCCATCATCGCCATGTCTTGGCTCTGCACCATTTCGGCGGACCTGTTCATCAACAAGAAGCTCGGGCTCTCGCCGCCCGGCGTCGAATTCAAGCGCGCCCATCTTTATGATCTCAATCCGGTGGGGCTCGGCGCCATGTTCGGCTCGGCGGGCGTGGCGCTTGCCGCCCATTTCGGGCTGTTCGGCAGCCTCATGGCGTCGATGTCCACCTATGTCACGCTGATCGCCTTCGTTATTTCACCGGCGATCGCCTTCGCCACTCGCGGAAAATTCTATCTGGCCCGGAAGCCGCGACAAAGCTGGAAGAGTCTTGGTTCGATCACCTGCTCCATCTGCGAACATCCTTTCGAGCCGGAGGACATGGCCTGGTGCCCGGCCTATGCCGCACCGATCTGCTCGCTCTGCTGCTCGCTCGACAGCCGCTGCCATGACATGTGCAAGCCACAGGCGAGAATGAATGCGCAGGTGGGCGCGGTGGCGCGCGCGGTGCTTCCCGAAACGATCGTAGAGCGGCTACGCTCGCGGCTCGGCCGCTATTCCATCACCGCCGCTGTCGCGATCTCTCTGATCGGCGCGATCCTCGCCATGATTGCTTACCAGATAGGTCAGGCCTATCCCGCCAATGCTGAAATCGTCTACGGCGCCATTCTGATCGTCTTCTTCGTCTTCGCGCTGATCGCCGGCATCGTCTCGTGGTTCTATGTGCTGGCCCATGACAGCCGCATGGTGGCCGAGGAGGAATCCTCCCGCCAGAACACGCTGCTTCTCAAGGAAATATCGGCCCACAAGAAGACGGACGCGGCGCTTCAGGACGCCAAGGAGACCGCCGAGGCCGCCAACCGCGCCAAGAGCCGCTATGTCGTGGGGCTTTCCCACGAACTGCGCACGCCGCTGAATGCCGTGCTCGGCTATGCGCAGATCCTCGAGCGCGACGAGACGATACCTCCTCCCCGGCATTCCGCGATCAAGGTGATCAAGCGCTCCGCCGACCATCTTTCCGGGCTGATCGACGGACTTCTCGATATTTCCAAGATCGAGGCCGGCCGGCTGCAGGTCTATTCGAACGAGATCAACATCCAGGATTTCCTCGACCAGATCGTCGAGATGTTCTCCCTGCAGGCTCATGCCAAGGGACTTGCCTTCGAGCACGAACGCGCCCGCTCCCTCCCCCAATATGTCCGCACCGACGAGAAGCGGCTGCGCCAGATCCTCGTCAACCTGCTGTCGAACGCGATCAAGTTCACCGACCGGGGCAAGGTGCGTTTCGATGTCGCCTATCGCAGCCAGGTGGCGACCTTCACGGTTTCCGATACCGGCCGGGGCATAGCCGAGAAGGATCTCGGCCGCATCTACGAGCCCTTCCAGCGCGGCGAGGCCGACAGCATTAAGCCCATGCCGGGTCTCGGCCTCGGGCTCACCATCACCCAGCTTCTCACCAATACGCTCGGCGGCGAGATCAAGGTGGAAAGCGTGAAGGACGAAGGCTCCACCTTCCGGGTGCGGCTGATGCTGTCCGCCGTCGACCGTCCCAATACCGCGCCGGCGGCGGAAAAGAAGATCGTTTCCTATACGGGCCCGCGCCGCACCATCGTCGTCGTGGACGATAACGAGGACCACCGCGACCTGATGCGGGAAGTGCTGGTGCCGATGGATTTCGTGGTGCTGACTGCAAACAGCGGCCCGGACTGCCTGACCCTGATCGAGGGCGTGAAGCCGGACCTCTTCCTGATCGACATCCTAATGCCCGGCATGAACGGCTGGCAATTGCTCGCCAAGCTCAGGGAAATCGGCCAGACGGCCCCAATCGTCATGCTGTCCGCCAATATCAATGACGGGGTCGCGGCCAATCTCGGAGACGAGGGCCCGAACGACACCATCCCGAAGCCCGTCGATATCCGCCGCTTGAGCGACCGGTTGGCGGCGCATCTCGGCCTCGAATGGGTCTATGAAGGCGATCCCGCCTTCTCCCCCCCGCCGATGGCGAAGGCGCCGGTCAGGAGCCCGGGAAAAAACCATGTGCAGGACCTTTTGCGCCTTGGCGAAATAGGCTACGTCCGCGGCATCGAAACCAAGCTCGCCGATATCGCCCGGATGGAGGAAAACCGGCCATTCGCCGAAGAGCTCGGCACCTATCTGCAAGCTTTCGACATGGCCGGATACATGACTTTCCTCAATCGCTTCGGCGAAGACGAGCGCTTCGGCGAAGAAAGGGCCATCGATGGCTGAGACGGCCCTGCCCCGCGATATCGTGCTCCTGGTGGACGACAGTCCCGAGGCGCTCGGCTTCCTGACCGAAGCGCTCGAGCAATCCGGCTTTTCGGTGCTGATCGCCACCTCCGGCCAGTCGGCGCTCAATATCGTAGAGCGCATCACACCGGACCTCATCCTGCTCGATGCGGTCATGCCGAACATGGACGGTTTCGCCACCTGCCGGATGCTGAAGACCAATGCGGCCGTGGCGCAAGTCCCGGTGATCTTCATGACCGGGCTGACGGAGACCGAGCACGTGGTGCATGCGCTCGATTCCGGCGGCGTCGATTACCTCACCAAGCCGATCAACATCGATGAGCTGCGCGCCCGCATCCGGGTGCATCTTTCCAATGCCCGCTCCGCCCAGAGCGCCCGCGTGGCGCTCGATGCCGCCGGCCGGCACCTGCTGGCCGTGAGAGGCGACGGCGGCCTCCATTGGTCGACGCCGCAGGCAACGCGGCTTATCAGGACCGCCACCGGCACCGACGACGGACTCGATCTCGCCGCCCGCCATATCGCGGGCTGGCTTGCGGAGCGCGACAAGCCCGGCTTTGCCCGCGACGCCACGTTCTCCCTGCCCCGGAGCGGCCAGACGAACCTGCAGTTCGCCTATCTCGGCGCGATCGGCGCCGATGAACATCTCTTCCGGCTGACCGCGGCCAGCAACCGCGCCGATGACGAGGTGCTGCGCCAGCATTTTTCCCTCACCCCGCGTGAGTCGGAAGTGCTGCAATGGATCGCCAAGGGCAAGTCGAATCGGGACATCGGCGATATCCTGGGCCTGTCCGCCCGCACGGTGAACAAGCATCTCGAACAGATCTACGTGAAGCTCGGCGTCGAGAACCGGGCCTCAGCCGCCGTCAAGGCGGCTCATGTCCTCTACGGTGAGGAGCGGTTGGCATAGTCGACTAAACGATCCAGTGAATCGTTTCGAGCGACGAACGCCGCGAGCCGGAGCGAGCGCTGCCAGGGGACTGTCCGCTCGGCTGCGACGGACTCAAGGCCTTCCGTCAGTAAATTCAACAAGATCCCATAGATTGCCATATAAATCTCTGAACACGGCAACGATCCCGTAATCGGCCTTCTTGGGCTCCCGGACGAACTCGACGCCCCGGCCAAGCAAACTGTTGTAGTCCCGCCAGAAATCGTCCGTGCGCAGGAACAGAAAGACGCGGCCGCCGGCTTGGTCGCCGATGTATTCTTCCTGATGAGCATTGGCAGCGCGCGCCAGAAGCAATGAAGTGCCGCCGTCTCCCGCAGGCTTCACGACGACCCAGCGCTTGTCCTGCTCCGGCTGGTAGGTGTCCTCCACCAGAACGAAGCCGAGCTTGTTCACGTAGAAATCGATCGCTTCATCGTAGTCGCGAACGACGATGGCGATCAGCGCCAGTTGCTGGTTCATTTCCTCTGTCCACCCTTCAGGCGCCCTGAATGCAAAGAAGCCCGGCAATGCCGGGCTTCCAGGATGTTTCGAGCAATAAAGCTTACGTGCCCTGCTGCACGTAGGTGTACTTGCCGTCCGCGCCCTTCTTCCACTCGTACATGACGTAGCCGGGAAGCTTGGGGTCGCCCTTCTCGTCGAAGGAGATTTCACCCAGAACCGTCGGGAACTTGCCCGACTTCATCGCCTTAGCAACCTCCTCCGGATTGGTGGAATTTGCAGCCTTCGCGGCTCCCGCAATCGTCTGCATGGCGGCATAGGAGTAGAGCGTATAAGCTTCCGGGTTGAAGCCGGCAGCCTTGAATTTCTCGACCAGATCCTTGTTTTCCGGACGCAGCGTCGGATCGGGACCGAAAGTGTTCAGCGTGCCTTCGACGGCGTCGCCGGCGATGGAGGCAAGTTCGTTGGAGACGATGCCGTCACCGGAAACGAGCGTTGCCTGCAGACCCTGATCCTTTGCCTGACGGATGATGAGACCGGCTTCGGTATGCAGGCCGCCCCAATAGATGACGGTGACGCCGGCTTCCTTCATCTTCGCGATCAGCGCCGAGAAATCCTTGTCGCCGACATTGACGCCTTCACGCACGACCTCGGTCAGGCCGGCGGCGTTCATCGCCTTCTTGGTTTCATCGGCAAGGCCCTGACCATAGGGGGTCTTGTCGTGGATGACGGCGATCTTGGCGTCCTTGAACTTTTCAGCGAGATAGGCGCCGGCAATGGTGCCCTGCTGGTCGTCACGGCCGCAGGTGCGGAAGGTGTTCCAGAGACCGCGCTCGGTGAATACCGGGTTGGTTGCAGCCGGCGTGATCTCCAGGATGCCGTTTTCGGCATAGACTTCCGATGCCGGGATCGACACGCCCGAGTTGAAGTGGCCGACCACGAACTGGACGCCATCGGCTGCGAATTTGTTGGCTACGGAGACGCCCTGCTTCGGGTCGGAAACGTCGTCGCCGACTACGATCTTGATCTGCTCGCCGTTGATGCCGCCGGCCGCATTGATGTCGGCGGCGGCCTGTTCGGCGCCCTTCAGAATCTGCGCTCCGAAAGCCGCGTTCGGACCGGTGATCGGGGCACCGACCCCGACGATGACGTCGGCCCATGCGCTGCCGCCGAAGGCGACCATGGCCGTCAGCGCAACCGCGGAAAGAAGAGACTTCTTCATTGATGTACTCCCAGTTTCTTAAGCGGGTCGGGTTATAGCCAGCGCAATCCCCACCAATACTGCGCCGGAAGTTGTTCCACTCTGGGTTTCCACTTGAGGTTTTTACCCAAGCCAATCTGATGGCAGAAAACTCTGCCTGTCAATCTTTCTTCTTCCATGAGAAAGCTGAGGTCGGCTCGTACAGCCAATAATAGTTCTGCACCATTTGGCGGGTGCGCCGCATGCGGAAACCGGCACTCGAAAAGACGAGCAGAAGCACCACGTCGATGATGTAGTAGAACGGGCTGATGAACGGGCCCTGGAACAGCGCATAGTGCATGAAGCGCATCACCATGCCGAGCAGCAGTGTATAGAGCACCACGGTCGAATAACCGCTCCAGCCCTCGGCCACCGCCTTGCCGGTGCGCCAGGCGGTCCAGAAGCCGATCAGCATCACCAGGAAACGCAGAATGTAGCGAACGCCGGTATCGCTCTCGAAGAAAAGCCCTTGCATGTCAAACTCTCCCTCTCGCCGTTCTCAATGCCGTCCGCCTTCGAGATAGGCGGCGCGCACTTCCGGATTGGCAAGCAGTTCCTTGCCGGTGCCCGCCATCGTCACTTTGCCGTTGACCATGACATAGCCCCTGTCGGAGAGCTTCAGCGCGGCGAAGGCATTCTGCTCGACGAGGAAGACAGTCAGCCCCTCCTCCTGGTTGAGCTTCTTGATTGCCGCGAAAATGCTCTTGACGATCAGCGGGGCCAGACCCAGCGAAGGTTCGTCGAGAAGCAGGAGCTTGGGTCTCGCCATCAGGGCGCGGCCGATCGAGAGCATCTGCTGCTCGCCGCCCGAAAGCGTGCCGCCGCGCTGGCTCTGGCGTTCCTTCAGACGCGGGAAGAGCGTGAAGATCTTCTCCACGTCTTCCTTGAAGTATTTCAGATTATCGAGACCCGCGCCCATCTGCAGGTTTTCCAGAACGGTCATGCGCGGGAAGATGCGCCGGCCCTCCGGGGATTGGGATATGCGCCGGCGCGCGATCAGATGCGTCGGCTGGCGGGTGATATCCTCGCCGTCGAAGATGACCGAGCCGCTGCGCGCCTGCGGGCTGCCGCAGATGGTCATCATCAGGGTCGACTTGCCGGCGCCGTTCGCGCCGATCAGGCTGACGATCTCGCCCCTGTTGACCTCGACATCGACGCCCGCGAGCGCGCGGATATTGCCGTAATAGGTTTCGACGCCCTGGACTTTCAGAAGGGGTTCGCCGGCCATCAGTTCGCCCCTCCGTCGAGTTCTTCCGCAATCACCTCTTCCACCTCGTCATCCTCGACGCCGAGATAGGCGGCGATCACCTTCGGGTCGTTCTTCACCTCGTCCGGAGTGCCGTCCGATATCTTCTGGCCGTATTCCAGCACCACTACGTGGTCGGAGATTTCCATGACCACCGACATGTCGTGCTCGATGAGCAGGATCGAGACGCCCTCGTCGCGGATCGAATGCAGCAGCGTGTTGAGGGCAGCCGATTCGCGTGGATTGAGGCCGGCTGCCGGCTCGTCCAGGCAGAGAAGCTCGGGGCCGGTGCACATGGCGCGGGCGATTTCCAGCCGTCGCTGGGCGCCGTAGGGCAGATCGCCGGCCGGATCGTCGGCTCTGTCGATCAATTCGGCCTTTTCCAGCCAGTACCTGGCCTTCTCGATCGCCGCCTTGGAAGCGTTTTTGTAGGCCGGAAGGCCGAGCAGCCCGAGGATCGTGTAGCCCGAAGCCTTCATCAGCGCGTTGTGCTGCGCCACCAGCAGGTTTTCCAGAACCGTAAGACCGGAAAACAGCCTGATGTTCTGGAAGGTTCGCGCCACCTTGGCGATCTTGGTGATTTCGAAATCCCGCAGCCGCTCCAGGAGGTGCGAGACGCCGTCCCTCTGGATGAGAGTGACCATGCCCATGGTCGGCTTGTAAAAGCCGGTGATGCAGTTGAAGACGGTCGTCTTGCCGGCGCCGTTGGGACCGATCAGCGCGGTGATCTCGCCGCGCCGCGCTTCGAACGAGAAGTCGTTGATGGCCATCAGGCCGCCGAACTTCATCGACAGATGCTCGACCTTAAGGATGGTATCGCCAGTCATCGTGGAAGTCATCGTATTCGTCTGGGTATCCACTTGGGGGGTCATCAGCCGTGACCCTCCTTGGTGAAGCTGCCGGCAATGGCCTTTCGTTCCTTGAGGAAGGCCGTCGGTTCTCTACTGCCGACGAAGCCGCGAGGCTTGAACAGCATCACGATGATCATCGCCAGACCGAAGAGCAGCATGCGGTAGAGCTCGGGCGTGAAGTCAGGCCCGAAGACGAGCTTCAGGAACGACATTTCGCGCAGCAGTTCCGTGCCACCGACCATGACCACCGCGGCGATCGCGATGCCGGTGAGAGAGCCCATTCCACCGAGGACGACGATCGCCAGGATGACGGCCGATTCCAGGAAGACGAAGCTTTCCGGCGAGACGAAGCCCTGGCGCGTGGCGAAGAAGGAGCCCGCGAAGCCGCCGAACATGGCGCCGATCGCAAAGGCCGTCAGCTTGGTCGTCACCGTATTGATGCCGAGCGAACGGCAGGCGATCTCGTCTTCCCGCAGCGCTTCCCATGCGCGGCCGATCGGCATCCGGCGCAGCCGGATCGTCACATAGGCCGTCAGCAGGCAGAGTGCCAGGATCACGTAGAAAAGGAAGATCTTGTAATAGGCCGACGACATCGGCAGACCGAAGGCTTTGGTGAAGTTGTTGGCCGCCCCGACATCGAAGGACCAGATGCCGAAGACGCTGGCCTTCGGGATGCCGGAAATGCCGAACGTGCCCTTGGTCACGTCCGTCCAGTTGATGAGCACGAGACGGATGATCTCACCGAAGGCGAGAGTCACGATCGCAAGGTAATCGCCCCGGAGCCTCAGAACCGGAAAGCCAAGGATGATGCCCCACATGGCCGACAGGATGCCGGCGAGCGGCAGGAGTATCCAGAACGACAGGCCGAAATGCTCCGACAGCAGCGCGTAGGAATAGGCGCCGACCGCGTAGAAGGCCACGTAGCCGAGGTCCAGCAGGCCGGCGAGGCCGACCACGATGTTCAGCCCCCAGGCGAGCATCACATAGATGAGGATCTGGATGCCGAAATTGTCGACATATTTCAGCGACCCTTGAGTTCCGGCGAGCATGACAGCTGCGACCGGATAGAGCACGAGACCGACGAGCGCGATCTTGAGGAAGTGCTGGCGGAAGAACCCCTTTTCCTCGGAGATTTCCAGGACCCCGCTCTTCGCCTTGGCGAGCTTGCGGCGGTCGATATGCGGCTTGATGAAGCCGACCACCAGGAAGCGGCCGATCGCAGCGACCGCGACGAAGATCGCGAGCAGTCCCCAGCGGGTGCGCCACACCAGCGCGTTGCTGATGTCCTGGTAGGTCTCGATGCCGACGAACAGGATGAACATGCCGAGTGCGAGAAGGCCGGCGAAGATGCCTTCCTTGACGGCCTTGGCCATCAGGCCGGGGGTTCCGGTTTCGGGAGAATTCGTCATGTCAGACTTTCTCCACTTCCGGACGGCCAAGAATGCCGGTCGGCTTGAAGATCAGCACGAAGGCGAGGATGGCGAAGGTCGCGACGTCCTTGTAGGCGATGGTGAAATAGGCCGACCACAGGGACTCGATGAGGCCGATCAGCAGCCCGCCGAGAACGGCGCCCGGAAGCGAGCCGATGCCGCCGAGGACGGCCGCAGTAAAGGCCTTGACGCCCGGAATGAATCCGTCGTTGAACGAGGCCACCCCGTAATACATGAGGTACATGGTGCCGGCCACGGCTGCGAGCGCCGCACCCATGATGAAGGTGATGGAGATTGTCCGGTCGACATCCACGCCGAGCAGCGCCGCCATCTTGCGGTCCTGCTCGGTCGCGCGCCGGG